>DATDRW010000092.1:0-14523 GCA_035291545.1 Acidimicrobiia bacterium
CATGGGTGCGGCCACCGCCAGCGTTGAGTCGTCTCCGGCGAGGGCGATCACCTGGTCGCCGTCGCCGATCACGGCGTCCGCCGGTGGGTTGAGCCGGGATCCGGACGCGGACCGCACCCCGATCACCGTGCAGTCCTCGTAGGTCAGCCTGGCCTCACCGAAGGTGCGTCCCCGCAGCACCGGGTCTTCCCGAAAGTAGATCTCGTCGCCCGCGAAATCGAAGAGGTCGGTGTACACGACGGAGATCCCGGACTGGCGGGAGGCCTGCACCAGGAGGCGGGCGATCGTCTGGCTCTTGTCGAGCAAGGTCGTCTCGTCACCGCCGACGATCCGGGCCGCCTCGAGGTTGGCCGGGTCCTGAATCTCGGCGACGATGTGATACGGCTCGACTCGACGATCGGGATTCTGGGTGAGCGCCAGGACGGTCTTGATGACGTCGGCGTCGGGCTCGGGCTCCGACTCACCGAGGACGATGATCGAACGCGCCTGCCGGGGGTTCACGATGTCGAGATCGGCCAGATCGACCCGGACGCCGCTGCGGCACACCACCCGGGTCTTCCCGGTGTCGCCGACCTTGGTCCGGATGGCGTCCTCCATCTCCACCTTGTCGCGGTCGGCCATCACCACGACCACCGGGCGCGACTCGCTGGCCTTGGCGATCGCCAGTTCGGAGAGGATGGTGAACACCGCCTCCGACCACCCCAGGATCAGCGTGTGACCGCTCTCGATGACGAACGACCGCCCCTTGCGTAACTCCTGCAGCCGGGCGTCGAAACCCGCCGAGATGACACCGATCAGGGCGCTGAGGATGAAGATGCCGCCGATCGTCACCGCGATCATGGTGAGCACGAAGGGCCAGCCGCCAGGATCCGACCCGAAGGCGCTGCTGTCGAAGGTGTGCACGAGCGTGGTGAACAGCTGACGCCAGAACCCGGGGCGCGACCCGTCATCCCCCACCGGCCCCAACTGGGCGGCCATCACCAGCAGGCTGAACGCCACCACGAGCCCGATGGTGGCGAGACCCAACCAGGCGACGAGGGCCGGCGTCCCCTTCGACATGGTGTTGTCGAAGGAGTAGCGGAGCCGCTGTCGCAGAGTGATCGTCCTGTTCATCCCCAGCACTCCCGTCCCGATGTGAGGGGGACGCTAGTTGGGGAAGGTCGGCCCCTGGCGGGGCCTCCCGCAATTCGCAATTCGCAATTCGCAAGAGAGCGAAGGCGATGGCGCGGGCAGCCCTGATGCCTGGTAGCTCGAAACGCGCGACGCGCGATCAGTATTGGGCGCGCCCCCCTCCCCCCTTCGGGGTACTCCCCCCTTCGGGGGGAGAAACGAACCGGGCGACGGGCCCCGGGCGACGGGCGACGGGCGACGGGCAACGGGCAACGGGCAACGGGCGACGTCGTCGGACTCCTCATCCGACACGTCCGGGGCGCGGCAAGTAATGTCAAATGTCATCCGAGTGGAAAGGTAAACCGCGGTGAAGTTCAGCAAGATCTGGCATCTGGCTCTCGGCATCGTGCTCATCTTCTGGGGCGCGTGGCTCATGACGTGGCTCGACTTCGACAATGCCAGCGACATTCTGGGTATCGGCGCGATCGTGACCGGCGTCCTCGTTCTCATCGACAAGTAGCCCGGCTCAGCCGGAGACGAAGGACAACCTCACCTGTCGGGTGGGGTTGTCCGCGTTGGGGTCGACCAGCACCACCGACTGCCAGGTGCCCAGCGCCAGTTCCCCGTTCAGGACCGGGACCGTGGTCGACGAGGACACGAACGCCGGGATCACGTGGTCGGCTCCGTGGCCGGCCGAGCCGTGCCGGTGACGCCAGCGATCGTCGCGCGGGAACAGCAGGTTCAACCGGTCGAGCAGGTCCTCCTCGATACCGGTATCCGTTCCCATGATCGCCACCCCGGCGGTCCCGTGCGGGACGAACACCGACAGCAGACCGTCGCCGCGGCCGGCCACGAACCGCGCCGCCTCGGCGGTGAGGTCCACCACCGCCGGGCGGACACCGGTGGTGATGGTCAGGACGACGCTGTCCATCAACCCGTGACGGACGCCATGTAGTCGCGCAGTTCCGGCATCGACGTCATCTTGTCGTAGAAGAAGTTGTTCACGAGGTTGAGCAGACGGTCGCGGGCCGCCTCGACCACGGCTCCATCGACACCGCCCTCGGCGGTGATCCCGTCGCGCACCTCGAGCAGCTGCGACACCAACTCCTCCTCCTCGACCCCCTCGAGGGTGTGCACCACCTCGAGGATGGCGCTATCGGCCTGGCCGATCACGATGGCGACGTCTACCTCCGAATCCGGCCCGGAGGCCTCCTCGATGCTGCGCACCAGGGCGTACAACTGATAGAGCACCGTTGCCGGCTCATCGAACAGCTCACGGAGGAAGGCCGCCTCGAGGTAGCGCCCGTCGAGCCGGAAGATGTTGTACATGCGCTTGGCGGCCTTCCCGTAGTTGGGGTGGTCGACGCTCAGGTACTTCTTGACCTCCTTCTCCAGTTGGGCGACGTAGTTGTCGAGGGCGTCGGACGACACGTGCTGCGCCAACTTGGAGAACAGCGGCACCGAGGCGGCGTCGAGGTATACCTCCTGGAAGTACGGGTCCAAGAAGCCGTCCAGCGGGGTGATCGATCCGTCCGGCGCCTCCCAGGTGACGTCGAGCATGTTCGAGGCGTTGGCCACCTCCTTGCGGACCGGGTCGGCCACGATCCAGTCGAGCTTGCACCACCCCGGGGTGTGGGCGACCCCGTCCCAGGTGATCACCACGGGCTCCCCCGCGGGCGACTCGGCCTCGATGCGGCCGGCCTCCACCTCGGCGGCGAGCCAGGCGATCGGGCTGCCGGCCTTCAGCGTGTCCCCACCCCGCACCACGTCCGCCGGGTACTCACCGAACTTGGCCTCGATGAACCGGTAGGTGGGACCGTCGAGGGTGGCAAGCACCTTCGATCGGAGCACCCGAGAGATGATGGCGCAGGCAGCCTCCCGGGTCGGGGCGATCACGTTGACCCGTTCGAAGAAGTCGCAGTCCCCGGGGAAGGTCTGAATCTTCGACTGGGCGGCGGACCCGGACAGCGAGAGGGCGGTCTCGACGACGCCGGGCTCGTCGGGAATCTCCACCAGCGCCCCAACGGTGCGGAAGTGAGCCAGGTCCTCGGGATTGAAGTCGAGCATCGCCACCCGGTGCCCGAACACCCCGCTGCGGTGGTCGAGGGTGATCTCCTCCTTGCCCGCGGTATCGACGGCGGCGAGCCACTTCTCCGCCTCGGCGGGGTCGAGTTCGAGCCCGGCACGGGTTGCACTGTCGAGGATGCGCTGCAGTTCGGGGTTCTTCATGGAGGCAGGTTACGCCAAGGTCGGCCCCTGCGGGGCCTCCCGCAATTGGCAATTGGTAATTGGCAATTGGCGAAGGTCGCAAGGTCGGGCCTACGGCCCTCCCGCAATTGGCAATTCGCCAGATCGCGTGCGAACGCCCTGGCGAGTTCTGACGAATTGCGCCGAGAGGCGCGCTCGCCCCGATCCGAGAACCTCTCCGAGGCGCGCTCGACGCGATCCGCGGGACTGACGAATTGCAGAGGACGTGTGAGGCATCGAGCCTCACACGTCTTCACACATTCTCCCCCATGAAGATCGCCGAGACCGAGTCGTCCTTGAAGATCGCCATGAGCGTGTCGGCGAGCAGGGGGGCGATCGACAGGATCTTCAGGTTGGGGAGGCTGGCGGCGTCCTCGGGAACCGGGAGGGTGTTGGTCACCACCACTTCCTCGAGCGGGGAGTTCTTGATCCGATCGGCTGCGGGTGGCGACAGCACCGGATGGGTGGCCAGCGCCCGCACCGTGAGCGCCCCGTTCTCCTTGAGCAGTTCGGCGGCCGACACGATCGTCCCCGCGGTGTCGATCATGTCGTCGACGATCACGCAATGACGCCCGTCGACGTCGCCCACCACCTGGAGCGCCGACACCCTGTTGGCCACGTCGACCCGGCGCCGCTTGTGTACGAAGGCGATGTCGGCGTCGAGGTGGCGGGCGAACCTGGCGGCGAGCTTGACCCGGCCCGAGTCGGGCGACACCACCGTCAGCGGGCCCGGCAGCTTGCCCAGATGCGCGGTGAAGATGGGAACCGCGGTCAGCGAGTCGAACGGCTTGGTGGTGAACCCCTGGATCTGAGTGGAGTGGAGGTCCACCGACACCAGGCGATCTGCCCCGGCGGTGACGAAGAGGTCGGCCATGAGCCGGGCGGTGATCGGCTCGCGGGGCATCCCCTTCTTGTCCTGACGGGCGTACCCGAAGCAGGGGACCACGGCGGTGATGCGCTTGGCCGACGCCCGTTGCAGGGCGTCCATCATGATCAACTGCTCCATGATGTGGTGGTTGATCGGATCGCTGTGGCTCTGCAGCACGAAGCAGTCGGCGCCGCGAACGCTCTGGGTGAAACGGATGTAGATCTCGCCGTTGGCGAACGTCTTGCGCTCGACGCCCCCCAGCTCGACCCCGAGGAGGCCGGCCACCTCCTGGGCGAGCGGCGGATTGGCCGAACCCGAGAACAGCATGAAGCGTTTTCGGTTCGTGGCCTCCATGCCGCCGTTACTCGCCTTCCGACTCCGCCGACCGTGCCCGTCGCTCAGCGTAGCCCGGAAGCTCCTTCTGCTGCGAACGCTCGACCGCGAGCGACCCCGGTGACACGTCCCGGGTGATCACCGATCCGGCCCCGGTGACGGCGTCGTCGCCGATCTCCACGGGGGCCACCAGCATCGTGTCCGACCCGATGAACACCCGGTCCCCGATCACAGTGCGGTGCTTGCGGTACCCGTCGAAGTTGCAGGTGATGGTCCCCGCCCCGACGTTGGAGTGCTCCCCGATCGTGGCGTCACCGATGTAGGCGAGGTGCGGCACCTTGGAGTCGGGACCGACCGTCGACGCCTTGATCTCGACGAAGGTGCCCGCCTTGGCTCCCCGCCGCAGCACGGTCCCGGGACGCAGGCTGGCGAACGGCCCGACGTCGACCTGTTCGCCCACCTCGGCGCGCCGCACCACCGAGTACCACACCCGGGCCCCGCTGCCGATCGTGCTGTCGACCACGAACACCTGCGGTCCCACCACCGCCCCGGCGGCAACGGTGGTGGCGCCCTCGAGGTGCACCCCGGCGTAGAGGCGGGCACCCGGGCTCAGGGTCACGGCGGCGTCGAGGTAGGTGGTGGCGGGATCCTGCATCCACACCCCGGCCTCCATCCAATGCCGGTTGATCCGGTCCCGCATCAAGGCATCCGCCTCCCACAACTGGTCGTGGGAGTTCACCCCCACCGTCTCGCGGTGGTCGTCCACGGTGAAGGCGCCGACCGGTCCCGACCCGGCGAGGATCCCGACGACGTCGGTCAGGTACTCCTCACTCTGATCGTTGTGCGTGCCCACCTTGTCCAACGCGGCCACCAACGCCGTGCCGTCGAAGGCATAGGTCGACATCGCCACCTCGTCGATCCTGCGGGTGGCGTCGTCGGTGTCGCGCTCCTCCACGATGGCGGACACCCCGCCCCCGGAACGCACCACCCGTCCGTACCCGGTGGGATCGGGAACCCGGGTAGTGAGCACGGTGCACGCCCCGCGGTGGGCCCGGAGCATCCGGTGCAGGGTCTCCCCGCGAAAGAGGGGGGTGTCGCCGGCGATCACGAACACGGTGTCGCCGGTGACGTCGCCGATCGCCTCGAGGGCCACCCGGGTGGCGTGGCCGGTGCCGCCCTGCCGCTCCTGGACCACCGAGCGGACCCCGTCGGGCAGGGCGGCGGTGACCGCCTCCGCCCCGTGACCGACGACGACGGTGATGTCGTCGATTCCGGCCTCTTGCACCGCGGCCACCACCCAGTCGACGATGGGGCGGCCGGCGACCGTGTGCAGCACCTTGGGCAGATCGCATTTCATGCGGGTGCCCTTGCCGGCGCCGAGGACGATCGCCCGGACGGTCATCTGCTGGCTCTCCTCACGGGATGGCTGGGGGGATAGGACTCGAACCCATTCTTAGGGGACCAAAACCCCTCGTGCTGCCGCTTACACCACCCCCCAGAGGGGTGGGGGAGAGTGTACCGGGAGGAGGCTTGCGCCTCCTCCCGGTAGCCGCAATTCGTCAGTCCCGCACCCCTGGAGGAGCGCAACTCTTGAAGGTTCTGTGACCGAGGTGGACGCGCCTCTCGGCGCAATTCGTCAGAAGGTGGCGATACCATCGAGTGCGATTCTGGCGAATTGCGAATTGCGAATTGCGGGAGGGCCGCAGGCCCGACCCACTACTCCATCACCCGCGTTCCCGCTCCCACCGGCTCTCCCGCCCACACTGCCCGCGCCCCGGCGACTGTGGCGGCCGCAGCCGATGCCTCGTCGGTGTCGGCGAAGAAGGCGAACACGGCCGGGCCGCTCCCGGTGAGCAGCACCGGTCGTTCCCACCGGGCGGACAGTTCCGTCATCCAATCCCCCAGCGCCGCGCGCAGGTCGATGGCTGCGGGAAGCAGGTCGTTGCCGAGGGCGTCGAACCCGCGCAGCGACGGCGGCAGGCCCCGTCCCTCGATCGTCGCGCCCGCCGGGCCGTCGAGTTCGTCCCAGCGTCGGTACACCGCGGCGGTGGAGAGTTCGAAGGGCGGCACCGCCACCACCAGCGCATAGTCCGGCTCCAGCGGGATGCCGGTGATGGTCTCCCCGCGTCCCTCCATCCAGGCGGTGCCGCCGACCACGCAGAACGTAACGTCCGAACCGAGCGCCGGGGCGAGGCGGGCGGCGGTGTCGGGGGCCACCCGGAGGAGCCGGGTTGCGGCCATGAGTCCGGCGGCGGCGTCGGCGCTCCCGCCGCCCAGACCCGCGGCGAGAGCGATGTGCTTGACCAAGTGGAGCGCCAGCGGCCGCCGCAACCCGGCGTCGGAGCGCACCGCGGTCACGGCCCGCCACGCCAGGTTGGTCTCCTCGGCGGGGATGTCGCCGTCGACCGTGAAACGGTCCTCGTCATCGGCGAAGTTGAGGGACACCCGGTCGGCCCAGCCCACCGACTGCACGAGCGAGCGGATCGGGTGGTAGCCGGAGTCGTCGCGGGGACGGACCTGGAGGGAGAGGTTCACCTTGGCGTAGCCGTCGACGATCACAGCGCCCTCGCCAACCGCAGCCAATCCTCCGGGACCAGGGTCTCCGCCCTGGCGGCGGGATCGATCCCGGCGGCGACAAGCGCCGCCTCGGCGACGATGCCGCGCAGCGAAGACCGCAACATCTTGCGCCGCTGTCCAAACCCGGCAGCGGCGAGGCGGATCGCACCTTCGGCGGCAGGGTCGGCCTCTACGCGATCGATCACCGCCACCGACGACTCCACCTTGGGCACCGGGAAAAAGACGTGGGCGGGTACCCGCAGCGCCACCCGCACCGAGCCATGAAGTCGCACGATCACCGAGGGCAGACCGTACACCCGGGTTCCCGGTTCGGCGACGATGCGGTCCACCGCCTCGCGCTGCAGCATCACCACGAGCCGGGTGATCCGGGGGACGAAGCGCAGCATCGTGAGCACGATCGGTGTCCCCACGTTGTAGGGCAGATTGGCCACCACCACCCACTCCCCGCCGGGGAGGGCGGCGTCGAAGTCGACGGCGGCGGCGTCGGTGAAGCGGAGCTCGGCCGCATCCCCCACCGTCTCCGCCAGGACCGGCCGCAGCCCCTCGTCGACTTCGTAGGCGATCACCGTGGCACCGGTGGCGGCGAGAGCCCGGGTGAGGGTTCCCGCCCCGGCGCCGATCTCGACCACCTGCGACCCGGCGCCGACCCCGGCGATCTCGACGATCCGGCGCACCACGTTCGGCTCGACCATGAAGTGCTGGCCGAGGTGGCGGCGCAGCCTGATGCCGTGGCGGTCGAGGAGCGCCCGGGTCTCCGCCCGGCCCAGCGGGTCAGTCACTGCGGAACACCCGGGTGGCGGTGGCGGTGGTGAGCGCCGCCACCGCGTCGACCGCCATCCCCCACACCGCGGCCAGCGCCTCCCCGACCCGGACCACGTTGGCCGGTTCGTTGGCCGCGCTGCGGTTGGGGGGCGGGGTGAGGTAGGGGGTGTCGGTCTCCACCATGGTCCGGTCGGGCGGCGCCTCCGCCGCTCCGCGCCGCACCGTGTCCCCGGTCTCGAAGGCGACCGGCCCGGCGAACGAGAAGGTGACGCCGAGGGCGGCAAAGCGCTTCGTCCACCGCGGGCCCCCGGTCCAGCAGTGCAAGACCGCCCGGGAACCGCACCCGGTCTCCTCGACCAGGTCGTGCACCTCGGCAAAGGCATCGCGGCAGTGCACGATCACCGGCTTGCCCAGGCGCTCCGCCAACCGCACCTGGTCGCGAAAGGCGATCATCTGATCCTCCGGCGAGGACAGGTTGCGATAGAAGTCGAGCCCGCATTCGCCGACGGCTGCGGCGTCGGCGGCGAGGGCAGCAATCCGATCCGCCTCGGCGGGCCAGCGCGACGCCTCGTGGGGGTGCAGCCCGGCGGTGGGGAGGACGACCCCGGGGAAGCGCCCGGCGAGCCGGAACGACTCTTCCGACGAGGCGGCATCGGTTCCCGGGTTCACCATCCATCCGACGCCGGCGGCGACGGCGCGGCTCACCAGGGCCGCGGGGTCGTCGTCGCTGAGATGGAGGTGACAGTGGGCGTCGACCCAGCGGGTCACGGCACCTCGATGCGCGGGAACAGCGGGTCGCCCTTGGTGACCGTGACCGCGGGGAAGGTGCCGAACACCCCGGTCGATGCGAGCGGCCCGTCCCCCGGACCGCCGGGCAAACCGAGCATCGCCCAGAGCCTGCTCGCCGCCGAGGGCATCACGGGAGAGACGAGCACCGCGCCCACCCGCAAGGCTTCCAGGGCGGCATTGAGCACCTGGTCGAGGCGGCCCGCCGTCTCGGGGTTCTTGGCGAGATGCCACGGTGCCGTCGCCTCGACGAAGGCGTTGGCGGCGGCGAACAGCCGCCACACCCCGTCGAGGGCCTGCTTGGTGCGGAACTCGCCGAAGCCGGAGAGGGCGTCGCGCGCCTCTGCGGCGGCGGCGACGAGCACCGACTCCTCGGGGGCGGTGTGGTTGCTCACCGCCGGCACCCGGCCGCTCCGGTAGATGACGGCGAGGTTGAGGACCCGGTTGGCCAGGTTGCCCAGGTCGTTGGCGAGGTCGGCGTTGTACCGCTCGACCATCCCCTCCCAGGAGAAGTTGCCGTCGGGACCGAACGAGACGTCGCGCAGGAAGTGGTACCGGTACCCATCGGAACCGAAGGTGGGCACCAGGTCGGAGGGGAGGATCTGGGAGGCGTTCGACTTCGACATCTTCTCGCCCCCGACCAGCAGCCAGCCGTGCACCGCGATCTGCCGGGGAAGGGCCAAACCGGCGGACATGAGCATCGCCGGCCAGAGCACCGCGTGGAATCGTAAGATGTCCTTGCCGACGAGGTGCGCCCACGCCGGCCACTGGTTGGCGAACCGGTCCGGGTCGTCGGAGAAACCGGCGGCGGAGACGTAGTTGATCAATGCGTCGAACCACACGTAGGCGACCTGGCTCTCGTCCCACGGGAGGGGGATGCCCCAGGTCAGCGACGAGCGCGACATCGAAATGTCCTCGAGGCCCTGCTCGATGAACCCGACCACCTCGTTGCGCCGCGACCCGGGAGTGACGAACTCGGGATGCGCCGCGATGTGCTCCAGCAGCCGGTCGCCGTAGCGGGACCACCGGAAGAACCAGTTGTCCTCGGAGTGGACCTCTACGGGGCGGCCGTGCACCGGGCACTTCCCGTCCACCAGCTGGTCCGCCGTGTAGTAGGCCTCGCAGCCGACGCAGTAGGGGCCTTCGTAATGGCTGAGGTAGACGTCACCGGCGTCGTACATCCGCTGCAGCAGGGTCTGCACGGTGTTGCGGTGCCGCTCCTCGGTGGTACGGATGAAGTCGTCGAACGACATGTCGAGCATCGTCCAGGTCTCGTGGAAGCGGCCGACGATGTGATCGACCCACTGTTGCGGGCTCATCCCGTGACCCTCGGCGGCGCGCGCGATCTTGAGCCCGTACTCGTCGACCCCGGTGACCGCGTACACCTCCTCGCCGACCAACCGCCAGTACCGGGCGACCGCGTCGGCGACCAGCGTCGTGTACGCGGTCCCGATATGAGGCCGGTCGTTGGGGTAGTAGATCGGGGTGGACAGGTAGATCACGGGCGAGCGGAGGGTAGCGCCACGCGCTCGGCGTCCCCCGTGGTTACCATGTCGCTCGGATTCAGGCCGTCGACTCTGGACAGCGGGCGGCCATGAGGACAAGGGGAATACATGAGCACGGGAATCGTGCGCAAGATCGACGACCTGGGGCGGGTCGTCATCCCGGCTGAGATGCGGCGCACCCTGGGCGTGTCCGAGGGTGACGAGTTGGAGATCCTGCTCGAGAGCGATCACATCGCGATCCGGCCACGGTTCCCGACGTTGATCCATTCGTTCTCGCTCAAAGAAGGGACCCGGTTGAACATCTCCGGTGTCCCCGTCGAACTCGTCCCGGGTGACTACGTCGTGTCGCGCATCGTCCGCAAGCGCTGAACCGCGGTACCGTCGCTCAGGCCGGGCCGACCACCCGCTCGTAGAGCGCGCGCCGGGAGACGCCGGTCGCGGCTGCGGTTCGACGCACCGCCTCCGACGGCGGCACGCCCGCTTCGATGAGCCGCCGGGCGGCGAGCATCGCAGCCTCGAGGTCGGGAACGGCCTCCTCGCGGGCGCCGAGCACCACGGTGACCTCACCCCGCACCCGGTCGCGCTTGCCCCACTCCTCGGCCGCCTCGGCCAGCGACCCGCGCCACACCTCTTCGTAGACCTTGGTGAGTTCCCGGGCCACCACGCACCGACGCGGGTCGTCGTGGGCGGCGACGAGGTCGGCGAGATCGGTGGCCAGCCGATCGGGTGCGGCGAAAAAGACCGTGGTCCTGGTCTCGGCCGCGATGGTGGCGATCCGGGCAGTCCGCTCCCGCCCCTTTCGGGGGAGGAAACCCTCGAAGACGAACCGGTCGGCGGGCTCCCCCGACACCGCCAGCGCCATCGTCACCGCACTCGGGCCGGGGATACCGGTGACCACGGCTCCGGCGGCGATCGCGGCGCGCACCGCGGTGAGACCGGGGTCGGCGATCCCCGGGGTGCCGGCATCGGTGAGCAGCGCCACCACTTCGCCGGCGGCGAGTCGTCGCTTCAGTTCCACGGAGCGTTCGGCCTCGTTGCCCACGAAGTAGGAACGCACCGCGGTCGTCACCCCGAGATGGTCGAGCAGGATCCGGGCGCGCCGGGTGTCCTCGGCGTACACCAGGGTCGCCTCCCGCAACGCGACGCCGAGGCGCGGGGCGGCGTCACCCAGGTTGCCGATCGGTCCGGCGCACAGGATCAGTCTTCCGGCCACGCGGCGAGGATAGGGTTCACCGCCGTACGGGCTCCGACCGGCGGCGGCGGGATCCACCCCGGGACCTCCACCATCCACCGGACGGCGCGGGCGGCGACGACGAGGCGGCCCGGCCGGAGGATGCCGGTGCGGACGACGGCCCCGTCGGGGGCGACCGCGAACCAGCGCAGCGGTTCGGTCATGCCCCAACCGACGAGGGAGCGGGCCAGGAGCACCACCCCGAACGGTCCCGGTGCCGGGCGCAACCCCCGGCGGCGGGCGCAACGGCTCGTCGCCACCAGCAGGGGACCCGACGACCAGTCCCCGGTCGTCATCTCGACCGGCCGGATGCCGGCACCCCGCCGCCTGGTATTCTCATCCCCCATGGCCAAGGCAAGACGCCGCAAGATCCAGGCCCGCCGCAGCAAGGCCAACCACGGTCGCCGCCCCAACGCGGGCCGCGGCCACTGAGCCTTCGGCACACGCGCAACCTAACCTTCTGGCGGGACCTGGACTAGACCCGTCGCCCGCAATTCGCAATTCGCAATTCGCCGGAGAGTCGCGCCCCCGCGCATCAACGCGCTCTGACGAATTGCGTCGAGAGACGCGCCCACCTCGATTAGAGAACCTCCCCGAGACGCGGAACCTGCGACCCGCGGGACTGACGAATTGCGGAGCCGACCGTCAGGTCGGCGACCTCTCAACGCGATCGAGGGACCCTCGCGGGTCCCTCGATCGCTTGCGAAACGGTTTCGGCTACTTCATCCCGGGCACCTTCAAGCCCTTGGACTTCATCTCCACAAACGAGCCGTAGGCCACCACCGCCGCAGCAGCGAGGCCGATCCAGAGGCCAAACGAGGCGAACTCCCTGGCGGCACCTTCGGTCAGGTACTGCAGCACGACGAAGACGAAGCTCGCCGCTCCGAGCAGCACCGCGAGCTGCTCCGGCTTGAACTGCCCGGCGTTCACGTCCTTCTTACCCATCGCCTTGAGCAGCAGCACCGCGGCACCGCCGGCGCCGAGCACGCAAGCCGCCCAAGCGAAGAAGCCAGCGTCGAAGGCGTTGGCGTTCGCGCTGAATCCGAAACCACTCACCCTGTACCACGGCAGGAAGAGGTCCACGATCAGGACCGCTCCGCCGATCAGCGCCAGCTTGGCGCCCGTGGAAAGCTTGCTGAAATCCATACTCCCCGATCTCCTCCGAGTAGGCGTGCCGGAGATTCAAGCACGATAAAGCCCGCCGCGTGCGGGTTCAGCCGGTGAGACCGGCCACGAGCGTCTGTCCGACCGCAGGATCGTCGGTGGCGATGAAGAGCACTTCCTCACCGGAGAGACGCACGTAGGCGAAGTCGTCGCCGCCGGTGAAGGTGGTCACCCCGTTCACCGGCGTCCGCGCCGAGCCGACTTTCATGATGGCGTGCGCCGATCGAGCGATGGCGTCGGCCAATTCCTCGGCGTCGCGCGGGCTGTCGCCCTGGAAGCGGTAGACGAAGGCCACCGGGCCCCGGCAGTCGTCGCCGGTGCAGGCGGGATCCCCCTGCCAGTAGATCCGATAGCGGTCGCCGCCCCACCCGGCGGAGGCGACGATGGCGTCGCCGGGATCGATACCGTCGAGCAGGAAGAGGCGGGTGTTCCACTCGCCGAACTGGCCCTCCTCGAACACCGTGTAGCCGGGCACGTCCACGGTCGGGATCACTACCGGCAGGCCCGGCTCGCGGAGGTAGTACTTCTCCGGATGGAGGATCTGTTCGGTGGTCTCGGGGAGCAGTTCGTACGCCTGGTTGACGGCGGCGACTTCGCCGTCGGTGATCAGGCGTTCGACGAACCCAAACCCGGAGTCGTAGGGGAAGGTGAGGTCCTCGGCAAACCACGCCGGGAGGGAGTCCATCACGGTGGTGTCCACGTCCATCGACTCGGTGACGGCATCGACCTGCTCGGAGGCGGGCAGGCTCTCCAGGTACACCAACTGGAAGTAGGTGGCGTCCCCCTCGGCGAGTGACGAGATGGCGGAGACCCGTTCGAACTCGCCGGCATCCCACAGCTCGTCGCTGAGACCGGCAAAGCCGTAGTGCTGGTCGGTGAGGGCGTGCACCAGTTCGTGCACCACGATCGACTTGGAGAGCGGGCTGAGTTCGGAGCCCCCCATGATCACCATCTCCCCGGTCTCGTGGTCGTAGAACCCCCCGACCTGTTCGGCGTAGAGGCTGATGTAGGCGTCGAGGAGGTCGATGGTGCCGTCGAGCACACCGAGGATCTCATAGAGCCGCTGCGCCACCGCGACGTCGTCGGGTTCGAGATCCTCCTCGATCTGAGCCCGGATCCGCTCGGCCAGTTCCTCGGCGGAAACGATCGTGATCACCGGTTCCACCACGAACTCGAGACCGCGCACCTGCTCGGCGGCGTCGACGAGCGTGTCGATCTGCTCGGTGAGCCCGGCGGCGTCGATCGAGGTCGACGTGGCGGTCGTGGTGACGTCGGCGATGTCGTCACCGCAGGCGGCGGCGAGGAGGCTGAGGGTGACCACCAGGGCGGCGATGCGGCGCATCGGGTCAGGTTAGGCCGGAACGCCGGTGGCGTTTCTCCGACGCAGCGAGACCCTCAAGACTGACCCCCGCCGCGGCCGATGATCCCAGGGAGGTTCGCAGGAGGAGGAAACGATTATGACCCGGATCAAATGGATCGCCGCGCTGGCGACCCTGGCCGTCGTTCTCGGCGCCCTACCGGCCCTCGCCGACGACGCGGACGAGGCCGGGGGCGAAGATGAGGCTACGGAACAACTCGAGCACGACTCACCCCTGGCGATGCTGCTCGCCGTCGAGTTCGGGATCACCGTGGAGGATGTGACCGGTCTCCGCGACCTGGGACTCGGATTCGGGGAAATCTTCAGACTGAAGACGCTCGCCACCGTGCTCGGCGTCGACGTCGAGACCCTGCTCGCCGGTGCGGTGGTCGATCCCGTGACCGGGGAGTACGACTTCGGTTGGGGTGAACTGAAGCAGACGCTCAACGAGGACCAGCTTGCGCTCCTCGCCAGCCTTCCGAAGAACTTTGGAGCCGTCGTGTCCGCCTGGAACCGCCATCACGGCCGGGATGAGCACCAGCCGGACCACGCCACGGCCACGGGCAAGCCGGCTTTTGCCGGC
>DATDRW010000093.1:0-24573 GCA_035291545.1 Acidimicrobiia bacterium
CGCGGGACTGACGAATTGCGGAGCCGAGCCGAAGGCTCGGCGACCTATGCCATCAACTGCCGCTCGCCGGGGACCCGGGCGCGCCGCATCCAGATCGAATTGATCACCCCGATGCTGAGCGCCATCGAGAGGTAGAACGACCCGCCGAACGAGACGAAGGGCAGGGGAAGCCCGGTCACGGGGAGGATCCCGACGGTCATCCCGATGTTCACGAAGACGTGAAAGGCGAACATCGCGGCCATGCCGGCGGCCGTCAACTGGGCAAAACGGTCGCGCGCCAGCGCCGCTACCAACAACATTCGCCAGATCAAGATGCCGAACAGTCCGATCACGATCGCCCCTCCGACGAAGCCGAGCTGCTCGCCGATCGCGGTGAAGATGAAATCCGTGGTCTGCGCCGGCACGTACGAGAGGTTGGTCTGCATCCCCTTGAACAGCCCCAGACCGAACATGCCCCCGCTGCCGATGGCGATCTGGCTCTGGTTTTGGTTGTAGTTGATCGTCAGGGCTTGTTCGTCCGCATTGAGGAACCCGGTCAACCGCTGCACCTGGTATTCCCGGAGGATGCCGAGCTCGAGCGCGGCGAGGAGGATCACGATCGCGATGAGCAGCAACAGCGCGATCTGCCGCAGAGAGGTGCCTGCGACGAAGAGCATCACCACCATCACGAAGCCGAAGACCAGCGCCGTTCCGAGATCGGGCTGCACGAAGACGAGGGCAGCGGGAACCACCAGCAACGCCATCGCCTTGGCCACCCGGATCCAGCGCATCTTGTTCTCCTGCACCGGCGCCAGCAGTACCGCCAGAGCCATCACGAAGGCGGGTTTGGCCACCTCCGATGGCTGCAGGTCGATGATGCCGAGTGAGATCCAACGCTGGGCACCCTGCCGGACCACCCCGACCGGGCTGAACACGACAAGGAGGAGGAGCACGGCCGCGACGTAGAACACGGGGGCGAGGGACTGCCAGGTGCGGTCGGAGACGGCGGAGGCCACGAGCATCACCACGATCCCGAGCCCGACGAACACGGCCTGTCGGACCATCTGAGACGACCGGCTCGCGCCTGCCGCCTCGAGGCGCGGCGCGGAGGCGCTGAAGATCATGAGAAGCCCAAGGGTGCTGAGAGCGGCGACGGTGCCGAGCAGCACGAAATCGGGCTTCACCGAGCTGCGTGCCCGGAATGGAACTCCGCCGATTGCCGTCATCGCTCGGTGTCGTCCCCGGGTCGGACCGGGTCGGGATCCTCACCCATGAGGAACTGGAAGATGCGCCGGGCGGCGGGAGCCGCCACGCGGCCCCCGGACCCACCCTGTTCGATGACGACCGCAACCACCCACTTCGGATCACTCAGCGGAGCCGCTCCCACGAACCAGGCGGTGTCGACCTCCTGAACCTCCTCGGTGAGCGCCTGCACGATCTCGGCCGTTCCCGTCTTGCCGCCAACCTCCTGGAGTGCCTCGCACTCGCTGTCCGGCTCGTCGTCGCAGAACCCGGTAAAGGCGAGGCGGGCGGTTCCGGTCGGGCTGTTCACCACCCCGTTGAGGTCGCGGCGGAGCCGCTCCACGGTTTCCGGTTTGAGGTGGAGCTTGCGCAGAGTGCTCGGGGGGTTGGTGAACAACACGTTGTTCTCTGAGTCGCGCACCGAATCGGCCACCCGGGGCTGCCACACCGTGCCCCCGTTGACCAGAGCGGCGTAGGCCACAGCCATTTGCAGCGGCGTCACCGAAAGGGCGCCCTGACCGGTGGCGATGTTCATCACGTCACCGCCCACCCACCCACCTTCGGCCCGGACGACGCCGGTCTCGTTCTGCTGGTGGTACTGGAACCATTCACGGTCGGGAACGAGTCCCGCCTGCTCGAAGGGGAGGTCGATACCGGTGGGTTCCCCAAAGCCGAGATCGCGGGCCCATTGCTGCAGCAGGTCCTCGTCCCACTCCACGCCTTTGGAATCCCAGATCGCGAGTGCGATCGACCAGTAGTAGGTGTTGACCGACTGACGGAGCGACTCGCCGATGTCGACGAGACCGTGACCGCGCGGCTTCCAGTCGTTCAGCGGGGGCGTGCTGGGCAAGAGCAGCTGGCCGTCGGAGTAGAAGAGGGTCGGATCCTGCGACCGGTCGAGATCGGCATACTCCTCCTCCAGGGAAGGCGAGATGCCGCGTTCCAGGGCGAGGGCGTACACGATCGTCTTGAACGACGACCCGGGCGGGTACAGGCCCTGGATGGCAAAGTTGTTGAACACCGCCTTCTCGGACAGCAGCTCCCACTCCGCGACGGTGAGCCGCCCATCCGAGAACACCGCCGGATCGAACGACGGAAGCGATGCCATCGCCAGCACCGAACCGTCGGTCGGGTCGAGGATGACCGCCGACGCCCGCAACACCGGCTCGCCGTCCTGACGGGCGAGAGCGATCGCCGACTGCAGCGTGCTCTCCACGAACCGCTGGAGGTCGAGGTCGATGGTCGTCACCAGGCTCCCCCCCGGTTGCGGCGAGATCTCCTCGATGATCCCGAGGATCTGCCCCTGGGCGTTGACCCGGTAGGTGACCGCTCCCGGGGTGCCGCGGAGGAGCCAGTCGTAGCGACGCTCGACGCCGAACTTTCCCACCCGGTCGGAGAGCGAGATGTCGGGCCGGTCGAGATCGTCGTCACCCGGTGACCCGATATAGCCCACGATGTGTGCCGCGGTCTCGCCGAGGGGGTAGACGCGCACTGGAATCTCTTCGACGGTCACCCCGGGAAACCGCTCGTTGTTTTCGAGAACGAACACCCAGGTCGACTGCGTGATCTCATCGCCGAGCGGGAACCGCGCGCCCGAGCCGCGATCCTCGAACTCCTGGCGGATGTCCGCCGCCGGCATGGCGAGCAATGCAGACAGGTTCTGGACCAGCCCCTCCTCCTGCCCCTCCGGCACCAGCTTGCGGTTGACGATCACGCGCAGCGATAAGCCCGTCCCCGCCATGATCTCCCTGCCGTCGCGATCGAAGATGTCACCTCGCGGCGCTTCGATCACCACGGTCTCGACCTGCTGGCTCTCGGCTGTGTCCAGTGCCGCGGCGAGGTCGGTGACCTGCAGCACCCACATCCTCAGGAGCAGCAACGAGAACATGACTACGACGATCCCTCCGACCCCGGCGAGTCTCCAGCCCATCCTCATAGGGTGAAGGCCGTGTCGCGACTGCGGGTGACCCCTAGCGTCAGCGGGGCAATGCGGAGGATCAGTGGAGCAATGACGACGTTGTACACGGCCGGAAGTGCGATCTTCTTCAGGATTCCGACATCGGCGAGTGTCTTCTCACCGAAGATCGTACCGAGCACCGAAAACAGTGCGAGGCCGCCGATGGTCAGGACGAGGACGAATGGGCCGATCAGCCCGAAGTCGTCTTCGAAGCGGTCGCGGAAGCGCAGGACGCTGAAGGCGACCACCGTCATGACGAGCGCCCAGAGCCCGAGCGGGGTCTCGGCGAGGAGATCCTGGAAGAGCCCGGCGAAGAACCCGATGAGGAGGGCGTACTCGGCGAGAAGATACCGCGCGTAGGCCACCACCACGAGGAGCACCAGGGCCGGCGCCGCGTCGAAGGGGCGCAGCCGGATGAACAACGTGGTCTGCAGGGCGACCGCGAGGATCACGACGATGACCATGACAACGGCGTGACGGATCTTCACGGCTCGATCCCCGGGAGGGTGGTGGTGCCGGGGATCGTCGTCGTGGTGGTGGTCGTGGTGGTGGGAGCCTCTTCGGTTTCACCCTCCGCGGGTGCGGCCGGATCGACGGGAACCGGGATCGGCAGGCGGTTTCCCCCTTCGAACCCCTCGACCACTGCATCGTCACGGGTGAACACCAGCACCTTCACGAAGTCGATCCGCGTCACCGCAGCCGCGGGGTCCGCCGTGGTGCGCAGCGCAAACCCGACCTCGGAGCGAGCGGCCTCGCGCACGCGCGCCACCGGGATCCCTGCCGGGAACCGCCCATCGGCGGTCACCAGGAGATCACCCCGAACCACCGCAGTATCAGTATTGAACATCTCCAGCGACATGGGCCCGCTGCCCCGTCCCCGGAGCACCCCGGTCTCGCCGGTGCGCTCGACCCGAACCGCCACCACGAGCGTGGGGTCGGTGATCAGCATGACGCGGGCCACCGTGTCGGTGACCGCCACCACCCGCCCGACGAGGCCTCCCTCGTCGACGACCGGCATGTCCAGGCCGACGCCATCGTTGCGTCCCTTGTCGATCACCCGGAGGTGATCGAACTCGGATACCCCGATCGCCAGCACCCGGGCGGCGATGGTGTCGAGGTCTTCGGGAGGGTCGATGTCGAGCAGCGCCTCCAACTCGCGCACCCGGATCCGGATGCTCTCCGTCTCTTGAATTTGCTGCTCCAGATCGGCCGCTTCCGCGCGGAGTCGCCGATTCTCCTCTCGCAGACTGAATAGATCGCTCACGCCCTCGAAGAAGTCGGCGATCGGTCGGCCGGCGACGGAGAACGCCCGCTGCACGGGAGTGAACAATGCTTGCGTCCCGTCACGCAGGGTGGAACCGAGCCCGACGCCGTCGGCGCGCAGGTCGATCGTGATCAGGGTGAGCGAGATGACGATCAGGCCGATGAAAACCCCGGTCGGGCGATCGACGTTGCTCGGCCGCCACATCAGCGGCCCGCCGTCAGAGGTTCCCCGCCGTCGTCGTCAGCACTTCCTGGAGCATGTCGAAGTCCTCCAGGCATGCGCCCGAACCGAGAACGACCGAGTGCAGCGGGTTCTCGGCGGTGACGACGGGGGTCCCGGTCTCGTTGGCGATGCGAACATCGAGTCCGCGGAGGAGGGCGCCTCCCCCGGTGATGACGATCCCCCGCTCCATGACGTCGGCCGACAACTCGGGCGGCGTCTTGTCGAGACAGAACTTGACGGCGTCGATCATGCCGGCCACCGCCTCCTCGATCGCCTCCCTGACCTCGGCGGCGGTGATGACCACGGTCTTGGGAAGACCGGTGATTAGGTCGCGTCCCCTGATCTCGGCGTTGGGTTCGTCGCTGAATGGCCACGCCGACCCGATCGCCATCTTGAGTTGCTCGGCGGTGCGGTCGCCGAGCAGCAGGTTGTACTCCTTCTTCACCCAATTCACGATCGCCTCGTCGAGCTCGTCCCCGGCGATGCGTGAGGAGCGGGAGACCACGATGCCCCCCAACGAGATCACCGCAACCTCGGTCGTGCCGCCGCCGATGTCGACGATGACCGAGCCGGTCGGCTCGTGGATGGGGAGGTCGACTCCGATCGCCGCCGCCATCGGCTCCTCGATGGTGTAGGCGCGGCGGGCGCCGGCGTGATAGGCAGCCTCCTCCACCGCTCGGCGTTCGACGCCGGTGATCCCGGAGGGGACGGAGATGATGATGCGGGGGCGAGCCCAACGCCGCGGCTGCACCTTCTTGATGAAGTAGCGGAGCATCTTTTCGGTGATGTCGAAGTCCGCGATCACGCCGTCACGCAGCGGGCGGATCGCCTGGATGTGCGACGGGGTGCGCCCGATCATGCGCTTGGCCTCGAGCCCCACCGCCAGCGCCCGGTTGTCCCGGGTGTTGATGGCGACCACCGACGGTTCGTTGAGCACGATCCCTTGACCGCGGACATACACGAGCGTATTCGCCGTGCCGAGGTCGATTGCCATATCGCGGGTCGTCAGCGACGCGAAGCTGCTCACCATGATGGAATCCCGGGTGGGTTGGCAGGGAGTGTACCCCCGCCGAGCGCTAATCGAAGAAAAGCGAGATTTCGCGACCTGCGCTCTGCGCCGAATCCGATCCGTGCACGATGTTCTCGGCGATGATCGTTCCGAGATCGCCGCGCAGCGTCCCGGGCGGCGCATCGGCCGGATTCGTGGGCCCCATGAGCGTCCGGACGATGGCGATGGCGTTCGGACCCGACCATTCCATGGCAACGACCGGACCGCTGGTGATGAACGCGACGAGCTCGCCGAAGAAGGGCTTCGCCTTGTGTTCGGCGTAGTGCCGACCCGCCATCTGTTCGTCGATCGTGAGCATGCGCATCCGCTCCAGGATCAGTCCCTTGTGCTCGAGACGGGAGATCACCTCGCCGACGAGGCGGCGTCGCACCCCGTCGGGCTTGACCATGACGAAAGTGTGTTCCATGCGGGTGTGTGCTCTCCGCGGATTCGTTACGGGGAGGGTAATCGGGCAGCAGGCACCAGATGCCAGATGGGATCGTTACCCGTTGCCCGTTACCCGTTACCCGACGCCCGACGCCCGACGCCCGCAAGATCGTTGCCCGTTACCCGTCGCCTGTGACCCGTGGCCTGCTCCCTGCCACCTGCTCCCTGCCACCTGCTCCCCAACTCAGCCCAGCCCGAGCGCCGCCCGAACCTCTCCCACCACATACAGCGAACCCGTCACCAAGACGTGTTCTCCGCTCCGCCGCGCGGCCGCCACCGCCTCGGCCACCGAACCATGGGAGGTGACGGGCACCCCGAGGCGGGCGTCGACCAGCACGGCGACGTCTGCCGCAGGCATCGCCCGGGGCGAGTCGGCGGCCGCAGTGTGAGCGACCTTCACCCGACCGCGCAGGGCGTCGAGCATCGTCGGCACGTCTTTGTCCCGCATCACGCCGAAGACGAGCGTCCAGGTGACCCCGGGGAACTCCTCCCCCAGCGCGGCCGCCAGCGCCTCCATGCCGGCGGGGTTGTGGGCGCCGTCGGTGAGCAGCCAGGGCTCCCTCCCGAGCATTTCGAGCCGCCCGGGTGAGGTCACGAGCGCCGCCGTCTCCCGCACCGCCGCCTCATCGAGGGCGCGATTGAACAATGACTCGACCGCGGCCACCGCCACGGCGAAGTTGGCGACCTGATGGCGGCCGCGCAACCGCAGGTCGAGCCCGGTGTATTCGTCACGGATCCCCGACAGGTCGAACATCCAGCCGTGGTCGGAGGGCGCCGCATCCAGCGGCCGGTATTCGGGACCGAGGCGGAACCATCGGGCGCCCTGCTCGGCGACCCGACGCTCCGCCACGGCGAGCGCATCAGGGTGAAGATCCCCGGTCACCAGATCCGCCCCGGTGTCGAGGATCGCCAACTTCTCGGCAGCGATGGCGGCGATCGTGTCGCCGAGGTACTCGGTGTGTTCCAGGGCGATGTTGGTCACCACCGCCACCTCCGACGTGGCCGCGTTGGTGGCGTCCCAGCGGCCCCCCAGCCCGGTCTCGAGGACTCCGACGTCCACCGAGCGGTCGGCAAACCAGCTGAAGGCGAGGGCTGCGGTGAGCTCGAAGTAGGTGATGCCGTCGCCGCTGCGCTCCTCGTACATGTCAACGATCGGAGCCAGAATCGCCATCGCCTCGGAGAACTCCGCCGCCGCAATGGGGCGGCCGGAGAGTTCGAACCGCTGCTCGACCCTGTCGAGGTGCGGCGAGGTGAAAAGTCCGGTGGAGAGCCCGTGCGCCGAGATCAGCGAGGCGATCATGCGCGAGGTCGACGTCTTGCCGTTGGTGCCGGCGATGTGCACGATCGGATAGGCCTCGTCGGGTCGGGCCAGCATGTCGAGGAGGCCGGTGATGCGCTCCAGACCCGGTTTCACCCCACGACCGATGTGGGCGTCGAGGTAGGCGATTGCAGCGGCGTGGTCCGTGGCCCTACTCCAGATCTGATCGTTGGGTGGTCAGCTTCGCCAGGGTGGCGGACAACTCGGCGGATCGCTCCCGCTCCTTGGCCACGACCTCGGCGGGGGCCCGCTCCACGAACTGCGGATTCGCCAGCTTCGCCTCGGTCCTCGCCTGCGCCGCCACCAGTTCCGTGATGGCGCGATCGAGCCGCATCCGCTCCGCGGCAACGTCGACGACACCTTCGAAGGAGATGAGAGCCTCCAGCGAACCCGATACGACCCGGCTGAAGGTGCCGCCCGCCACCGAGCTCCCCGCCCGTGGCTCGAACCCAGCCAGCGACTTGAACTGGGGAACCCACCAGGCCTCCATGGCGGCCTCGGGGTCGACAATCGTGACCTCGAGGGGATGACGGGGGGCGAGGCCGTGTTCGGCGCGAAAGCGACGGACTCCACCCACCACGTCGCGGAACGTCTCGAATCCCGCGGGAGCCTGATACGCCGGCGGGCTGGGCCACCGCGACGCGGCGATGAACCCGTCACCTACGAGGTGCTGCCACAACTCCTCGGTGACGAAGGGGATGACCGGGTGAAACAGCTTGAGCAGATCGCGGATCACCACCCCGAGGGTGGTCCGGGTCGGCGCGTCGCCGGATCGCAGATGCGACTTGGCCAATTCCAGGTACCAGTCGAACACCTCCCCCCAGGCGAAGTTGTAGAGCGTGCCGTAGGCGTCGGAGAACCGGTACTCGTCGAGGGAGGCGTCGACCTCGGCAACGACCGCGTGCAGCCGGGAGAGCACCCAGGCCGCCTCGGGACCGGGGTCGTCCGGATAGCCCCCGTCCGGTGCGACGCCGCCCTCGCCGAGATGGGTGACGGTGAAGCGGACCGCATTCCACAGCTTGTTACCGAAGCGGCGGGCGGCATCGACCCATTCGGTCTGGAAAGGCACGTCCTGGTTCGGGGCGGCGGCTTGGATCAGGGCGAGGCGGAGGGCGTCGGCCCCGTAGTCCCGGACCACGTCGAGGGGATCCACCCCGTTCCCCAGCGACTTCGACATCTTGCGACCATCCTCGGCACGGATCATCCCGTGGATGACCACGTCGGAGAAGGGCTTGCGGCCGGTGAGGTGGAGACCGAGCTTGATCATCCGCGCCACCCAGAACGAGATGATGTCGTAACCGGTGACCAGCACCGAATTCGGGTAGAAGGTGCGGTAGTCCTCGGTGTCCTCCGGCCAACCGAGCGTCGAGAACGGGAACAGTCCCGAGGAGAACCAGGTGTCGAGGACGTCTTCGTCCTGGCGGAGCGAGGTCGATCCGCACCGGCAGGCAGGCGGGGCCTCCATAGCCACCGTGATCTCGCCGCAGGCGCCGCAGTACCACGCGGGGATGCGGTGGCCCCACCAGATCTGCCGGGAGACATTCCAGTCGCGCAGGTTCTCCATCCAGTGGAAGTAGGTCTTCTCCCATCGCTCCGGGATGAAGCGGATGTCGCCGCGCCTCACCGCCTCGATGGCTGGACCCACCAGCGGCGCGACCCGGACGAACCACTGCTCGGACAGGTAGGGCTCGACGACGGTGTGGCAGCGCTCGCAGTGGCCCACCGAGTGTTCGTGGGGTTCGACCTTTACCAAGACACCCTCGGCGGCCAGGGCGTCCTTGACAGCGCGGCGGGCATCCATGCGATCGAGACCCGAGAACCGGCCGCCGTTGGCGTTGATCACGCCGCCCTCGTCCATGATGACGATCGCCTCGAGTCCGTGACGCTGGCCGATCTCGAAGTCGGTGGGATCGTGCGCCGGGGTCACCTTCACCGCACCGGTCCCGAAGGTGGGATCCACCGCGGCATCGGCGACGATCGGGATCTCGCGGCCGATGAGTGGAAGCCGCACGGTCTTGCCGATCACCGCGCGGTACCGGGGGTCGTCGGGATGCACCGCCACCCCGGTGTCGCCGAGCATCGTTTCCGCCCGGGTGGTCGCCACCTCGATGCCGCCGGAGGACTTCTCGAACGGGTAGCGGATGTGGACCAGTTCACCGAGCTCGTCCTCGTGCTCGACCTCGACGTCGCTGATCGCGGTGCGATCGCGGGGACACCAGTTAATGATGCGCTTGCCGCGGTAGATGAGGTCCTGGTGGTACAGGTCGACGAAGACCTTCTTCACCGCCTCGGAGAGACCATCGTCCATCGTGAAGCGTTCCCGGGACCAATCCGTGGAGAAGCCCATCCTGCGGATCTGCTCGGTGATGGCGCCGCCGGAGCGGGCCTTCCACATCCACACCTGTTCGATGAACCGCTCCCGACCCAGCTCTTCGCGGGTCAGGCCCTCCCTGGCCAGCTCCCGCTCGACCACGATCTGGGTGGCGATACCGGCGTGATCGGTGCCGGGAAGCCAGAGGGCGGCGTAGCCCTGCATGCGCTTGCGCCGGATGATGACGTCCTGGATCGACTGGTCCAGGGCGTGCCCCATGTGGAGCGACCCGGTGACATTGGGCGGGGGGATGACGATGCAGAAGGGCGGGCCGCCGGCGTTCAGTTCAGGCCGGAAGATCCCCGCCTTCTCCCAGCGCGAGTACCAGTGCGCCTCGACCTGCTGCGGGTCGTACGCCGGATCCATCGGTGTCTCGCCTCATGGTGGGGGAGATTGTAGGCACCAGGCACCAGACACGAGGCACCAGAAGGTCGCGGATCTCAAGCGCGATTCGAGTCTCGGGCTGGAGCCTGGCGCCTGGCGCCTACTCCTACGCGCTGCGTTCCTTGGGAAGGGTCTTGCCGATGTCCTGCATCGGGATCAGCGTCGGGTTGACCCGCTCCCGCACGACCGTGCCGTCGATGACCACGCGCGCCACGTCGTGGCGCGAAGGCAACTCGTACATCGTGTTCAGCAGGATCTCTTCGAGGATGGCGCGCAACCCGCGGGCCCCGGTACGCCGGAGCAGCGCCTGATCGGCGACCGCGGTGAGGGCGTCGTCGGTGAACACCAGCTCGACGCCGTCCATCTCGAAGAACTTGGCGTACTGCTTGATCAGGGCGTTCTTGGGCTCGAGAAGCACCTTGATCATCTGGTCGCGGTCGAGGTCGTGGACGGTGGACACGACCGGGAGCCGCCCGATGAACTCCGGTATGAGCCCGAAGCCCATGAGGTCCTCGGGGAGCACCTGCGACAGGGTGTCGCCGTCGCGGGTCCTCTTGGCGTGGACGTGGGCGTCGAACCCGATCGCCCGTTTGCCGATCCGCGCCTCGATGATGTGCTCCAGGCCACCGAACGCCCCCCCGCAGATGAACAGCATGTTGGTGGTGTCGATCTGCAGGAACTCCTGGTGGGGATGCTTGCGGCCACCCTGCGGCGGCACCGAGGCGACGGTCCCCTCCAGGATCTTGAGGAGCGCCTGCTGCACCCCCTCCCCGGAGACGTCCCGGGTGATCGACGGGTTCTCCGCCTTGCGGGCGATCTTGTCGATCTCGTCGATATAGATGATCCCGGTTTCGGCACGCTTGATGTCGAAGTCGGCGGCCTGGATCAGCTTGAGAAGGATGTTCTCCACGTCCTCGCCCACGTAACCGGCCTCGGTGAGGGCGGTGGCGTCGGCGATGGCGAACGGCACGTTGAGCAGGCGCGCCAGAGTTTGTGCCAGAAGCGTCTTTCCGCAGCCGGTGGGACCGATGAGCAGGATGTTCGACTTGGAGAGTTCGACGTCGTCCTTGGCCCGCTGCCCGGCCCGCACCCGCTTGTAGTGGTTGTAGACGGCGACCGCCAGAACGCGCTTGGCCCGGTCCTGCCCGACCACGTAGTCGTCGAGGAACCGGTTGATCTCCGCCGGCTTGGGGAGCTCGGAAAAGGGAGTCTCCTCGGTGGTGGCGAGTTCCTCCTCGATGATCTCGTTGCAGAGATCGATGCACTCGTCGCAGATGTAGACGCCGGGCCCGGCGATGAGCTTCTTCACCTGCTTCTGCGACTTGCCGCAGAAGGAGCACTTGAGGAGGTCGCCTCCCTCGCCGAACTTGGTCATCGCGAACTCCCTTCGGCTAACCGGCGACGGCCTTGAGTTCCCGGCCCTCGAGGACGACGTCGACGACGCCGTAATCCTTCGCCTCACCGGCCGTCATCCAGAAGTCGCGATCGGTGTCGACCTTGACCTTCTCGAGGGGCCTCCCGGTGTGAAAGGCCAGGATCTGGTTCATCTCGTCCTTGACCCGGATGATCTCGCGGGCGTGGATCTCGATGTCGGTCGCCTGCCCTTCGAGACCGCCGATGTGGGGCTGGTGCAGCATGATCCGGGCGTGGGGCAGGGCAAAGCGCTTCCCTTTTGCGCCGGCGGCGAGCAGCACCGCCGCCGCCGAGGCCGCCTGGCCCATGCAGTAGGTGGCGACGTCGGGCTTGACGAAGTTCATCGTGTCGTAGATCGCCATCAGTGACGTCATCGCCCCACCCGGCGAGTTGATGTAGAGAGCGATGTCCTTGTCGGGGTCGTCACCCTCGAGGTGCAACAGTTGGGCCATGATCAGGTTCGCCACCGTGTCGTCGATCGGGGTGCCCAGGAAGATGATCCGCTCCTTGAGCAGGCGGCTATAGATGTCGAATGCCCGTTCCCCGCGACTCGTCTGCTCGATGACGGTGGGCACCAGGTAGCTGTTCTCGATCATTCGTCAACCTCCGCGGGCTTCTGCCCGTCGTCATCGTCGGGGGCGGCCTCTGCCGATCCATCCCCGTCTCCGGCCACCGGCCTCGCTGCGCTCTCCCCCCGGGCGGGCAGTGCGACCTCGGAACCGGCAGTGTCGACCGGCACCACGAGGTCGAGGATCCGATCGATCGCCTTGCGACGGAGGATATCACCGGCAAGCGCCAGTTCCCGACCACCTTCGGAAAGCGCAGCCGCATACTCCTCCCGGGAGACCCGGGCGACCGCGGCGAGCGCCGTCATCGCATCCTCCAACTCCTCACGCTCCACGGTGATTCCCTCTTGATCGGCGACCGCCTCCAGGAGCACCCGGGTCTTGAGGTTGAGATCGGCCTGTGAGCGCAGGTCGGCGACGAACGTCTTCTCGTCCTGGCCGGTCAGCGCCAGGTACTGGTCGAAGTGCACGCCCTGCTCCTCGAGGCGGTGGGCGAAGCGATGGAAGATCGAGTCCATCTCCGCCTCGATCAACCCTGCCGGGAGCGAGACGCCGAGAACCGAGACCAGATTCGAGAGGGCGCGGTCCTCGACGTGACGCCACGCGGAACGACGCCGGATCTCCGTCATCTGCTGCACGAGTTCGGCGCGCATCTCGGCCACGGACTCGAACTCGGACACCTCGCCCACCCATTCGTCGGTGAGCCCGGGAAGCCGCTTCGCCTTCACCTGCTTGACCAGGACCCGCACCTTGACGGGCCGGCCGCCGTCGGCGCCGATCCCGCCCGGCAACTGCGAGTCGAACGCCACGATCGCCCCCGCCCCCGCCCCGACCAACGCCTGGTCCATCCCATCGAGGAAGGCGCCCGATCCGATCTCGTAGAGCATGTCCTTGGCCGATCCGGCGGCGTACCCGGCGCCGTCGAGCGACGTGGTCACGTCGACGAGCACCAGGTCTCCGTCGAACCCCTCGCGTGACACATCCTCGAGCTCCGCGAACTGGTTGCGCATCCGTTCGATCTGGTTGGTGACGTCGATGTCGGTGACCTCGGGGATCTCAACCTCGACCTTCATGCCGGCGTACTCCGGGACCTCGGCCAGCGTCGGCCACAGGGTGACGAGGACGTCGACCTCCACCTCGCCGCCGCCGTCCCGGATGTCGGCGAGGCGAGGGGTGACTGCCGGGGTGAGGTCGGCGTCGGTGAGCACCCGGGTGAGCACCTCGGGGAGGGCGTCGTCGATCGCCTCCTTGCGCAGCGCTTCCGCCCCGACGATCGACTCGACGACCTTGAGCGGCGCCTTCCCCGGACGGAAGCCCTTCACCTTCGCCTCTTTGGCGAGGCGCGCCGCCGCGTGCTTCTTCCCGGCCTCGAGGGCCCCGCCCGGAATGGTGAGGGTCACCAAACGTTCGAACGGCCCGGTCTCGCGAACTTCGGTCACACACGCTCCCGTGACGATAAAGGGCGAGACGACGACGTCGTCTCGCCTCGGGGTGACCGAGGGGACTTGAACCCCCGACCTCCAGGGCCACAACCTGGCGCTCTAACCATCTGAGCTACGGCCACCACGGCAGGAATCCGGTGGAAGTGCCCCCGGAGGGATTCGAACCCCCGACCAAGAGCTTAGAAGGCTCCTGCTCTGTCCTCTGAGCTACAGGGGCGCCGAGCCGACCGTTTCCACCGGACCACCGAGCGGGTGAAGGGAATCGAACCCTCACCACCAGCTTGGAAGGCTGGAGCTCTGCCATTGAGCTACACCCGCGCGGAAACCCGAAAGGACAGGATAGTGAGGGAGGTAGCAGATACCAGATACCTGGCGCCTGGTGCCTGGTTCGTGCGGGCGGTGGGACTCGAACCCACATCGGACCGGAGTCCACCGGATCCTAAGTCCGGCGCCTGTGCCAATTCGGCTACACCCGCGGGAGAGGCACCAGGCACCGGGTACCAGGCACCACTCGGAAGATACACAGGGGGGAATCCAGGACCTCGGGCTCCGGCTGAAGCCTGGTGCCCAATGCCTGATGCCTCTCTCGGTGGGTCGCCAGGGACTTGAACCCTGAACCTGCGGGTTAAGAGCCCGTTGCTCTGCCATTGAGCTAGCGACCCGTTGGGGGAGAATAGCCCCGGCGCCCGCCGCACCCATCGGCCGCCACCGCTGCCACAATGCGGGCACGGGCTGTAGCGCAGCTTGGCAGCGCACCTGCTTTGGGAGCAGGGGGTCGCCGGTTCGAATCCGGCCAGCCCGACGCCACCCTGCGCGGTGATCCCTTCCCGACGCGATCTACCTCGGACGCTTCCTGCGTTACTCTCCCTCCCCGCAGGGGGCATCCAAGGAGGAACCAAGTGAGACGATCGTTGACAATGGGAGTCGTCTTCGCCGCACTGGCGCTGATCGTCGCCGCGTGCGGTGACGACGATGCCGGCGGCGAGGGCGCGCAGATTGCGGCCACCGCCACCAACTTCGCCTTCAGCCCGGACCTGTGGACCGTGGCCACCGGAGAAGAAGTGACGCTGACCCTGACGAACGCTGCCGACGAGGACCACGAGTGGGTGATCATGAACTCGCCCATCACCTCGGAAGCCGAGTTCGCCGAGGACCTCGTGTTCTGGGAGATGGAGGCCGGCCCTGGTGCCGTTGCCACCGACACCTTCACCGCTCCGGCGGCGGGGACCTATCAGGTCATCTGCGCGCTCGAGGGCCATTTCGACTCCGGCATGGAGGCCGAGCTGGTCGTCACCGGCTGAGGTGGTGCGAACGCGGAGCGGGGGGCCGGCGATGCCGGCCCCCGCTTCGCGTCCAGGATCAGCACTCGGTGCTGGCCTGGCAGGTGATCTCGAATGCCCCGGTCACCGACACCGACCCGGGTGACTCGGAGAACTCCTCGACCGCGCCGAAGGCGAAGTTGCCGACCAGGCGCTCGCCGTTCCACTCGGTGATGTTCAGCGTGCCCTCGCCGTCCAGGCTCCACACCTCGGTCGAGTTCGGGGAGTAGAGGACGCCGAACTCGGCGGGACGGGCCTCGGCCCCACCGAAGAACCCGGTGCTGATCGGATACGTGCCGGTACCCACTGGGAAGTCAGCTCGGGTGGTGGAGTCCGACACGTACAGCGTCACCAACGCCTGATCCGGCCCCTGACAGTTGAAGAGAAAGAAGGTGAACACCGGACGACCCGAGGCGACCACCTCTTCGAACGTGCCCTGGGTGGGATCACCGAGGAAATCCCACTGCTGGCGCAGTTCGTCATCGGTGTACCAGTAGTCGGTGGTGAAGGCGCTGATGTCGTTGGGGCCGGTCCAGGAGTTCGGATCGGTGCCCGTCGCCTCGACCGTGCACCCGCCGCCGATCGACGGCGTGGTCGCCGACCCCGCGGTCGTTCCCGTGCTACCGGTGGTGTTCGTGGCGACGGCCGTCGTCGTCACCTGACCGAGATCGTCGTCGCCGCAGGCTGCGGCGAACATCGAGAAAAAGATCAGGACTACCGCAGCCGTGCTTCGCATGGGCCGTCACCCGCCTTTCGTGCTGGGGATCGCCGGCGCCGCCGGCAGAGCGCGGTCACTGTATCGCGGTGAGCGCTACGGCACGATCATGAGGGCACACGGCGCGTGGTGTGCCAATCGATCCGCCACCGAGCCGAGGACGATCCGCTCGACCATCCCCGCGCCACGGCGCCCGACCACGAGCAAATCGGCGCCGATCCGCGTGCAGTACTCGATCAGCGCCGATGACGGGTCTCCGATCTCCTCGGAGGCGATCACCTCAAGCCCGGCGGTGTCGATCCGCTCGAGGGTCGAGTCGAGCGCCGTGCGCTGCGCATGCTCCATGGAGGCGGCGAGCGCATCGGCCGGGGGCGGAGAGCCGACCACACCCCACCACCCCTCCGGGGGCCGGACCACGGTGAGCATGTGGAGTTTGGCGCCGTGGTTTCGTGCAATTGCCGCCGCCGTCGCCGCGGCTCGGCCGCTCTGCTCCGAACCATCGACGCCGACCACGACGTGTTGGGGATTCCAGCCGGTCATCCTGCCTCCCTGGTCGCACCCTCACCGTAGGCGGCGGCGCCGCGGTCGGCCAGGGCCTTCGGCCCTTGTCAGCGGAGCTTCCGGGCCAGGGCCTCGAGAGCGCGGGCCCGGTGGCTGAGGGTGTTCTTCTCCACGACCCCCATCTCCGCCAGGGTGCGGCCGCCCACCTCGAAGATGGGGTCGTAGCCGAATCCCCCGCTGCCCCGCTCGCTCAGTGCGATCGACCCCTCGACCGCTCCGGAGGCGGTGACCATCGTGTCGCCGTCGGCGAGGGCGACGACGGTGCGGAACCGTGCCCGCCGGTCGACCACCCCGCGCAAGGCGGCGAGGAGCAGGGCGCGATTCTCGGCGTAGGTTGCCGCCGGCCCTGCGAAGCGGGCCGTGTGCACCCCCGGTGCTCCGCCGAGGGCATCTACCTCGAGACCGGTGTCGTCGGCCAGGGCCGGCAGCCCGGTGGCTGCGGACACAGCCCGAGCCTTGAGCACGGCGTTGTCCTCCAGGCTCTCCCCGGTCTCGGCGACGTCCTCCCAACCGAGACTCTCGACGAATTCGATGCCGGGAAGGACCCGGAGCAGCACGCTGCGCATCTCTCCCGCCTTGTCCGGGTTCTTGGTGGCCACCACGAGGCGGTGAGGCCTCACCCGGCCAGAGCCGCCTTCTGCGCCGCACAGAGCGCGGCGATACCGGCGGCGGCGAGATCGAGCATGCGATCGAGATCGTCCCGTCCGAACGGCTTTCCTTCGGCGGTCCCCTGCACCTCGATCAACCGGCCCGAACCGGTCATCACCACGTTCAGGTCGACCTCGGCGCCGGCGTCCTGGTCGTAGGCGAGGTCGAGCGTCGGAACACCGGCAATCATGCCGACGCTCACCGCGGCACAGTGGTCGCGGATGGGATCGGCGGCGATGCGCCCCGCGGCCAGGCCTGCGGTCACCGCATCCTGGACCGCCACCCATGCCCCGGTGATCGCCGCGGTACGCGTCCCCCCGTCCGCCTGGAGCACGTCGCAATCAACCAGGAGCACCGCCGCCCCCATCGCCGCCAGATCGACGACCGACCGGAGCGAGCGCCCGATGAGCCGCTGGATCTCCTTGGTGCGGCCACCGGAGAGCGACGATCGGGCCACGCGTTCCGGGCTCGATCCGGGAAGCATGCTGTATTCGGCGGTGAGCCAGCCCTTGCCCTGGTCGCGCATCCACGGCGGAACGTCGTCGTCAAATGAAGCGGTGCACAGCACCCGCGTGCGACCCATCTCCATGAGTACAGATCCCGGGGTCATCTCGGTGTATCCCCGGGTGATGCGGAGCGGACGGAGCTCGTCGGGTCCCCTCACAAGGCCACCTCCAATCCCGGCTCGGCGTGCCGGACGGGTCCGGCAAACACGGCGGCCGCCTCGGCCACCGAAATCGCGGGATCGAGGAGCGGACCGACGTGGGTCACCACCAGGGTACGCACCGCCGCCTCCCGCGCCACGGCCCCGGCCTCGACGGCAAACAGGTGATACGGGTAGCGGTCGGGGCCCGGCTCTCCCTGGTTGGTCGCCTCGCAAAGCAGCAGGTCGGCGCCCGTCGCCAACCGGGGAAGGTCGCCCCCCGGGCCGGTATCGCCGCTGTAGACGATGACTCTCCCCCGTGCCTCGATCCGGGTGCACACGGCAGGCACCGGATGCGTCGTCGCACCGAATCGAAGCGTGACCTCTCCGATGTCCATGGCCGTCCCCGGCTCGACCACCGACGCGCGCAGCGCCCGGAAGAAGTCGTGGCCTGGCCCGGCGCCGACGAAGGCGGCAAGCCGGTCGACGACACCGGGCGGTGCCAGCACCGGGATCCCCCAACCGTCGGTGGCGTCAAAACGGAGATAGTTGAACAACGCCAGCAAGTCGACACAATGATCCGAGTGCGCATGTGAGATGAGGATCGCATCGGGAAGCCGGCCGGCGGCGAGCAGGGCGGGAAACACCCCGGGCCCGATGTCGAGGAGCAGCGTCGTCTCACCCGACACGACCAGGTACCCAGAAGCGGGTCGTCCCGGCGTGGGGTAGGTGCCGTTGGATCCGAGAACGCTGAGTCGCACCGCGCTACGAGTGTAGGGAGCCTTACCATCGTGGCGTGCGCCGACGCGTCATCGTGGTGGGAGGAGGCTTCGGCGGTGTGGCCACCGCGCGCCACCTCGAGCGCCGCGCCGATGTCGTGTTGATCTCCGAGGTGAACTACCTCCTGTTCACACCGATGCTCGCCGAGGTCGCCGCCGCCGACGTCGATCCGCGACACATCCTCACCCCGATCCGCGACCTGTGCCGGCGTACCCGGCTCATCGTCGGGACGGTTGTCGAGGTCGACGGGTCGGAACGCACCGTGCAGGTCCGATCCCCGATCGACGGGAGCGAGTCCTCGTACCAGGGCGATGCCCTGGTGCTGGCGGCAGGAAGTGCGTCGGCCACCTTCGGCATTCCCGGGGTAGCCGAGCACAGCCTTCCCTTCCGCACCATCGGCGACGCCCTGTCGATCAGGCACCGCCTGCTCGGGCTCCTGGATGAGGCCGACGCCCACCAGCGAGAGGGAGCGACCACCGTCGCCGTGGTCGGAGCCGGTGCCGCCGGAGCCGAGCTGGCGGCCGCACTGGCGGACTTCCTGCAGCGGGCGGCGCGCCGGTATTTCCGCTCGGCACCCACCCCCCGGGTGATCCTGATCGACGCCGTCGACCAGGTGCTGCCGCAGCTCCCCGGGCGCGCCTCGGCCAAGGCGGCCCGAGCCCTGCGGCATCGCCGCGTGGAGTTGGTCCTCGGGCATCGGGTCGTCGCGGTCGGGTCGGGGACGGTTTCCCTCGAAGACGGGACCCGGGTCGAGGCCGCCACCATCGTGTGGGCGGGAGGAATCCGGGGTCGGTCGATACCGGGCGAGCCGGGCGGCGCACCGGGTCCCGACGGGAGGTACCCGGTGGACGGCCATCTCCGCCTCGGCGACGGAGTGTGGGGGCTCGGTGACGTCGTCCGCTCCCCCGACGGGCACGGCGGTATGTCGCCCCCGACCGCCCAGCACGCCCTACGCCAGGGGCGGTACCTCGGGCGCAACCTTCCCGCAATGCTGGCCGGTGAAACCGTGGCACCATTCCGGTACCGCAGCCTCGGAGTCCTGGTGTCGCTGGGGCACCGCAGCGCGGTTGGCCGGGTTCTCGGGATCACCGTGAGTGGGTTCGCCGGGTGGTTCCTGTGGCGGTCGTACTACCTGTTCCGGCTTCCCGGCTGGCTGCGGCGGCTTCGCGTCGCTTTCGATTGGACACTCGACCTGGTGTTCCCGCCCGACATCGCCGACCCCGCCACCGCCGACCGGGGACCCGACCTCGACTAGGAGATCACCTTGCGGAAGGCCGCGGTAGCCGCCGCGAAAGTGACCACGGCGAGGCCTCCGGTCACCGCGAGCGCCTGGCCGACCGCCCCCCAGTCCCACCCCGTGTTCACCAGCGCCCGCAACGCCTCGACGATGTAGGTGATCGGGTTGAAGGTCGCCACCGTATCCAGCCAGTCGGGGAGCAGCGCCGCGGGCATGAACGACGTGGAGAGGAAGAGGACCGGGAAGGTGATGAGGATCCCGAGCATCATCGTCAGCTCTCCGTTGCCGGTGCGCAGGGCGATCACGTTCGACAGACCGGCCCAGGCGATTCCAAACAGCGCCGCCAGCCCCGCCATCACCAGCACCCCGGCGACCCCGGTCTCGAACCGGGCACCCATCACCAGCGACACCAGGATGATCACCATCGCTTGGGCGAACGCCCGGGATCCGTCGGCGAAGACCTTGCCGAGCAGGATGCTCGAGCGCCGGATCGGCGAGATCAGGAACTTGTCGAGCATGCCCGACTCCATGTCGGTCACCATGCCGATGCCCGACTGAAAGGCGGAGTTGAGTGCCGTGAGCGCCACGATGCTGGGGACGAGGAACTGGAGATACGAGTCGTAGGCGAAGCCGGGCAATTGGTCGAGATTGCTGAACACCGAACTGAACAGGAGGAGAAAGATCAGCGGCTGGAACAACGCGAAGAAGAGCAGCATCGGTACCCGCACCAGTTTCTTCATGAGGCGGACCCAGAGGATCCCCGCCTCGCGCACGCTGCGTTTCATCGGCGGCGCCTCCCGATCAGCATCCGGCTCGGCGGCTTGACCTCCTCGACGCGCATCCGACCGCCGGTGTGGCGGAGGAACACGTCGTCGAGGGTCGGCTCGGATAGCTCGAGCCGGGTCACCGCCACCCGCTCGGCGTCGAGGGCCCGGACCACCTCGGCGAGCCGGGCCGAGCCATCGGCGGTGAACACCCGGACCGTGCGCTCGTGGGTGCGGGCCGTGCCGTTGTCGGAGAAACGCGACAACACCCCGGCGGCGCGCTCCACCTCGGCGGGAAGGACGCCGTCCGCGAGGGTCACGATGATGGCGTCCCCGCCGAGACCCGCCTTCAACTCAGCGGGGGTGCCGGTGACGACGATGGCGCCGTGATCGATGATGGCGAGACGCCCGGCGAGGGCGTCCGCCTCCTCCAGGTACTGCGTGGTCAAGAAGATGGTGACGCCGCGGCGGTTGAGGTCGCGCAGATAGTCCCACAGGGCGTGTCGGGTCTGCGGATCCAACCCGGTCGTGGGCTCGTCGAGGAAGACGACCCGGGGATCGTGCGTCAGCGCCTGACCGAGATCGAGCCGGCGCCGCATGCCCCCGCTGAAGGTTCCCGCCCTGCGATCGGCGGCGTCGCCCAGCTGAAAGAGCTCGAGGAGCTCGGCGGTCCGCCGCTCGGCCGCCTGACGATCGACACCGTGGAGCCGGGCCTGCATCACGAGGTTCTCCCGGGCGGTGAGATCGTCGTCGATGCCGATGAACTGGGCGGCGTACCCGATCCGCTTGCGCACCCCTTCTGGACGTTTCGTCACGTCCATACCGTCGACGATCACCGTCCCCGATGTCGCCCGCAGCAGCGTGACGATGATGCGGATCGTCGTCGTCTTGCCGGCGCCGTTGGGGCCGAGAAACCCGAAGATCTCCCCCTCGGCCACCCCGAACGTGACGTCGTCGACGGCGCGAACACCCGGGAAGACCTTCACCAGAGACTGCACGTCGATGAGCACGGTGACCAAGAATACGGCTCTGCGCCGCGGGATCAGCCGGCGGCGAGGATGGTCAAGCCGAGCGAGGTGAGCGCCACCATCAGGGCGAGCATGGCGTACTGGGTGCGGACGGCACGGTCGGGGGGAAAGACGGCAAGCGAGCGGTCGTGAGCGAGCACCACCGCGGCGACGTGGCCGCCGACGATGGCGGCCAGCTGCACCCACCACACCGCCGTCGGTCCGATCCACGTGAAGTTGGGGCGATAGTCCACGGTCCCGAATAGGTTCCAGCCCAGCCCGAGCGGATCGGAGATGGCGGCAAACGCGATCTGCCCCTCGAAGACGACGAGGGTGAAATAGTGGGCGAAGGCGTATGCAAGGGCGATCGGGACCATGGTGTGCGCGAAGGACGACGCCACCTGCCACGCCCGGAGGCCCGGGTCCCGGGCGATGCGCGCCGCCCAGGCGCACGCCGCCAGGTAGAGGCACCAGAGCGCGGTGACCACGGCGAGCAGCGCCGCCGTCTCGAACCACAGTGCAGTCTGGCGGATTCCGACCAGGTCGAAAGTGAGAGCGTCCCACCACGGGGTCGCGGACAACCCGTCGTAGGTGACCGTGCCGATCATCGCCACGACGAAGAGCGGAAGACCCCGCCATTGCGGCAGCACCGGGAGGGCACGCAGCCATCCGCGGCGGCGCAACCGCCCTTCCGGATCGCGCCCGATCGGCGAGATCGACGACAGCAGGCGGTGATATACGGTGAACGCGTCGGCCGTCGCCATCGCCCGGTCGGTCCCGGTCCGCAGCATCCAGGCGAGCAGGTACGCCGAGTAGACCAGCGCCGCCACCCCGAGCGTACGGGGGTCGCCCGAGTCCGGGTACACCAGCTCGAGCCAGGTGAATGACACGAGGGCGGCGACCGCCGGGAACACGCCGGCGCCGCCGGGGCCGGCCGGGCCGTCGAGGTGCAATCCCCGGCCCAGCGCCGCCCACGGATTCACCACGGACCACAGGTTTCCCGCCCCCGCGGCGAGAAACGGGAGCACCAACCAGAACAGGACCCACACCGTGACCGGAGCCGCATTGCTCCTGGCGTCGGCATCTCCGAAGAGTCCGGCGGCGATCACCAACACCAAGATGAAGATGCCTCCGGCGGCTGCCACCGCGGCGGCCCAACGGGGCGGTGCCCAACCGTGCCCCCGGTACCGGGGGCCATCCTGCAGCCGCGATTCGGGCCACAACACGGCGAGCGCCCCGAACGAGAGCAGCAGGACGACGAGGGCGCCGACCAGGAAGTACTCGAGGGGAACCGGCAGGTCGCTCCGGCCGCCGAGGCCGTGGGCGAGGGCGGGGATAGGCAGGGCGGTGACGAGCGCCGTCATCCCGAGGACGAGCCCCGCCCTTCGGATCACGAAACCTCGAGCTCGAAGAGCAGCGTTCCCGCGTCCTCGAGTTCGACCTCGAAGATGCCGGGGATGTCGGCGGGAAACTCGAGGGTCTCCTCGGCGCCGGGGGTGACGTCGACCGTCATGTCGTACCCGTGCACGTGGACCTCATCGGCGACCTCGCCCGAGGTGATGATCCGCACCAGACTCCCGGCGACGACGTTCACCCTCACCCCGGACTCGAGCACCAGTCCGTCGACGATGAGCCCGATCCCGGCGGTGTGCACCGCCACCTCGATCAACAGGGCGGCATCGTCCGTGGTGGTGGTCGCCGCGGTCGTCGTGGTCGTTTCGGAGACGGTGGTGCCTGCCGCGGTGGTGGTCGCAGTCGTCGACACCGCCGTCGTGGTCGTGTCAACGGTCGAGTCGTCCCCGCAAGCGGCGACGACCACCAACAAGCACACCACGGCCAGGGAGGTACGGTTCATGCCCGGGGATCGTAACGCCGGTCCGGGCACGCGGGTATCAGCCTCAGGACCCCTCGCCGTCGCCGCCGCCGGAGGAGACCTCCCACACCAGTCGACCGTCGCGCACCTCGGCTCGCACCCGGTACTCGGAGGACTCCGCCTCGAACTTCACCTCTACCCGCTCCGGGCCGTTCTCCTCGACCTCGGCGTGGTACGGGTTCGCCGGTGAGGCGGAGATCAGACTCACCTCATCACCGTCGATGAAGACTCCGACGACCCCCACCCCCGACACGGTCTTCCATTCGGTCTGCGACTGCGGAGCCGTTGTGGTTGTCGTCGCCGCAGGAGTCGTCGTCGTCGTCACCGGCGCCGTGGCCGTCGTCGCCACCGAAGTGGTCGACGCCACAGGCGCAGTCGTGCTGGTCGACGTCGATCCCTCCGGTGCGGTCGTAACCGCGGTGGACACCCGCGCCGCGATGTCGGCTGCCGAGACCGGCATCGCCGGGTCATCGCTCACCGCCCGGTCGGCCTGGGACACCGCGGCGTAGGTGAGGGCTGCGGTGCCGAGCGTGGCGAGCAGCCACACCACGACGACGCCGATTCGCTTGAGCATGCCCCCATTGTGGCGTAGGCGAACGATGATCTCCGCAACCCAGGCTTAAGAAACCCTGAAAAGGTTGGGCCCGCCCCGAGCCGGACCTATCGTCTCGACCATGGCTGCCATCCTCATCATCGAGGACGACCAACGGATCCGTGAGCGCCTCACCAAGGCGCTCGCCGAACGTGGCCACGCCGTCGATGCGCGCCGGTCCGGCTTCGAAGGCCTATCGACCGCGGTCGAGGAGAAGCCCGACGTCGTCGTGCTGGATCTCGGACTGCCGGACGTGGACGGCGCGGAGGTGCTCAAGATGATCCGAGCGGTGAGCACGGTGCCGGTGATCATCGCCACGGCCCGCACCGACGAGACGGCAATCGTCGCGCTGCTCGACGCCGGCGCCGACGACTACGTGGTCAAGCCCTTCTCGGTCGATCAGCTCGAAGCGCGCATCCGGGCCGTGCTCCGCCGGTCGGAGACGAAAAGCCGTTCCGGCCCCCTCGTCGTCGGGGGCCTCACCATCGACCTCGAGGGACGGGTGGCGACGCTCGACGGCACGCTGCTCGAGCTGTCACGCAAGGAGTTCGATCTCCTCGCCCATCTGGCGGAGCGACAGGGCGAGGTGGTGTCGAAGCGCGAACTGCTCGCAGAGGTGTGGCGGGAGCCGTACGGCGGCAGCGACAGCACGGTCGACGTCCACCTCTCCTGGTTGCGCAAGAAGCTGGGTGAGACGGCCGCCGAGCCCCGGTACCTCCGCACCGTGTTCGGCGTGGGGGTGAAGCTGGTCGACCCCTCGCCGTGAGGCGCCGGCTCGCCG
>DATDRW010000094.1:0-5165 GCA_035291545.1 Acidimicrobiia bacterium
CACCGACGCCCTGCGCCTCGATCCCAACGGCTCGATCGAGGCGACAGTGCTTGCCTCGGCGTTCCGCGGCCCCGATCACGTGGTGACGGTCGACGTCAACGGCGAGAGGCTGACGGCGACCAGCCCCACCGCCCGGCGCCCGGGCGAGCGGTTGCGCTACGCGCTCGACCCGGAGGCGGTGTCGGTGGTCACGGAGACAGCAGATTGCAGATAGCAGACAGCAGATTCTGCAATCTGCAATCTGCAATCTGCAATCTCTACTCCGCCACCTCCACCCACACTGCCCCCGCCGCCTTCACCAGCTCGGCGAGCCCGATCGGGAAGACCGTGGTCGGAGTCCCGCCTGCCGACCACACCTCGTCGTGACGCCGCAGGGCGATGTCGGCGAACACCCGCAGCGAGGCGGGGTACCCGAACGGCGGGGTGCCCCCGGCGGCGAACCCGGTGGCCGCCCGGGCCTCTTCGAGCGTGGCCCGGCGGGCCTTGTGGGCGCCGGCGACGGCGGCGATGCGATCGAGGTCGATGCGGGTGTCCCCGGAGGCGAACACCACGATCTGCTCGCGGTCGTCGAGGGTGAGCACGATCGACTTGGCGATGGCGGAAAGGGCGCAGCCGATGGCGTCGGCGGCGTCCTGAGAGGTCTTGGTGCCCTCGGGGAACACGTGCATGTCGACGGTCACCCCGAGGTCGCGCCCGGCGGCGGCGACGCGCTGCGAGGCCTCCGGGATCGTCACGAACGCGGTTCCTCCGCCCCCGAGCCGTAGGCTTCGCCGCGGGCATGCCCGGGAATGCCGCGCCGAGCCATCCACAGGGTCGCCACCGCGGCGCCGCTCAACTGCCAGAGGAGATCCCCCATCGTGTTGATGATGTCGCCGACGTTCGCCTCCTCGACAAAGGCCGCAAAGATGTTCTCGGCGGTCTCGTTGACCAGCCCCACCACCTGGGCGAGCACGAAACCCCAGAACAGCGGGCGGTCGCTGTCCCGGGCGGCGTAGGCGAGCACCGCGGTGGCGGCGGCGATGCCGAACCCGTGAACCACCTGGTCGTAGCGGAGCACCCCGTCGATCAGCCAGAGGCCGTAGAGGATCTCCGATTCCCCGGTCGGATTGGGTGCCAGGCCGCCGGCGAGGTGCATCCCCGCCCAGATCACCAGCAGCCACAGGAGCGATCCCGGGATCGGTCCTCTGAAGTGGTCGATACCGACCACGATCCCGGTGCTCGCCACCAGGGCCGGGAGGTAGATCCAGAGGAACCACACATCGCGCGCGAGGCCGACGACCGTGAAGGTGGCGACGCACGCGGCGAGCAGCACCGCCGGGCCCGGGTTGCGCCGCACCAGGGAGGAGAACGCCGTCACGCCAGCCCCATTCTCGCCGCCAGATCGTCGGCGAGCCGATGAGCCACCTCGAGTGCTGCGGTCCGCACCGCGGGCACCTCGGCGATCGACCCCGCCGAAGCCCGCACGTCGGCATAGATCTTGACCTTGGGCTCGGTCCCGGAGGGCCGGGCCAGCACCCGGGACCCGTCGGCGAGGCTCAGTTCGACGAGCGGCGTCGTCGGAAGCCACCGGGGACGGTCGGCGGCCCCGACCGAGTAATCGGAGGTGGCGACCACGGCGATCCCACCCACCTCCCCCGGCGGGTCGGCGGCGAGGCGCACCAGTGCGGCCCGCATCTCGACGACACCACCCGTTCCCTCCCGCCGCAGGTTCAGCAGATGGCTCACCCACACCCCATCGCGCACGAACAGACGGGCGAGGCGATCGAGCACCGTCTCCCCGGTCGCGGCGCAGACGGCGGCCAAATCGGCGAACCACATCGCCGCCGCCATGCCGTCCTTGTCACGAACCACCGGTCCCACCGTGAACCCGAGAGCCTCCTCGAAACCGAATACGAAGCGTTTGCCCGCCGCCTCCAGGTCGAGGGCGGCGTTGCAGATCCATTTGAACCCGGTGAGGGTGGCGGCGTGGGCGGCGCCGTGGTGGGCGGCCACCGCCGCCAGCATCGGTGTCGAGACCACGGTGGTGACCACCAGGCGGTCGGGTCCGCTCGTGCGCTCCAGGGCGAAGTCGGCGAGCAGCACCCCGATCTCGTTGCCGGTGAGCCGCCGCCATCCCCGGCCTTCGGGCACCGCCACCCCGAGCCGGTCGGCATCGGGGTCGTTGGCCAGTACCAGCGACGCCCCCCCGCGGTTTGCCAGAGCCTCGGCGAGGTCGAGGGCACCCGGTTCCTCCGGGTTGGGGAACGCCACGGTGGGAAATGCGCCGTCGGGTGCAAACTGTTCGGGAACCGGGGTGACGTCGCCGTGCCCGGCCTCCCCGAGCAGGCGCGTTGCCAGCGTGCCCCCGACCCCGTGCAGCGCCGTGTACACGATCGGCACGGCGGTCGCCGCGGGAGCGCCCCCGCGGAAGGCGAGGACGTCGGCGACATAGGCGTCCTCAGCCGCGGAGGGAGACTCCCCCCCGAACCCGTCGTGGCGGGGAACGGCTGCCGCCGGTCCGACGGCGGCGATGGCGGCGACGATCCCGGCGTCGACCGGAGGCACGATCTGGGCGCCGTTGCCGTCGTACACCTTGTACCCGTTGTCCCGGGGCGGGTTGTGGCTGGCGGTGATCACCACGGCTGCGGTGGCGCCCGTGCGACGGGCGGCATGTGCCACCAGCGGGGTCGGGGTCGTACCGTCGAAGCACCGCACCGTGAACCCGGCGGCGCGCAGCACCCCGACGGTGTCCTCGGCGAACCGGCGACTGTCGGTGCGCCCGTCGTAGCCGACCACGACCAGTCCGCCACCGCGACCCCGCCCGCTCAGGTAGTCGGCGAGACCCCGGGTGGTACGGATCACCACGGCGCGGTTCATCCGCCCCGGACCCGCCCCCACCTCGCCGCGGATCCCGGCGGTACCAAAGTCGAGCGGGATCATCCGGCCGGCGAGGCCGGCCTCGTCGCCGGTGTCGACCAGGGCCTGCAACGCGGCGCGGGTCGCCGGATCCGGGTCGGCGGCGATCCAGGCGAGCGCGGCGTCGACGGTCGACATCGCCGGCACCCTACCGACACCATCCTCGGTGGCGAGATGGGTGACGGGCCGGTCGTGGAGTTCTCGGGGAAGCCGATCGACCACGAGCGCAGCGGGAGTGACCCCGACGATGAGGGTATCGGGCCGCAGCCGCGGGAGGAGACGGTCGTAATACCCGCTCCCCCGCCCCAGACGAACCCCGGTGCGATCGAATGCCAGCCCGGGGACCAGCACCACGTCCACCTCGGCAGGGTCCACCGCGGGTGTCCCGGCGACCGGTTGGGAAAACCCGAAGCGGTGACGCTCCCGGGGGGCGTGGAAGGGGTGGATGGTGAGCGGACCGTGGTCGGGGGTGCGGGTGAGCAGCGCGGTCACCCGTGACGCCAGCGGGGTGACATCGGGCTCATCGGCGAGCGGGGCGTACAGCAGCACCCGGGTGCCGGGGTCGATCGCCTCCCACTCCACCAGCGCGGTGATGATCCGGTCCGCAACCGCGGCAAGGTCGATCCCGGATCGTGCCGCCCGCGCCCAGTGCCGCCAGGACGCCTTGCCCGCCCCGGGGGGCGGGGTATGCCCTCCCGCCGGCGACCCAGGCGGCGTCACGAGAACAGGAGGGGGGCGATCTTCTGCAGCTCGTCCTGGTTGGAGGCGGGGACGATGTACCCGGTCTCATCCCGGATCGCCGCCAGGTTCGCCTCCACGTCCTCGGGCGTCAGGATCCCCACCTTCTCCGGATGCTTGAACCATCCCGGGGTGAGCCCGATGAACATCCGGCTCACCGTCCCCCCGGCAACCGAGAAGATCTCCCCCGTCACGGTGCACGCCTGCGAGCACAGGTAGGCGACCACGGGGGAGACCAGGCCCGGCTCGAGCTTCTCCGCCACCGGCCCGAGGATCTCCTCGGTCATGCGGGTCCGCGCCACCGGGGCGATGGCGTTGACCTTGATGTCGTACTTCGCCCCCTCCAACTTCAGCACGTTCATCAGGCCGACCAGACCCATCTTGGCGGCGCCGTAGTTGGCCTGACCGAAGTTGCCGAGCAGGCCGGAGTTGGACGAGGTCATCACGATCCGCCCGTAGCCCTGCTCCCGCATCCGCCGGAACGCCGGCCGGGTGACGTGGAAGGCGCCCTTGAGGTGAACGTCGAGCACCGCGTTCAGGTTCTCCCACTCCAGGTTGTGGAATGCCTTATCGCGCAGGATGCCGGCGTTGTTGACCACGATGTCGATCCGGCCGAACTCCGCCACGGCCTTCTCCACCATCGCCTCCGCATCGCCGGGGTCGGAGACGGACCCGTGATCGGCGACGGCGGCGCCCCCCGCCGCCTTGATCTCGGCGACCACCTCGTCGGCGGGACGCTGCTCCGAAGCGGTGCCGTCGGTAGCCACCCCGGGGTCGTTGACCACGACGGCGGCGCCCCGGGAGGCGAGCAGACGGGCGTGATGGGCGCCGAGCCCCCGTCCGGCACCGGTGACGACGGCGACACGATCCTGGAAGTCGATCATTGCGCGGGTCCTTCGTGAGGGTTGGGACGAAGGGTAGGCACCAGGCACCAGGCACCAGGCACCAGGCACCAGGCAGGATTGACTCAGGCCCTCCTGTCTGGCAAGTCAAACCCCCCTGGGCACAACAACACCTGGACTGGGGACTGGAGACTGAGGACTGGAGACTGGAGACTGGGGACTGGAGACTGGGGACTGGAGACTGCCCCTAGCCGTCGAGGCCGAATTTGCCTGCCACCGGCAGCCAGCCGGTTGCTCCCAAAATGAATTGGGAGTCGGCGTTGCCTTGGGTGTTGGTGTGGCGGAAGTAGAAGGTCGTCGCCGAGGGTCGGAACACCGCCGGGGTGTCCACCCCATTGACGATTCCCCAGTCCCCGGCGATCAACCGGTCCCCGGGGTCGCCGAAGATGAACTGGGAATCGGCGACCCCTTGGGTGTGGGTGTTGCGGAAATACACCAGTCCGGTGGATTCGCGGTGCAACCCGACGGTCTCGGTCCCGTCACCGTTGAAATCACCCACAAACGGCTTGTCGCCGGGATTACCGAAGTAGTAGGCGAACTCGGCGGCACCCAGACCCCCGTCGTTCTCACCCAAGGCGTTGATGATGAAGAAGCGGCCCTCTGAGGGACGGTAGATGCTCACCGTGTCAC
>DATDRW010000095.1:0-16421 GCA_035291545.1 Acidimicrobiia bacterium
GATGAACGCTTCTCGACGCCGAAGGGGGACCGCAATGCGCCGCATCCGAGGGTTGATGATCGTCTTCCTCCTGATCCTCAGCGCGTGCGTGGAACTGCGAGGGTCTTCAGCGCCATCCTCGACGGCGTTTTCGTCGACGTCGACATCCCCGGCGTCGGCCACGACATCTTCGGCCACCCTTCCGATCGTCGACGTCGTGTTGGACGCCGTGTCGGGGATCTTCTCGGGCACGCTGCTGGTCACCCCGGTTCCCGGGGCCCCGGGCGATCCTTACAGCGCGACCTTCACGGTCGTCGTCGATTCCTGCAGCAACGCCACGCTCATCCAGGAGCCCGGCCAGGAGTCGACCGGTACTTACCAGATCGACGCAGTTCATCCACTAGTGCTCCACCTCAACCTCATCGGGGAGGGAGCCGATTATCGGGAGGGCTACCGCATCGACCTGGTCCTGGTTGAGCCGCCGGGCTACGACCTGTTCGAGACTGAGCCGCAGGCCGTCGGGATCAACGCGGGCGGCGGGCACGGATTCGGCGACCCGCCCGACGTGGCGACCCTGGACGATGAGCTCCAGTACTTACAGGATTTGCTCATGGGGCGGAACGGCACGGGTTTCATGACCACGGACATCATCGAGGACGAGAACATCACCACGGGCATGATCTGGGACGACCTCGACTACCCCGTGTCCCTCCGCATGCAGTGGTTCGCCTTCATTGAAGGGCCGGTCTTGCGGACCGGGGACGCACCATCTTGCGGCGACTGATCAGCGCAGCGCGGCCGGCGCAGCCGCGGGCACGATCGGTTGGTGGGGGGCCACCCGTACCAACCGATACGGCTCCCCCATCGCCGGCCGGAGATCCGGTTCGCCCTTGTTGGGCCAGGCCGCCATCGCCCGCTCCGCCATGGCGGTGATGGTGAGCGACGGGTTGGAGCCGAGGTTGGCGGGCACCGCCGCTCCGTCCACCACCGACAGTGCGGGATGTCCGTACATGCGGTGATAGGGATCGACGACGCCGGAGGCGGGGTCGGCGCCGATGGTGGCCCCTCCGATGAGATGTGCGGTGAGCGGGATGCCGAGCAGCGACTCGTTGATGCTCGCCGAAGGGTCGCCGCCCATGACCTCGGCCGCCACCCGCGCCGCCTCGTGGGCCACCGGCAGCCAGCGCGGGTTGGGGGTGCCGTGGCCGGACTTGGCGGTGACCTTGCGCCGGAACAGCCCGCGCTTGGTCTCGAGTCGGATGCTGTTGTCCTCGCTCTGCATCACGAGGACGATCATCCCCCGCTCCGACCAGCGGCGCACCGACAGCGAACGCAGCCATTGCAACGGTGACTTCAGGACGTGCCACAGGAATCGCACCGGCTGCCACCCTTTGCCCCCCGGCACCAGGATCGTGGCGAGCAGGCCCATCGAGTTGCTCCCCGCCGAATAGCGCACCGGTTCTATCCGAGTGCGGGGCCCGGGAGAGAACGACGAGGTGATGGCGACGCCGCGGGAGTAGTCGACGCCGGTGGTCCGGGCCACCGCCCCCGTCACCGCCTCCGAGTTGGTCCGCACCAGGTGGCCGAGACGCCCGGAGACCCCGGGGATGCGCCCGGCGTCGCGGAGACGGAGCAGGAGACGAGTCGTCCCCAGACCGCCGCCGGCGAACACCACGTCCTTGGCCCGGAACGAGGCACGCCGTTTCCGGATCCACGCCCCCGGCCGCCGGGTGGTGACGATCCACCCATCACCGGTCTCTTGGAGGTCGACCACCTCGTGCTCGGGGAGCACCCGGGCCCCTCCCCGCTCGGCGAGGTAGAGGTAGTTGCGGTCGACGGTGTTCTTCGCCTCGTGGCGGCAGCCGACCATGCATCCACCGCACTCCCGACAGCCGACGCAATCGGGCCCGATGCCGCCGAAAAACGGGTCGGGAACGCGCACACGGGCTTCGCCGCGGAACACCCCGACCTGCACCGGCCGATGGGTGTCGGCGGCATCGAAGTGGCGGGCGATGGCGGCGACCACCCGGTCGGCGGCAGTCTCGCCGTTGGCTTCTACCACGCCGAGCACCCGGCGGGCCTGGTCGTACCACGGGGCGAGCTCGGTCTTCCAGTCGGTGATCGCCGCCCACTGCCGATCGGCGAAGAATTCGTCGTGGGGTTCGATCAGGGTGTTGGCGTAGACCAGCGAGCCGCCCCCGACCCCGGCGCCGGAGAGGACCATGACCTCGCGCAGCAGGTCGATGCGCTGGATGCCCCGCATCCCGAGGCGGGGAAACCACAGGAACCGCCGCAAGTTCCACGTGCTCCGGGCGAAATCGTCCGGGCCGAAACGGCGCCCGGCCTCGAGCACCAGCACCCGGTACCCCTTCTCGGTGAGGCGCAACGCCGAGACGCTACCCCCGAAACCACTACCGATGACAATGACATCGGCGTCATGCGATCGGTCGCCCTGCTCCTGCTCGACCCGGCGCATGCGGGGACGCTACTCGTCGCCCGTCGCCCGTCGCCCGTCGCCCGTCGCCCGACGCCCGACGCCCGACGCCCGACGCCCGACGCCCGTCGCCCGTCGCCCGCTTCGCGCACGCGGTACCCGTCACCCGAGCATCACTCCCCCCTTGAGGGGGAGTCGACCGACGCAGTCGGTCGGTGGGGGGTCTCGTCTGGCTGGAACGCCCCCTGTGGCTGATCGCACCCGCGGTCGTGCCGGTACCGCTCCTGGCGATTTTCTCCCGGTGGGAACGGCCGAGGCGTCCCCGCTCCACCGGCTAGCCGTGCTGTTCGAGCCATTCGAGCATTGCGCGCACACTGCCGGTGGCGAGGGCGATGCTGGTGTCTGCCGCGCCGTAGTAGAGACGGAGCGTGTCGCCATCGGGGGCGATGGTGTAGCCGCACGGAAAGACGACGTTGTCTACGTCTCCGCGCTCTTCGTAGGGCTCTTTCGGTCCAAAGACCCATTCGCTGCCGCGTCTCAGACAGCGCTCCGGCGCTTGCAGATCGAACAACGCGAGTCCCAGTCGGTAGATCGCGCCGGCCGCCGTGAGCCGTACGCCGTGATAGATCACCAACCAGCCCTGCGGGGTTTCGATGGGCGGCGGTGAGAGTCCGATCTTGTTCGCATCCCACCAGGCTCCCAGCCGGGACTCCAGCATCATCTTGTGGTTGCCCCAGTGGCGCAGGTCGGGCGAGAAGGAGATCCACATGTGCGCGCGGGGCGCGCTGACGGGGCGATGGATCAACGCCCACTCACCGCCGATGCGATGAGGCAATAGCGCCGCATCTTTGTCTTCCGGTGACATGATCATGCCCAGGCGTTCGAAGTGGCGGAAATCCTTGGTGAACGCCAGAGCCACGCCGGGCCCGTCGCGCGTGTACGCCGTGAAGACGATGGCGTACTTCTCCAATTCGGGGACGAAGGTGATGCGCGGATCTTCGATGCCCCACAGTTCTTCTGGATGATGATCGGGATCGGCCAACAGCGTGGGCTGGGAGTCGACGTGCCAATCGTCTATGCCATTGGCGGAACGCGCGACGCACAGGTGCGAAAGCCCGCGCCGATCCTCCACGCGGCACAAGAGCAGCGTGGTTCCATCACCCAACAACGTGGCGCCGGCGTTGAACACACTGTTGACCGGGTAGGGCCAGTCGGCGGCGGTCAGAATCGGATTGAGCTCGTGACGGCGAAACAGCTCGGTGTGCTGATTGCTCACGGAGTCCGTGCCTCCAGCGACAGGAACGTGCTCTCGGCCAGGCGCAATTCCAGGAGCGCCTGGAGAAAGGAGAGCATGGACTCTGCACCCTGGTTCTCATTGGGGCGGTCCGGATGCAGACCATCTCGACAGCCGCCGGTAGTCGGATCGTAGATCGGCAGGTTCAGGTCGTTTCGGCCGAGGAACCACTCGAAGGCGCGGTGGGCTTCCTTGTTCCAGTACTTGTCGGCCGTGATCCGATATGCCTCGAGGCAGGCAGACACCATCGCTTGCGCTTCCACCGGCTGTTGATCAAACCGAGCGCGCTCACCGCCGCGGGGGTAGAACCCGTTGGAGCCGATGGCAACAAAGTGACCGCCTCCTGTGTCCGCGCGCTGCAAGTCGGCGAGCCAGGCGAGCGATTCCAATCCGGCTTGTGTCATCGCGGGATCCGGGATCGATTCGCCGCACATCAAGAGTGCATGTGGCAGCGCGGCGTTGCAGTAGCTGAGCCCTTCCTCGAACCAGACCCAATCGTCCGAGCGATGGCTGGTGTACAGCGCCATGAGTCGGCCGGCCAATTCCTCGCGCACCTGGCTCACTCGACGATCACCGGCAAACCGTTGCGAGTACTCGTGAATGCCCATGAGCGCAAACGCCCAGGCGCGCGGGCTGGTCGTGGTGAGGATGCCGGGCAGGGCCTGCTCGAACAAACGTCCCGCCATACTCTGGAGCGACGGCGTGTTTGAGCGAGCCAGAACGGTGCCCAATGCCCACAGTGCGCGCCCGTGGCTGTCGTCCGAACCGCCCTCCTCGATCCAGTGGCGTTGGTAGTCCATGAAATTACGAAAGCGGCCGGTCTCTGCATCGAACGCATACGAAATGAACGCGAGATATCGGGACCCGAGGTCAATTGCCTCACTGTTGCCCAGTTCCTCCAGCAACGCGCTCACCAACAGAGCGCGAGCGTTGTCGTCGGTCGTATAGCCCTCGCGGAAATTCGGGATTGTGAAACTGGCGTGCTGCAGCATGCCGGTATCGTCCGTCATGTGCCGCAAGTGATCGAGCTTGAGCGGCGGCAATTCGCCGGGTCGCTCATCCAGCGGCTTTACGACGAGACCCGAATGCTTGAAGTGCATTCGTTCGACCCGGGCGCGCTCAAAGCTCTCCATATATCGTTGCGCCACCTCGGACCAGATCATCGCCCGACCAAACAGATACGCCCGCTTGCGCATCGCGTCGCGTTTTGCCTTGTCTCCCAGTAAATCGATCACTTGGTCGGCCAACGCGGCGGGATCATTGAACGGCACGAGCGCGCCGCGCTCATCGGAGAGCATCTCTTCCGCATACCAGTACGGCGTCGAGATCACGGCCTTGCCCGCGCCCAATGTGTAGGCCAGGGTGCCGGACACGATTTGTGCCTCGTTGAGATACGGCGTGAGGTAGATGTCCGCCACGCCGATGAACTCAACGAGCTCTTCCAAACTCACGAATCGGTTGTAGAAGACCACATGACCGTCAACGCCCTTCTCCTCGGCCAACCACTGCAGGGACAGGCGATAGGTCTCGCCTTCCTGCTGGATCACATGCGGATGAGTGGCGCCGAGAATGAAGTACACCACGTTCGGGAAACGCTCCAAGATGGCGGGAAGTGCGGCGATGACGGTTTCGATGCCCTTGCTCACCGAGAGCAATCCGAAACTGAGCAAGACGATCTTTCCTTCGACTCCAAACAGGTCTTTGTGGAAACTCGAGTCCACAAACGGCACATCGGGAATACCGTGTGGGATCAGGTCGATCTTGTCCGCCGACACTCCGTAGACGTCATGCAAGAATTCCGCGCCGCGTTCGCTCATCACGACCAGCCGATCGGAGAGCGCGGCGACTTGCTTCATGACCTTCAGTTGATCCGGGTCCGGGTCGCGGAGAATCGTGTGCAAGGTCGTGACGATGGGCATGCGCAGCTCCCGTAAGAGCGCGAGAATGTGGCTGCCCGCGCGCCCTCCGAAGATGCCGTACTCGTGCTGCAGGCACACGAGGTCCACGTTGTTGATGTTCAAGAAGTCGGCGGCGCGGAGATAGGACTCGACATCCTTCTCGGTCAATTCGAATCGGACGCGCGCCGGATAGGCGTAGCCTGCCGCGACGTCGTTGACCGGCAAGGCAATACACGATGTTCCGGTGTATTGCGATGAGATCGCCTCACACAGGTCCGTAGTAAAAGTTGCGATGCCGCATTGGCGTGGCGAGTAGTTGCCGATGAACGCAATGCGATTGATCTCCGACTGGATGGAGTCTGCTTCCATCACGGTGACTCCTTTCCCTGGCAACAAGAAGCACCTGCCGCCGACGCGCCGATCCGCGCGTCTACTTGCAAGTGCTTGCACATCGAACTGCGAGCGCTTCGTTTCGAGTACCGGTCACTATACGGCCACCACAGCCGAACACACATTCGCCATCGCGCTCGCGCCGGAGTGGCCGCGACGCGGGGGTCGATCGCCGGCTTCACCTGGGTGTGGTTGCACGATGCCGCCACTCTCGGGGGGGCCGACGACCAGAAGATTCTTGCGGTGACCGCGGCCGGGACCGGGCCTGGTCGCCGTCGGCTACGACTACTCCACCGGCGACCGGAGCGCCGCGATGTTGGTGAGTACAGGGCCGTGACCCCCGCCACGCCACCGACCGCGGTCGGCCCCGGACACCCCTCTCCCCCGGCCTGGATCACGGCTTTATTCCGGCTTAGCGGCCGGAGGTGTAGGTTGTGTGCCTATCGGCCGCGTTCCTGTGATCGAGGCCGATCCCCCTAGGGAGGAAACAAGAGAAATGAAGCGATTCAGGCACCTTCTGGTGCTGTTGTTCGCGTTCTCGTTGGTCGCCGTCGCCTGCGGCGACGACGACGCGGCGGAGACCACAACAACCACCACCGCGGCAACGACAACAACGACTGCAGCCACCACAACCACCACCTCCGCTCCGGAGGAGGAGAAGACCCTGATCATCGGTACCACGGATGCGATCTCCAGCCTCGACGGGGCTGACGCCTACGCGGTCCATGACTGGGAGCTTCTCAAGAACATCGGTGAAGGCCTGATCCGTTGGGAACCCGGATCCGGTGACGTTCTCGTCCCCGGCGCCGCCCAGGATCTCGGCTCCTTCAGCGAGGACGGCCTTTCGTACACGATCCAGCTCCTGCCGGATCTCGTGTTCGGTGACGGCACCCCGCTGGACGCCCAAACCTACGCGGATCAGATCAACAACCGGCTGCTCGTGCTCGAAGGCCCCAACGGGGTCGGTCCCGCATTGGGTCAGCCGTATGTGGAGAGCGTGGAAGCGGTCGACGATCTCACGATCAAGTTCAACTTGACCGGTACTTGGGCGTTCTTCCCGCAGCTCCTCGCCGGTGCTCCCTACATCCCGACCAACCCGACGCAGTTCGGTGCAGAGCTCAACCTCTTCCCCGAGGCGCCGATCTACGGCAACGGGCCGTGGTACATCGAGTCATACGACCCAGCTGAGCAGCTGGTGCTCCTGCCCAACGAGCTCTATCACGGCGAAGCGCCGGCGCTCGACCGGGTGATCATCCGCTACTTCGGCGATCCGCAGACCATGGCCCTGGCCGTGGAAAGCGGTGAGATCGACGTGGCGTGGCGCATCCTCGGTCCGGAGCTGATCGCGCAGCTCGAGGAAGTCGACGGTTTGAACGTCGGCACCATCGACGCCGGCCCGATCCGCTACCTGATCGTGAACCACGTGTTGGCTCCGACGGACGATCCCAACGTCCGCTCGGCGCTCGCCTCGCTCGTCGACCGTGACGAGTTGAGCGACCGGGTGTTCGGCGGCGCGGTTACGCCCCTGTACTCACAGGTGCCTCCGGGCTTCCTGGGAGCGACCGAGGCGTTCGACACGATGTACGGTGCACCGGACATCGCTGCCGCAACCGCCTACCTGGCACTGGCCGGTTACACCGAAGCCAGCCCGTTGCAGCTCACGATGACCTACCCGCCCGAGCACTACGGTGCGGAGACGGCGGACATCTTCGAGGTGCTAAAGGAGCAGTTCGAGGCCTCGGGGGCCATCGAGGTCTCCCTGGATCCCATCGAGTGGAGCACCTATGTCGGCATTCTGGTTGCCGGCACGGACTACGCCGTTGGGTTCCTCGGGTGGTTCTACGACTACCCGGACCCGGACAACTACCTGAGCCCGTTCATCATGAACGGCGGTCTCGGCACGATGGTGACCGACCCCGAAACGGGTGCGGTCATCGAGAGTGTCAACCCGGAGTTGTTGTCCCTGCTGGTGGAAGCGGCGGCGAACGGCGATCAGGCCGCACGCGCCGATCTCTACGGACAGATTCAGGAGATCTACGCCAGTGAAGTGGTCACGATCCCGCTGTTCATTCAGGCGGAGCACATCGTGTACCGCGACGGCGTGGTGGCCGACACGGGCTTCTCAAGCCCCGGGACGCTGAACATCGGCCCCACGGTCGAGTTCAACTACATCACGCTCGACCTCGGCTGACACCGGACGACCGACAGAAGGGGGGAGCGGGGTTCCCCGCTCCCCCCTTCGATAATCACGATGCACCCACTCCTCCTGACCTTCCTCATCTTCGGCGTCCCCGCCGCCATCGCCCTCGTCTATATCTTCGTGCGAGGAACCTCAGCGATGCGCCGCTACATCGTCACCCGCATCGCCCTCACCGTCCCGATGGTGATCATCCTCGCCACCCTCGTTTTCTTCGTGATGCGCATCCTTCCCGGCGATCCCGTCACCTCCGCCCTCGGGCCCAAGGGGAGCCCGGAGGTGAAAGAGTTGCTTCGCGAAAACCTCGGGCTCAACGACCCGCTGCTCGTCCAGTACGGCCGATTCCTCGGCAACATGCTCACCTTCGACTTCGGCGAGTCCCTGATCGGTGCCCATCGCCCGATCTCCGATGAGCTCGGCGAGCGTCTGCCGGCCACCCTCGAGCTGATCATCCCGGCAACGGCGTTCGCCCTCACCATCGGCATCTCCTTCGGGACCTGGGCGGCGGTGCGGCGCAAACGCGCCTCCGACTACGGATTCCGCCTATACGGCGTCGTCAGCTACGCCATGCCGATCTTTTGGCTGGGACTGCTCTTCCAGCTGCTATTTGGTGTCGTGCTCGGATGGGCGCCGATAGCGGGGCGGATCGACGCGTTAATCGGCACGACCCTGAAGCGAGAGACGAACTTTGTGGTGATCGACTCGATCATCACCGGCAACTGGGCGGCGCTCGGCAGCGCATTGCATCACCTGATCCTGCCGACCCTGACACTGGGAATCGTGCTCTCCGGGGTGTTCCTCCGCCTCACCCGGATCAACGTGATCGAGACTCTACAGGAGGACTACGTCACCGCCGCCCGTGCCCGGGGGATCCGCGCGACAACGGTCACCTACGGCTATGCCCTGAAGAACGCGATGATCCCGGTGATCACCCTGATCGGTCTCCAGGTGGCCATCCTCCTCGCCGGTGCGGTGCTCACCGAGACGGTCTTCTCCTGGCCGGGCATGGGCCGCTACCTGGTGGAGCGGATTTCGTCGCGCGACTTCACCGCGGTGCAGAGCACCATCACGATGTTCGCCCTCTTCGTGGCGATGATCAGCCTTGCAGTAGACATCATCTACTCCCTGCTCGACCCGAGGGTGAAGTACTGATGGCCACCACCCCCGCCAGAACCGAGGGCCACGACGACTTCAAGTGGAAGGCCGACCTCGAGGGAATCGGCTTTGTGCGCCGGCTGCTCATGGCGCGCAGGTGGTACCGCGCCGACTGGTGGTTCGTCGCCATCTCGACGGTCATGGTGGTCGGGTTCATCGTCCTCGCACTCATCCCCCAGGTCTTCGCCCCGTTCGATCCGCGGGAACAGGTGGGACCGCGGTTTCTCGCCCCGGGGGAACGCCCCGACGTCGAGGTGCTGATCGCCTCTGCCGCTTCTGACATCACCGGCGTCGCCGACCTGGCCTCGGAGGAACGGGTGTCGGTCGCCGTGGTCGCCGGTGAGCCGTCGAGCGAGGCGGTCCGCAACGAGGCGGAGCGGCTCACCGCCGAATACCGCGCCCAGGGGCTCGACGTCGAGATCCGGCTGCGGATCGAGCGCTACGAGACGCTCGAGGAGGCCCTCGCCGGCGTCATCGCCGGCGATGCCGTGGTGGCGGTGGGCTCGTTCCTCGCGTTCGCCGACCTCGCCGACGCCTTCCCCGAACTCGACCAGATGGGCTCCGTTGCTCCCGGCACCGCGGCGCAATCGTTCACCCTGGGCACCAACCAGATCGGACAGGACGTACTGAGCAGGCTGATCTGGGGCACCCGGGTCGCCCTCATCATCGGGTTCACCTCGTCCCTATTCTCGCTGTTCATCGGCGTACCGCTCGGCCTGTTCGCCGGGTTCACCGGCGGGAAGGTGGACCGGGTGCTCAGCGTGCTGATGGACAGTCTCTATGCCTTCCCCGGGCTGATCCTCGCCATCGCCATCACCGCCGTGCTCGGCCCGAGCATCATCAATGTGATCGTTGCCATTGCGGTGCTATACATCCCGACGTACTTCCGCATCGTGCGGGGGCAAACCCTCTCGGTAAAGGAGTCCCTGTACGTCGAGGCGGCACGCAGCATCGGAGCAAAGTCACGGGTCATCCTCACCAGGTACATCTATCCCAACGTCATCCCGTCGGTGGCGATCATCTTCTCAGTGAACGTGGCCGATGCCATCCTCACCGGCGCCGGTCTTTCCTTCCTCGGCCTCGGTCTCGACCCCAGTACTCCCGATTGGGGCATCGACCTGGCCAGGGGCCAGGAGACGATCCAGACGGCGTGGTGGATGATCACTTTCCCCGGAACCGCGGTGATGCTCGTTGTGCTCGCCTTCACGATGATGGGTGAAGGACTCATGGAGATCTTCAACCCGAAGCTGAGGGAACGATGACCGATCCCGTCTACTCGATCCGCAACCTGTCCGTGGAGTACGGCACCCGCGACGGAAGGGTGGTCGCCGTCGACGACGTGTCGCTCGACATCCGCAAACGCGAGATCCTCGGCCTGGTCGGTGAGTCGGGGTGCGGCAAGACGACCCTGGGCAAGGCGATGCTGCGGATGATCCAGACCCCGGGCCGGATCACCGGCGGCGAGCTCTGGTTCGGCGGGCGCGACCTCATGACCCTTCCCGCCAAGGAGATGCAGCGGCTGCGCGGCCGCCACCTCAGCATGGTTTTCCAGGATCCGATGACCTCGCTCAACCCCCTCGAGAAGATCATCGACCACATAGTCGAGACGGTGCGCACCCACGATCCGGGTGCCTCCGAGGCGGCGGCGCGGGCACGGGCCCGGGAGCTCGCCACCCGGCTCGGCATCCTCGAGACCCGCATCGAGGACTACCCCCATCAGTTTAGCGGCGGCATGCGGCAGCGGATCATGATCGCCCTCGCCCTGGCGCTCAACGCCGACGTCGTGGTCGCCGACGAGCCCACCACCGCGCTCGACGTCATCGTCGAGGCTCAGTTCCTCGATCTGCTCCGCGAGCTCCGCGACGAATTCGATCTCACCATCGTGATCATCACCCACAACATCGGGGTGATCGCCGAGGTGGCCGATCGGGTTGCGGTGATGTACGCCGGGCGCATGACCGAGGTGGGTGCGGTCAACGAGTTCTTCGGTGACACCCGCCACCCCTACTCGCAGGGGCTGCTCCAATCGGTGCCCAACATCGACATGAAAGAGCCGACACTGCATACGATGCAGGGCTCTCCACCGAGCCTGCTGTATCCGCCACCCGGATGCCGCTTCCATCCCCGTTGCCCGCACGCCATGGAGGTGTGCTCCGTTACCAACCCGACTTTTGCCGAGGTCGGATCCGACCACACGGCGGCATGCTGGCTGTACCAGGACCACGCCGACAAGCAGCCCCTGGTGCGAATCCGTGGCTGACACTCCCCTGGTCAAAGTCACCGGGCTGCGCAAATGGTTCCCTGTGCAGAGGGGCTTCATCGCCAACCTGCTCAACCTGGGTAAGCAGGAGCACGTGCACGCCGTCGACGGGGTGTCCTTCGAGATCCGCCGCAACGAGGTGCTCGGCCTCGCCGGCGAAAGCGGCTCGGGCAAGTCGACCGTGGGCCGACTGGTGCTGCGCCTCCTCGAACCCACCGAGGGGACCGTGGAGTTTGACGGCATCGACCTCGCCTCGATCAGCACCGAGGAACTACGCAAGGCTCGGCGCCGCATGCAGGTGGTGTTCCAGGACCCGTTGGCGTCGCTCAACCCCCGGATGACCGTCGGCGCAGCGATCTCCCACCCCGCCGAGATCCACATCCCCGAGTTGAGAGTCGCCGAGCGCAAGGACCGGGTCCTGGAGATCCTGCGGGCGGTGGGAATGACGCCTCCTGAATTCTTCTACGACAAGTTTCCCCACCAGATCTCAGGTGGGCAGCGCCAGCGCATCGTGCTCGCCCGGGCGCTGATCACCCGGCCGGACCTGATCGTCGCCGACGAGCCGATTGCCATGGCCGACGTGTCGGTGCAGGCCCTCCTGCTCGAGCTGATGGCGGCGCTGCGCGACGAGTTCCAGTTGACCTACCTGTTCATCACCCACGACTTGGCCACCGCCAAATACATCTGCGACCGGATCGCCATCATGTACCTGGGCGAGATCGTCGAGATCGGCACCGTGGACGAGGTGTTCCACCACCCCACGCACCCCTACACCCGGGCCCTGCTCTCGGCGGTCCCGGTGCCCGATCCGCGGCATCGACGGAGCGCACCCCTCCCCCGCGGCGAGATCCCCAACCCGATCAACCCGCCCCCGGCGTGCCGCTTCCACCCGCGGTGTCCGATAGGCCGGGAGGGCGTGTGCGACACGATCTCACCGGTGCTGCGCCCGGTAGCCGGGACCACCGGGCACCTGGCGTCGTGCCACCTCCGCACAGGGGATCACCAGCACCTCGACCCGGAGCGATACGCGCCTCCGGTCGCCGGGGGCTGATCTATCTCTGTCGATCCTCGGCAGCAGATCAGAACTGGAAATTCATTCGGTTGAACTGCTCGACGATCGGATCCTGCGGCGTCACCTGTTCCTCACCCGGTCCGACCTCGTACAAGAAGGGAAGCCCCCCGACGCCGACATACCCGATCGAGGATTCGAACCTGCCGCTGCCGGTGTAGCACAGCCGGAACGCCTCGAGCCCGAGACCCACCGTCCACTGCGAACCGATGGGCGGCCCCGAGTACTGAGCGCCGTCGACCAGGTAGACGAAGTAGGCCCCGAAGGTGTAGAGGGCTGCCACATACGCGTACATGTTCGCCATCTCCTCCAGCGGGGAGGGCGGGTACATGGTGTCGGTGGAGTCAACGAACCCGTTGCCGTTGCCGTCCATGATGAGACCGCCCCACGCTCCTTCCAGCCGCGGGTTGTCGGCCAACGAGAGGTAGGCGCCGGAGTTGCCCCCGTGGAAGTCTCCGCCGGCAATCCATTCAATGCCGCCGGGATGGTCGGTGGCGATCGCCAACCCGAGGAGGATGAGTCCCAGGATCGAGGTGAGCGGGTCGAAGCAGGAGAAGGGTTGGGCAACCTTGAGGGACACCTCGAGCATGGTCAGGCTTGGGATCAACCCCGGCACCGAGCGCAGGCCGACCTGACCCGCGGGAGCAGCCGCATCGAGGGTCACGTTCACGCCCAGGCGGGGCATGGCCTCGCCGATCTTGGAACACGCGACGCCGAGCGTCGCAGTGGTCGTGTCGAAACCGAGCGCGATCGACCGGCTGAAACCGACCGGCTCGGAAGTGGTCGGCGGATCGAGGACGTTCTCGTCCGCGTCGTAATACCGGTACCCGATGTCCAGTTTGGTGCCGAGTTCGGTGCCGAATCCGAGGTGGTAGTCGTCGAGCGTGAGTCTGAGGGTCTGTTGCTCGGAGAGGGCGATCACCGGCGAAAAATGGGGGGTGGTGCCGGAGACGAACACGTCCTCGCCGTTGCGCACCACCCGCAGGTCGGAATACGGCTCGTAGACACCGTCGGCGGTGCGGGTGAGCAGTACCACGATCGGCACGTCGCCGGCCTCCAGATCGCCGAACCGTTCGGCATCGATGCGCCGGGTCACGGTGACCGGGGCAGCGAACTGGAGACCTTCCGGTTCCAGGTTGTAGATCCGGGCGTCGGGGTTCTCCGCCGCCCCCGCCAGCTCCGGTGGGTACTCCTCGGGAGCCAGCACCCGGATGGTGATGCCCGGATCCTCCGCCATGGCGTCGAACGGCACCTCGACGGTGAGGTCGCCGTCCTCGCTGGTGACCTCGAACCCGGCTTGGGTGGTCGTGGTGGTCGGCGCCGTCGTGGTCGTGGTGGCTGCGGTGGTGGTCGTGGTGGCCCCGGTGTTCGAGGCCGCAGTGGTCGATGACCCGGTACCACCGCCGCAGGCGGCAACCAACAGCAGAAACGCAGACAGCAAGGCCAAGCGGGCACGCAACACAGACCCCCTCCGTGAGTTCGGCGCCGGATCATAGGCCGGGCGATCCGGACGCGACGGAGGGGCCGCCCGCAGGCGGCCCCTCCGTGCTCAGTACGGCGTGTGTCCCTTACGGGGTCGGGGTGTAAGGGTGCGCCATAAAGTCGGCGATGAAGTCCTGGACGTTCTGGCGGTCCATGCGGAACACGCCCCCGGTCCCGGCACAGTTGCCGTTCAGTCCGAAGGACGTCACTCCGGCGACCACCAGGGAGTCGCCGAGGAAGTTCGGCCCGCCCGAGTCGCCGAAGCAGGTGCCGCCGGTCGAGTGGTTGTTCGACAGGAGCAGCGAGAAGTCGCCGGTGAATCCGGGGACGTTCTTCTGGATGAGGTGTGGGTACGCCACCATCCGGATCCGGTCCGCCTGGATGAACACGGGGTTGATCTCCTGGAGGCCGTAGCCCACCGAGGTAAACGTGGTCGCGGTGCCCACCTGCGCATCGTCGAGCGAGTTCACCGCAGGCAACGTGCCGTACTCCTTCACCTTGAACGGCTTGGCCAGTTCGATCATGCCCACGTCGTGGACGAAGAACGACGCCGTCGGGTACAACGGATGCGCCGCCCAGTTGACCGCCTCGATGGCGTTGCGACCGGCGAACGGGTAGTTGTTGTTTCCGTTGTCGACGTCCGACTCGGTGAACACCCGGATGCCGGAGAACTCACCCGGCGCGCCGGCGCAATGGCCCGCCGTCAGCACGAACGTGGAGGCGATCAGGGTGCCGCTGCAGCGGAACGCCGGAGCCCCATCGACCTCCATCAGGACCAGAACCACCTGTGGGTGGCCGTTGCCGTCGAGCTCACCGTCGGTGATGGCGCCGGCGGGCATGGCCGCAAACACCATCACCACGGCGAACAACAGCGCCGTGATTCTTCTTCTGCTCACTTGTCCAACCTCCTCGTCGTCGGTCGTGTCGCACCGGGAGCGGGGGCAACATCAGCCGCGGCCCGATCGGCCGAGCGGGCATCCCCCCCGGAGGCCGCGAGCCTACGCCGGTCCAGGTTCCTCTGAGACACGCCAAAGACGGTTTTCGCGAACTACCTGCCGGCTAGGTGGGCCACCACCGCTTCGGCAATGAAGGCGGCGTCCGAGTCGATGCCGGCGATGATGCCCGACCGGCGGGTGCGCAACCAGGGAAGCCCCAGGAAGAACAGACCGGGCACCTGCGGGATCCCGTCCGTGTGGACGGGTGCTCCCCGATCGTCCGTGACCGGCAGGCGGATCCAGGAGAGGTCGCCGCCGAACCCGGTGCACCACACGATCGACGTGATCCCGGCGGCGGCGAGGTCGACCGTCGGCGGCCCGGCGAGGGCCCCGGGGTCGGCACAGGGCTCGTCTGCCGGATCGTCCTCGAGCGGCGGAACCGTGATTCCGGCGCGGGCGATGAACTCCTCGATCATCTGTTTGATCTGCGCCGATCCCGCATCGCCGAACCGGACCGCATCGGCGACCGAGTCGTCGAGCGTCACCGTGCTCCCGGTGACCCCGGTGAGACGGCCCACCAGGATTGCCCCCCGGGAAGCGAGGTCCTGGAGGCCGACGGTGTGACCGCGCGGTCCCACGCCCGACACCTGGGGTTGGGGGGCGAACTGCATCGCCGGGTCGGGGAGATCGACGGGTCGCACGTCGAGGAATCCGACCTCGTCGAGCCAGTCGAGAACGTCACGGCCCCGATACCGCCGCGGTGCCCGCGCGACGCGGCTCACGCTCAGGTAGACGCGGCGCCCGGAGTCGAGCAGGTCTTCGGCGATCTGGCAGCCCGACTGGGCGCTCCCCACCACGAGGACCGCACCCGGGGGGAGGGCGCCCGGATTCCGGTACGCGGCGGCGTGGACCTGGACGACACGACGGGGAATCTGCGCCGCGAGCGGTGGGATCTTCGCCCGGTGCTGCGCCCCGCAAGCGAGCACCACGGAACCGGCCCGCACCTCCGCGAAGTCGGCGTGGTCGGTGCGCACCACGAATCCGGTTGTAGTGCCCTCGACCGCGGTCACGGTGACTCCCTCGTGGACCGGGAGTCCGAACCGCCGGGCATAGTCGGCGAAGAACCCGACCAGTTCCGTCGCCGATGGGAAGGCGTCGGGGCCGCCCGGGAACGTGGCGTTGGGGAGCCGGTTCAGCATGTTGGGGGTGTTCACCCGGAACGAGTCCCAGCGCTGGGTACGCCAGGTCTCGCCGATCCTTCCCCGCTCGAAGACGACGTGATCGATCCCCCGCTGCTGGAGATGGCGGCTGATCCCGAGCCCGGCCTG
>DATDRW010000096.1:0-25647 GCA_035291545.1 Acidimicrobiia bacterium
GTGGGCCCGGCAGGACTCGAACCTGCGTCTGACGGATTATGAGTCCGCTGCTCTCACCGGCTGAGCTACGGGCCCCGGGGCGATTGTATGGCCATGGGTTCACACGGCGGGGCGCTCACGCCCAGGTCTCCTCGGCCGTCAGTTTCATCCCCGTCTCGTGGGGATAGCACCACACCCACATCTCGCCCGGCTCCTTGGACCGGGCCACCGGATGGCCGGTCGATGCCGCGTGAGCCCGAGCATGCCGGTTCTTCGACTGGTCGCAGCAGCCGACCGCGCCGCAGGTCACGCAGAACCGGAGGTGCACCCAGGTGTCGCCCCGCTCGAGGCATGGCCGGCAACCGCCGGCGGGCTTGGGGTCGACGGGCACGGAGACGAGGTGCTCGCAGGGTGCGGTCATCGGTGCCAGCCTATGCCGGGGGACCGGCGACCGGGATGACGACCCGAAACGTGGTCCGGCCGGGGACCGTGTCGACGGTGATCTCCCCGCCGTGGCGGTGCACCACGATGCCGTAAGAGATGTCGAGACCGAGTCCGGTTCCCTTTCCCGGGGCCTTGGTGGTGAAGAAGGAATCGAAGATGCGGGGGAGCACCTCTGCGGGGATGCCGGGGCCGTCGTCCTCGACCTCGACGATCACGCCGCCGTCCCCGACACGGGTGCGGATCGTGATCGTGCCGCCTCCACCGTCCCGAATGGCGTCAACGGCGTTGTCGATCAGATTGGTCCACACCTGGTTCAGTTCCGACCCGTACGCCGGGATCCGAGGGATGTCCCCGAGGTCGCGGACAACGGCGATGTCGCCGATCTTGGGGCGCATGATGAGGAGGGTGTCCTCGATTCCGCGTACGACATCTACCTCCTGGACCGGCGCCCGGTCGAGGAACGAATACGACTTGAGGGCGCTCACGATGTCGAACACCCGGCTCGATCCCTCGACGATCTGGAAGAGCAGCTCATGGGCGTTGCCGGCGGCAACGAGGAGCGCGACGACCGCGTCGAGTCGGCCGATGTCGAACCCGCCCAGGTTCGACGGCTCGATGCCCGCGGTGACCAGCGCCGGGGCGCAGCGCCACGGCTCGGGGATGCCGGCGGCTCCGAGCCAGGCTTCCATCGCCGCCTCGGCGTCGCTGCGGGTGATCGGGTCGAGGCGGGGCCGGGCGGTGGGGTCGACGGCCCGGGACAGGAGCGCCTCGAACCCGGGGGGCAGCTCCATGCCCAGCGCCGCCCTGGCGGTGGCGTAGGAGTCGACGGCGGCTTCGAGGTCGGCGGCCGCCCGCTGTACCGCCGATGCCGGGTTGTTCAGCTCGTGGGCCAGGCCGGCGGTGAGGGTGCCCAGTTGCGCCATCCGTTCGCTCTGACGGAGGCGGGCCTCGGTCTCACGCCACCGTGCCAGGAGCACCCCGAACATGCCACGCGCCGCGGTCCGGCTCGAGTCGAGCAGTTCGTCGAGGCGCCGTCGGGGGATGGCGATGGCGGTGACCGGAGTGCGGGCCCGGGCCGTCGCCATGCGCGGCGCCTCCTCGAGGAGCGACATCTCTCCGATCACTTCGCCCTCCCGGCGCACCGCCAGCAACACGTCGCGTCCCACGCTGTGCTTGACGATCTCGATCTCCCCGGCGGTGATGACGAAGGCTTCCTCGCCCGGGTCTCCCTCGGCGAAGAGCTGCTCGCCGCGGCCGACGGTGACGTCGCGCGCCCCGCGGCACAGCCGCTCGAGGTCGTCGGCGCTGAGACCGGCAAAGAGCGGGACCGCCGCAAGGCGTTCGGGGCGGTTCACACCGTCGCCAGGTACTCGTGGACGAACGAGACGCACACCGAGCCCTGTCCTACTGCCGACGCCACCCGCCGCACCACCCCATGACGGACATCGCCGGCGGCAAAGATGCCGGGGACGCTGGTCTCCATGAGGAACGGATCCCGGGCGAGCGGCCAGAGCCCTGCGGGGATGTCCGGTCCGGTGAGGATGAAACCCTGCGGATTGAGGGCCACCACCCCCTTCACCATGTCGGTGTGGGGAACCGCGCCGACGAAGATGAACAGCGCGGCGGCGGGCCGCTCCTCGATCGTCCCGGCGCGGTCGAGCACGATCGTCTCCACCCGGCGCCCTCCCCGCACCTCGACGACGCCTGCGGAGACCATCACCTCGATGTTGGGGGTGCGGCGGATCTGGTCGACCAGATACTGCGACATCTTCGCTTCGAGGCTGGCCCCGCGGACGATCATCGTGACCTGCGAGGAGAAACGGGAGAACATCATCGCCCCCTGTCCGGCGGAGTTGGCGCCCCCGATCACAAAGACCGGCTGGTCCCGGTAGGTGGCGGCCTCGCTGATCGCCGCCCCGTAATACACCCCCGCACCGGCGAACTTCTCGTAGCCGGGCACGTCGAGCGTGCGGGTGGTCATCCCGGTGGCGAGAACCATTGCCCGGCAGGCGAGTTCGGTGCCGTCGGCCAATGTCGCCACCTTGATCTGATCCTCGACCCGGACCGCAGCAACGTCGCCCGCCGTGATGATCTCCGCACCGAGGCGCTGCGCCTGGATGGCGGCGCGGCGCGCCAGATCGGTTCCCGAGATCCCCTTGGGGAACCCCAGGTAGTTCTCGATCCGGGAGGAGGTGCCTGCCTGGCCCCCGGTGGCGTCGCGCTCGATCACGGCGGTATGCAGCCCCTCCGACGCCCCGTACACCCCGGCGGCGAGGCCGGCAGGTCCGGCCCCCACCACGATCAGGTCGTAGAACGACGAGTCCGCCTCTGTCTGCAGACCCACCTTGGTGGCGAGGGCGCGGCGCTCGGGACGAACCAGCGAGGTGCCGTCCGAGAACAGAACGACGGGCAGGTCGCCGCCCCCGGCGGCGACGATGGCGGCTGCATCCGGGTCGCGCTCGATGTCGAGGAACCGGTACGGGATCTGGTTGCGGGCGAGGAAGTCCTTGGTCTCGTGGGTCGACGGGGACCAGGTGGTGCCGAGGACGCGGATCCCGTCGTACGGAGCATCCGTATTCGCCTTCCAGTCGTCGAGTAGGTCGTCGAGCACCGGGTAGAGGCGGTCCTCCGGGGGACTCCACGGCTTGAGCATGTAGTGGTCGAGGCCGACGTCGTTGATGGCCTGAATGGCGGCGTCGGTGTCGGCGTAGGCGGTGAGCAGCACGGTGCGGGCGTTGGGATAGGACGGCGCTGCCTCGAGGAGGAACTCGGTGCCGGTCATCGCCGGCATCCGCTGATCGACCAGGAAGAGGGCGATCTCGTCACCCCGCTTCTTGAGGGCCATCACGGCCTCGAGCGCCTCCGCTCCCGAGGTGGCGCCGACGATCCGGTAGTCGGAGGCATAGCGAGCGCGCAGGTCGCGTTCCACCGCATTCAGCACCTGCGGATCGTCGTCGACGGTCACGATCGCCGGTTTGGCCATGATCCTCCCTCAGTGGTGATCGTACGCGCCGCCCTCAGTCGAGGGGGAGATACCGGTGCCGCGGGCGCTTCCCCTCGGCGAACTCGACGATGCGGAATCCCGAGGGATCGTCACCAAGCGGGTACCCGACCGGCCCCGATACGACCATCTCCAGGTCGCCGTCGCGGGCGATCCCGTTGCGGTGCCAGTGCCCGGCGAGGACGAGGCGCACCCCGGCGCGGTGTATCTGACCGAGCAGCGGTCCCCGGCGCTCCCCGGGGAGGTTCCAGTAGGTGTCCGGCTCGTCGGGGCGGTCGACGAAGAGCGGATGGTGCCCGACCACGATGGTCTCCCGGTCTCCCGGCACCAGCACCTCCTCGAGGAAGTCGCGCTGCGCCTGCCACTCGTCCGGGACGAGTTCGGGGTGGTCGATGACGACGGTATTGAGCACGACCAGCCGCACCGGGCCCACCTCGACGGTGTAGTAGTCGGGGCCGAACACCTCCCGGTAGGCGGCCAGGCTCTCCCTGGTGGGGACCACCGTGTCCGGGGCGGCGTCGTGGTTGCCCGGGGCCCAGTGGACCGGGATGTCTCGGTCGATGGCCGCCGATAGGCGAAGGAAGTCATCCAACTGGTCTCCACGGTTGGGGTCGTCGATCATGTCGCCGCCGAAGAGCACCACGTCGGGACGGAGGGCGTTGACCGCGGCGACCGCGCGGATGTACTGCCCGGCGTCCCACTCGTGGCCGGTCACCGGCGGCACCTTGCGTACCCGCATCCCCCGGGCGGCATAGGCGGCCACGTCGTCGTCGCTCATCCCCGAGAAGGTGGCGTACATGCCGAGTTGGCTGTCGGCGAGGAACACCGCGCGCAAGGTGGTCACTTCGGCTGCGGACCGTACGGCTCGACCGGCATGGGGCTCCCTTCTCGGTGGATTGTATGAACGACACTGCGAGACCCCCGGGTACGCTCACCCGATCGATTGGGATCTTTGCCCCCCGACCTTTGCGGACATCATCGCGGCTCGTCGCCGCGTCGCCGGGGTGATCCGACCCACCCCGATGCTCCCGGCGCCGGAGCTCGCCGGGTTGGGCGGTCCGGTGCTGCTCAAGGCGGAATGCCTCCAGGAGACCGGGTCGTTCAAGGTGCGGGGTGCGGCCAACACCCTGCTCTCCCTCGGCGAGGAGGAGGGGCGCGCCGGTGTGGTCGCGGTGTCGTCGGGGAACCATGGCCGGGCGGTGGCCTTCGTCGCTCGCTCTCTCGGGATCGCAGCCGCCGTGTGCGTCTCGGAGCGGGTTCCCGCCGTGAAGGTGGATGCGATGCGCAGCCTGGGGGCGCGGGTGGTGGTGGCCGGTCCCGACCAGGACGACGCCGACGCCGCGGCACGGGCGATCGTCGCCGAGACCGGGGCCACCTTCGTGCATCCCTTCGACGATCCCCGGGTCATCGCCGGCCAGGGGACTCTCGGCTGCGAAATCGTGGATGAGGTGCCGGACGTCGCCTCGATCGTGGTTCCGCTCTCCGGGGGCGGTCTCGTCGCCGGGGTCGCCCTGGCCGCCAAGCAGATGCGCCCCGGGGTGCGGGTCTTCGGGGTGAGCCAGGACAGGGGACCGGCGATGCACGACTCGCTCGCTGCGGGGCGCCTCGTGGAGGTGGTCGAGGAGGACACTCTGGCCGACGCCCTTGCCGGCGGTCTCGGCCCGGAGAACCACCACACGCTCCGCATGTGCCGCGACCTGCTCGACGGGGTGGTGTTGGTTTCCGAGGCGGAGATCGCGGCGGCGATGCGCCACCTGCGGGGCCACCACGGGCTCCGGGTAGAGGGCGGGGGGGCGGTCGGGGTCGCCGCCCTCGCCGCCGGGCGGATCTCGCCGCCGGGACCCACGGTCGTCGTGATCAGCGGCGGCAACGTGTCCGACGCCACCTGGGAAAGCGTCACGGGGTAGGAGCCCGTCGCCCGTCGCAACCCGATGCCCGATGCTGTGCTTGGCCGGCGTCGGGAGTCGGGTGTCCCTCCTACCATCCTCCACCTATGACCCTGCTCGACCGTCTCATCGCCGAGGGGAAGACCTCGCTCTACGTCGGGGGTGAGTGGCGTCCCGCCGCCGACGGTGGCACCTTCCCGGTCCTCGACCCGGCGACCGAGGAAACGGTCGCCGAGGTTGCCGGCGCCACCGAGGTGGACGGCATCGCCGCGGTGGCCGCCGCCCACGACGCGTTCGCCCCGTGGGCGGACACCGCTCCGCGGCAGCGGGCCGAGATCTTGCGGCGTGCCTTCGACCTCATCATGGATCGGGAGATGGAGTTCGCCGAGCTGATCACCCGGGAAAACGGCAAGGCGTTCTCGGACGCGGTGGGCGAGGTGCGCTACGGCGCTGAGTTCTTCCGGTGGTTCTCCGAGGAGGCAGTGCGCAACCGCGGCGAGATCTACCGGTCTCCGGCGGGGGACAAACGGGTCATCGTGATCAATCAGCCGGTCGGCGTGTCGCTGCTGGTCACACCGTGGAACTTGCCCATCGCCATGGGGACCCGCAAGATCGGCCCTGCGCTCGCCGCCGGATGCTCCGTTGTCCTCAAGCCGGCGTCGGACACCCCACTGGTGGCGCTGGCGATCGCCGACGTGCTCGAAGAGGCGGGATGCCCCCCCGGGGTGGTGAACGTTGTCCCGGCGGGGCGATCCGGTCCGGTGGTAGCGGCGATCATGGCCGATCCGCGGGTGCGCAAGCTGTCGTTCACCGGTTCGACCGAGGTGGGGCGCACCCTGCTCGCGGCCGCCGCCGACCGGGTGCTCAACGTCTCGATGGAGCTCGGCGGCAATGCGCCCTTCCTCGTGCTCGCCGACGCCGACGTCGCGGCTGCGGTGACCGGTGCGATGCAGGCGAAGATGCGCAACGCCGGACAGGCATGCACCGCGGCCAATCGCTTCTACGTGGCCTCGGGCGTTGCCGACGAATTCGCCGACCGTCTCTCGGCCGCCATGGAGTCGCTCACGGTCGGCCCCGGGATGAACGAGGGCGTCGAGGTGGGACCGCTCATCAACGCCGCCAGTCGCGACAAGGTCGCCCGACTCGTCGAAGAGGCCGCCGACGGCGGGACGGTCACCACCGGTGGACGCTCCCCCGACCGCAAGGGCTTTTTCTACCTGCCGACCGTGATCAAGGACGTGGCGCGAAGCGCCGGCATCCTGGCCACGGAGATCTTCGGTCCGGTAGCCCCGATCGTCCGGTTTGACGACCTCGACGACGCCATCGCTCAGGCCAACGACACCGAAAAAGGGCTCATCTCCTACGTGTACACCGGCAATGAGCGAACCGGGCTGTCGGTGGCGGAGCGCCTCGACACCGGCATGGTGGCCCTGAACCGGGGGCTGATCTCCGACCCCGCCACCCCGTTCGGAGGGGTGAAGCAGTCCGGGTTGGGGCGTGAGGGATCGCACCACGGCATGGCGGAGTTCCTCGAGCCGAAATACATCGGCACCAACTGGTGACCGTTTGCCGGTCGAGGGTGGCCATGCAACAAGGCGCCGCCTGCCGGGGTTGTAGTCGCTCATGACCGGAAGCACCGCGCTGAAGGACTCGCGGCGCGCCCTGGTGGGGTGGTCGCTCGCCGTGGTCTACCTGGTGTGGGGTTCGACTTACCTCGCACTGCGTTACGGACTGGAGGGGTTCCCGCCGTTGCTCATGAACGGGATGCGTCTCGTGGTGGCCGGGGCCGCGCTGTACCTGATCGCCCGGCGGCGGGGGCGGGAGCATCCCACCGCGGTGGAGTGGCGCAACGCCGCCTTCACCGGGACCATCCTCTTCATCGGCGGTCTCGGGTTCGTCACGATCGCCGAGGACAACGGGGTCGGCTCGGGCCTCGTCGCCTCGGCGGTTGCGGTGATGCCGTTGTGGGCGGCGCTGTGGAGCGGGGTCTTCGGACGGTGGCCGACCCGCCTCGAGTGGGCCGGTCTCGGCGTGGGACTCACCGGGGTGGTCATGCTGAGCCGCGAGGGTGACTTCCAGGGGTCGCTCATCGGCACTGTCCTCATGGTGCTGTCGCCGATCCTCTGGGCGTTCGGATCGGTGATGTCGTCGCGCCTCCGGCTCCCCAGCGGGCTCATGGCATCGGCCGCGCAGATGTTTGCCGGGGGCATCTTCCTCACGGTCGCCGGATTGCTGCGCGGGGAGGAGATCGTCGGTACCCCCAGCCTCAAGGCCTGGCTCGCAGTGGCGTACCTGGCGGTCTTCGGGTCGCTCCTCGCCTACACCGCCTACGCCTATCTGCTCGCCAACACCCGGCCGGCGGTGGCCACCTCGTACGCCTACGTGAACCCGGTCGTAGCGGTGGTGCTCGGCGTGACGCTCGGCGACGAAGCGATCGGCGGCTGGACCTACGCCGGCCTCCCGATCATCCTCCTCGGGGTGGCCCTCGTCGGCCTCGCCCAGCGACGCCGTACCGTGGTCGCCCGAGGAATGGGAACTCAGGATGCCAGCGCGGCGGCGATCGCCGCCCGCACCTCTTCGCGGTGATCGTCGTCGCGGTAATGGGTGCGGGGCCAAAAGAAGCCGCGTAGTCCATCCCCCTTGGTCCGGGGAACTATGTGGGCGTGGAGATGTGGCACCGACTGGCTCACTGTGTTGTTGATCGCCACAAAGGTGCCCTGGGCCCCGGTGGCGACGCGGACCGCCCGGGCGATCCGGGACGCCGCCGTAAAGAAGGGCTCGACGAGCTCGGTGGGCAGGTCCTCGAGGGTTGCCACGTGCACGCGGGGGACCAGGAGGGTGTGGCCGAAGAACAGCGGGATGTGGTCGAGGAATGCCGTCACGGATCCGGTCTGGAGCACCACCGGAGCCGGGCGCAGGCCGACCCCGATCTCGCAGAACATGCAGCCGTCCATCGCAGGTGACGCTACAGGTCCCCTCGCTCATGCGCCGATGCGGGCGTCGCGGCCCGGGATCGGGCGTGGATTCATCCCAACGCCACTCCTACCCCCTGATCCCGCCCGGATCCACGAATCTCCATCTCCAATATCATTACGGCGATGAACCCCGGTACACCGGCGGGATCGCGGCGCGTCCTCGCCGGCCTACTCGCCCTGACCCTGTCGGGCACACTGCTCGTGGGGCATGCCGTCGCCGTCGGGGGAGTCACCCGCTCCGATCTCACCTCCGCCGAGGAGGCCGCCCACGACGCCGAGCAGAGATTTGCCGAGGTGCGCAGTGCCCTCGCCGTTGCCGAGCACACCCGCACCCGGTTGACGGCCACTCTGCAGCGCCTCGAGGACCGGCGCAGGTCCGACCTGGAGACGGCGGCGATCCGGGAGTCGACGCTGCGCAGCCGCATCGCCACCATGTACATGTCGGCCGGAGGGCACGACCTCCCGATGGTCGTCGGAGACGTGACGATGTTCTCCACGCGGGTCGCCTATCTCGCCGCGGTGACCCAGGACGACCGTGACGCGCTGAACCGCTCCGTGCTCTCCGCCAACGACCTCGCGGCGTTGCAGGAGTCGGCACAGCAGCAGTTGGTCGTCGAGGAGGCCCGCATTGCCGAGCTCGGCACCGAAGTGACCCGACGGGCCGCGGAACTCGAATCGGCCCGAACCCATCTCGCCGAGGTTCGGGACGCCTGGGATCGGCAGGAGGCGGCCCGCATCGCCGCCGAGGAGGCGGAGCTGCGCCGCCAGGAGGCGGCGCTGGCTGCGGCGCTGACCACGACCACGACGGTCGCGGGGACGATCACGACGACGACGCGGCCCCCCGACTACGGGTACGACCCGCGGCGAGGCGTCGAGCAGTGGCGTCCGATCGTCGCCGAGGTCTTCGCCGATTGGGGGCTCGACCAGACCAAGTGCGCCACCCGCAACGGCATCGAGTTCTGCGTGTCCGGTCAGGTCGACAATGCGATGAGTGTGATGTCGTGTGAGAGCAACGGGGTGCCCTTTGCCGAGAACTCGCGCTCCGGCGCCGCCGGGTTGTTCCAGAACCTGCCGTACTACTGGCAGAGCCGGGTGGACCGGATTCGCGCCTACCACTCCGACAAGTCCCAGATCCCGTCCGACGCCAGCATCTGGAACCCGGAGTACAACACGATCGTTGCCGCCCTCCTGGTGTGGGAGTCGCGCGAGACTCTTCTCGGCAACCGCGGCGGAGGCGGGGTGAGTCCGGCGGTGTGGCCCGAGTTCAACTGGGAGCGCTATGCCACCTCCGGCTATGGGTACTCGGGGTGGGGCAAGGGCCCCAACCCGTGGGGGCACTGGACCTGCGGCATCCGGGTCGGGGTCTACGACCTCGCCTGGGTGCACCCCTGGGCGACCCAGCAGACCGCACCGTGATCACCTTCTGGCGCCGGCTGCGGGCGATGTCGGCGAACCGGGAACGGACGGTGGGCGAACCGAAGAGCGCCAACGGGGCGTCGTCGCTGCACCTCGCCTGGGAGATCCCCCATGTGCCGCTGATCGAAGTGTCCGCCGTGCTCGAGGTGTTGCAGCCCCCGGCGGTGCGGCGCCTCTACTTCTGGGCGCTCCAGGTGAGCTTTGCCACCGATCGCACGCTGCGGGGCGGTGCCCATCTCGGGCTGCAATGGAACCCACGCTTCCCCGCCACCACCGCGGCGAACTGGGGCGGTTACGCCCCCGCAGACGTCGGCGGCCTGCTCAAGGGGTCGCCTTCACCGCTCCCCAGTGCGCGCAACGATCCCAACACCCGAGACTTCCGCTGGGAGCCCGGCCGGCGCTACCTGCTGCGGGTCGCCCCGTCCCCGGAGGCGCCGGCAGAGGTCCACGCATGGCGGGGGACGATCACCGACCTCGGGTCGGGGGGGGAGACCGTGGTCCGCGACCTGTACACCGAGGGCGCCTTCCTGGCGGCTCCGGTGGTGTGGACCGAGGGTTTCGCCCGTTGCGAGCAGCCGGGGGTAGCGGCGCGGTGGTCCGATCTGCGCGCCGTCGACGGCAGCGGCACGGTCATCCGGCCCTCCCGGGTGCGGGTGAACTACCAGAGCCGCGCCGATGGGGGCTGCGACAACACCAGCGTGATCCCCGACGAGCTCGGGATCGTGCAGGCAACCGCGGTGCAGCGCCAGGTGCCGCAGGGGGCCCTCCTCCCGGTTCCGGGCGCCTGAGCCCACCGGCATTCCGCAATGCGGTTTAGCCTGGTGGCGGCGGTACCCGGGAGGCACGAATGAGAGTTCTCGTCGTCGAGGATGAACGCGACCTGGCACGCGCTCTCGCCGAGGGTATCCGCCGGGACGGATACGCCGTCGACACCGCCTTCGACGGACGGGAGGCGCTGGACAAACTCGCCGGCACCCCGTACGACATCGTGTGCCTCGACCTGAACCTTCCCGATATGGACGGCCTCGCGGTGTGCCGCAGCATCCGTGCCGCCGGTTCCCCCCTCGACGAGTCCGACCCGCCCCGGGTGATCATGCTGACCGCGCGCGACGCCCTCTCGGACCGGGTCGCCGGCCTCGACTCGGGCGCCGACGACTTCATGGTGAAGCCCTTTGCGCTCGCCGAGCTCTTGGCCCGCCTGCGGGCCCTCAGCAGGCGTCGCTCGCTCAACGCCGGGTCGGTGCTCCAGGTGGGGCGGCTCAGCCTGGACTCCCGGAGGCGAACGGCGACGGCGGACGGCCGCGACCTCGGACTCACCTCGCGTGAGTTCGCCCTGCTCCGGTACTTCATGCTCCATCCCGGGGAGGTGCTGGCCGCCGAACGGCTGCTCGACCACGTCTGGGACGAGAACATCGACCCGTTCACCAACACCGTGCGGGTGACCGTCTCCAAGCTGCGGAAGAAGTTGGCGGATGCGGGCTGCACCGACGCCATCGAGACCGTGGTCGGGAGCGGATACCGCCTGGTGGCGTGATGGGCGAGGCCCGATTCGTCTCGTCGATCCGATTCCGGTTGGCGGTGCTGTACACCGTCGTCGTCTTCTCTATCGCCGCCCTCGTGGTGGGGGTGATCAACTTCGCATTCTCGAGGTCGCTCGGGGCCGAGCCGGTCACCGCTGAGCTCCTCATCCGCCGGGTTTCGAGCGAGCCGGGGGCGGCGGTGTTCTTGGACGCCGAGTCGCTCGACGCCATCGAGCAGCTCGCCAACAACCGCGCCCTCGAGGAGCTGCGCTCCATGTCGCTCTTGGTGCTCGCGGTGCTGGTACCGACGAGCCTGGTGGCGGGTTGGTTCATCGCCGGGCGGGTGTTGCGCCCGGTGGGCCACATCGCGGCGGTGGCCAGGGAGATTCAGGTGTCCGACCTCTCCCGCCGGATCAAACTGCAGGGACCCGACGACGAGCTGAAGCATCTCGCCGATGCCTTCGACGCCATGCTCGACCGGGTCGAGCAGGGTGCCGAGGATCAGCGGCGGTTCATCCAGGACATCTCCCACGAGCTGCGTAACCCGCTGGCAACCATGGCCACCAGCCTCGACGTGGTCCTCGCCGATGAGCACGCCGGCGTCGACGAGCTGCGGGGGACCGCTTCGCTCGTGCGCCGCTCCCTCGACCGGACCACCCTCACCGTGGACGGCCTGATGCGGTTCGCCCGGCGCGAGCTGCCCACCGCCGGACAGTCGGTGGTGCAACTCGGTGTGCTCGCCCAGGAGGTGGTCGAGGACTTCAAGGTGCCGGCGGGTCGGCGTGACATCGACATCAGGCGCGTCGGAGCCGCCGGCCCGGCGGTCCGAGCAGATCGCGAGGCGTTGCGTTCGGCGGTGGCCAACCTGGCGGGCAATGCCGTGCGTCTCGCCCCGGAGGGCTCGACGGTGGTGTGCGGTGCCGGGGTGCGGGACGAGTGGGCCTGGATCGGGGTGAGGGACGAGGGCCCCGGCATCGCCGAGACCGATCACCGCAACGTCTTCCAGCGCAACTGGGGCAAGGACACCAGCCGTGTTCGGGCCGAGCAACGGTCGGGGATCGGGCTGTCGATCGTCCGTCAGGTGGCGGAGTCGGTCGGGGGCACCGTCACGCTCACCTCGTCGGCGGCTACGGGTTCCTCGTTCGTCATCTGGCTGCCGCTGCGCGAAGGCGTGGATCCGGGCGCTCTCACCTTCGACGGTATCCACCCGATAGAGGATCCACTCTTTGGAGCTCGCTGAGGTCCGCCCACCTACCTCCCGAAATGCCGCCGCAGGCTCGACCACACCTCCTGGTAGTCCTCCTGCAGCGCCGGCAGGGTCGAGGCGTAGCCGGTGGGGATCAGCGGGTACCGGGTCTCGAACATGAAGGCCAGCGTCCCGGCGAGCTTCTGCGGGGAGAGGTCGTGCTTGGTCGCCGCCTCCCAGGCGTCGTTGTCCGGCCCGTGGGGCCAATAGGCGTTGTGCAGGCTGAAGCCCCCGGCGTCGAACCCCTCCAACTTGGCGTCATACACACCGTGGATCAGCCCCATGAACTCGCTCATGATGTTCATGTGGTAGTAGGGGGGACGGAACGTGTGCTCGGTCACCAGCCACCGGTCGGAGAAGATGACGAAGTCGACGTTGGCGGTCCCGGGGCGATCCGAGGATGCGGTGAGCACGGTGAAGATCGACGGGTCGGGGTGGTCGAACGAGATCGAGCCCATCGTGTTGTACCGGCTGAGGTCGTACTTGTACGGCACGTGGTTGCCGTGCCACCCCACCACGTCGAGTGGTGAGTGGTCGAGGTCGGCGGCGAACAACCGGCCGTCGAACTTCACGAACAGCGTGCAGTCCTTCTCCGAGTCCTCGAAAGCGGCGGTCGGGGCGAGGAAGTCGCGTTCGTTCGCCATGCCGTTGGCGCCGATCGGCCCCCGCTCGGGGAGCGTGAGGTAGGCGCCGTAGTTCTCGCATACGTATCCCCGCGCGGTGCCGTCGGGCAATTCGACCCGGAATTTCATACCGCGGGGGATCACGCAGATCTCTCCGGGCGCGACATCGAGGATGCCGCACTCGGTGACCACGCGCAGTCGTCCCTGTTGCGGGACGACGAGCAGCTCCCCGTCGGCGTCGTAGCAGTAGGTGTCGGTCATCGAGGTGTCGGCGAGGTACACGTGAGCCGCCATGCCGTACTGGGCGTGGGCGTCGCCGTTGCTGGCGATGGTGCGCAGCCCGGTGAGCCAGGTGAGCGAGCGCTCCGCAGCGATCGGGTCCCAGCGCAACTGGCCGATCGGCGGCTCGGACTCGCGGCAGGGGGCGGTGCGGATCAACCCCGGATCCACCGGGCGCAGGTCGTGGACGTGGAGCACCGAGGGCCGGATCCGGTACATCCAGGTGCGCCGGTTCTGCCCCTGGGGTGCGGTGAACGCGGTTCCGCTCAATTGCTCGGTGTAGAGGCCGAGCGGCGGGTTCTGCGGGTTGTTCTGTCCGACGGGGAGGGCGCCGGAGACGGCCTCGGAGGCGTGGTGGTTGCCGAAGCCGGACAGGTAGGTGAGGTCGGCCATCGTGCTCCTTGCGGGCGGGCGGGGGAGAGACTATCGAGGCTCCAGGTTCCAGGCACCAGGCACCAGGTTTCTGGCATCTGGCATCTGGTGCCTGGCGCCTGGTGCCTCTTTTGTGACTTTCGGCGGTGTGCCCGCCCGTGATGCGGCCGGTTCAATGTCGGCAGAGCGGTCCGGTGCCGTTCTGAGGGAGGGTTGTGAATGCAACGTTGCTGAGCTTTGAGGTCCGCGCCGTCGACGGCGAGGTCATGCCCGTACCCGAACTCGAGGTCGGCGCCCGGTTCACCTACCCGCAGGCCGCCTCGACCTGGAGCACTGCGGTGACCGACGGCGACGGGTGCGCCACCTTCCGCGACCACCACCCGGAGACTCCGCAGCAGGTGTGCCTCTACGTCGGCGACGAGCGCTGCGGCACGTACCCCGTCGTCGACGGTGCCTCGATCGTCCTCGAGGTGTGAGAGGAGCGTTTCATGCGACGAGGGGGCAGCGGGTGATGGCGCCCATCCTGCGCGATCCCGTGGTCGAACGCGTCGGGTCCCGGTACCGCCGGATGCTCGACGACGCCTCCGATCCCCACGAGTGGGCATACGCCTGGCGCACCGAACTGAACCGGGGCGGCTTTCGCGCCGTCGACTTCGTCATGGATCAAGTGGTGGATGCCGGAAGGTGCGTGGGGTGTGCCGCCTGCGTCACCATCTGCCCCGTCGACGTGTTCGATTACGGCGAGGAGCGCCCGGTCGACGCCCGCACGGATGCGTGCGTGCTCTGCGTGCTGTGCGCCGACGTCTGCCCCGTGCTCCGTCCCCCCGACGGGGACCTCGCCGGTTTGCTCGGATACCGCGCACCCGCAGTCGACGATGGCTACGGCCCCTTCGCATATGGCGTCTACGCCCGGGCCACCGATCCCGGGGTTCTGGCGCATGGGCAAGACGGCGGAGTGGTGTCGGCGTTGCTGATCCACGGTCTCGAGACCGGCAGCCTCGGCGGTGCGGTGCTCGGGGACGTGATGCCGGACGACAGTCAGATCGGACGCCCGCGTCTCGCCGTGGATCGAGCCGGGGTGCTCGCCTGTGCCGGGTCGCGCTACACCTACTCGCCGAACACTCTCGCCCTGCAGGAGGCGATGCGTTCCGGGGTGCGTCCCCTCGCCGTGGTGGGGGTACCGTGCCAGGTCGACGGGATCCGCCTTCAGCAGCACTCCTCGATCCGTTTGGAGATGGCCAACTGGTACCGCTCCAACGTGACATTGGTTCTCGGGCTGTTCTGCTCGGAGGCGTTCACCCACGAGAGCCTCGACCGGCTGGGGGAGATGATCGGGGTCGAGCGATCCCGCATCGCCAACATCAACATCAAGGGCAAGGTGGTGGTGCGCCTCGACGACGGTGAGGTGGTCACCACCTCGCTGAAGCGGTACCGCGAGTTCGCCCGCCCGGCCTGCCTCTACTGCCGCGATTACAGCGCCGAGCACGCCGACATCGGGTTCGGCGGCATCGGTCTCGACGGCTGGACCTTCACCCTGGTGCGGACCGAGCGGGGGCACCAGGCGTTTCAGGCTGCGATCGACGCCGGGGTGATTCAGACCCGGCCACTCGATGACGAACCGCGGGGGATGTTCCTGTTGGAGAAGTTGTCGGCGGAGAAGAAGGCCAACCGGCCGCATCCGGCGCAGATGCCGTCGCTGCAGCAGCGGCAGGCGGAGGGCCACCTCGACCCGAAGACCTATTACACCAAGGGTCCCGGGGCGCCGGTGACTGCAGTCGCAGGGGCCCCGGAGTGACCGTCACCGCAACCCGGGTGCGAGACGACCTGACGGTCGCCGTCGCCGGACAGGGGGGCGACGGATCGCTCACCCTGATCGGGTTGCTCACCCGGATCCTCAGTGCCCGCGGCCACCTCTACTCGGCGCGCAGCGTCGCCTCGCGCATCAAGGGCGGGCACGCCGCCGCGCTGCTCCGCGGCTCCCTCACCGATCGGGGCGGTCTCGGCGACGCCGTGGACCTGCTGGTCGCGTTCGACGAAGAGGCGATCACCCGCCTCGGACCGGAAATGGCGGCCGACGGCATCGTGATCTTCGACTCGTCGGCCGGCCCCGTCCCGCAGGGCGTCCTGCCCGAAGCGGTCGTGGTCCTCGAGACACCGTTCGCCCGGATTGCGGTCCGGGACCTCCGCCGCGACCTCTACAAGAACAGCCTCGCCTTTGCCCTGCTCAGCCGGGTCCTCTCCGTGCCCGATGCGGAGGCGCTCGCCTGCATGCGTCTCGGGCTGGGACGGCTTCCCCCCGAGGTGCGCGAGGCCAACGCGGAGGCGCTCCGACGCGGATTCGACCATGCCACCGAGCAGGGCATCCCCGACGGATCCGGTCCGTGGTCGCTGGCGGCGGGGGTGGCGGGGGAGCGTCTCCTCATCAGCGGCAACGAGGCGCTGGCGCTCGGTTTCCTCGTGGCCGGGGGCCGCTTCTTCACCGGGTACCCGATCACCCCGGCCTCGGAGATCCTGGAGTCGATGGAACGCCATATGCCCCGGTTCGGCGGCCTGGCGGTCCAGGCGGAGGACGAACTGTCGGCGGTGAACATGGCGATCGGCGCCGCCCTCACCGGGGTGCGGGCGATGACCGCCACCTCGGGGCCGGGTCTGGCCCTGATGCAGGAAGGCGTCTCGCATGCCGGATCGGCAGAGGTGCCGCTGGTGATCGTCGACTGCCAGCGTGCCGGGCCCTCCACCGGAATGCCGACCAAGCCGGAGCAGAGCGACTTGTCGATGCTCGTCCACGGGGGCAATGGCGAGTTTCCCCGGGTGGTGCTGGCTCCCGGCGATCCCGGTGATTGTTTCCTACTCGCCGTGGCTGCGGTGGGGTTCAGCCGGCGGCTGCAGTGCCCGGTGTACATCGCCCTCGACCAGGCGGTGTCTCAGCATGCCGCCACCGTTGCCCCGTTCGATCTCGATGTGCCGATCGAGCCGGGCGCCATTGTCGGCGGCGATGACCTCGCCGGGCTCGCCGAGTACCGCCGCTACCGGGTGACCGCCGACGGGGTGTCGCCGTGGGTGGTGCCGGGGACGCCCGATGGGATGAACCTGGTCACCGGCAACGAGCGCAACGAATGGGGCCAGGTGAGCATTGATCCGGAGACGCGTCGGGTGATGATGGCCAAGCGGGCTCGCAAGGTCGCCTCCGCCGTGGACGATCTTCCCCGGGCCCGCCGGTGGGGGAGCGGCAATGCCGGGGTCGGGGTCGTCGGCATCGGCTTTGCGGTGGCGCCGTTGCGTGAGGCCACCGAGCGTCTTGCCGGACGCGGCCTCGCGGTGGCCGGTTTCCAGCCCCGCACGCTGTGGCCGGTGCTCGAGGAGACGGTGGCGTTCGTGCGGGCGCACCGTGTCACCCTCGTCGTGGAGCACAACGAGGGGGGGCAGTTGTTCCACCTGCTCGCTGCGGCCGGGGCGCCCCTGGAGAGGATGCGGGGGATCCGGCGCTGTGACGGGCTCGCCTTCGCCCCCGGGGAGCTGTCCGACCTCATCGCCGCGGAGGCGGGCCGATGACCGCCACCTACACGCCGCGCCCTGCGATCTGGTGCGCCGGATGCGGCCACTTCGGGGTGCAGGGGGCGTTGGTGCAGGCGCTGCGGGAATCGGGGGTGCCCGTCGAGCGGGTGATCATCCTCGCCGGGATCGGGTGCTCGGGGACGATCCAGAACAACCTCGGCACCTACGGCTACCACGCCCTCCACGGACGGGTGCTGCCCACCGCCACCGGCACCGCTCTCGCCGACCCTTCGCTCACCGTGATCGCCGCCGGCGGCGACGGCGACGGATACGCCATCGGCGCCGGGCACCTGGTGCACACCTTCCGGCGCAACCCGGCGTTCACCTACCTGCTCATGAACAACGCCACCTACGGACTCACCAAGGGCCAGGACTCGCCGACCGCACCCCTGGTGCACCCCGACCGCCGCGAACAGGCACTCGATGGGATCCTGCTCGGTCTGGCGATCACCACCTCGACGTTTCTGGCCCGCGGCTACAGCGGGCGGCCCGAACAACTGGTGCGGCTGATCGGCGCAGCACTCGACCACGCCCGCAGCGGCCGCGGCTTCGCCTTCCTCGAGGTGCTCTCACCCTGCGTCACCTATCAGGACACCTACCCGATGTGGGACGCCGCCGTCTCCGACGTCGACGAGGTGGCCGGGTACGACCCCGGGGATCGCACCGCCGCCTTCGGCGCCTGCCTGCGGGTGATGGGGGAGGGCCGCATCCCGACCGGATTGATCTACCGGGGCGGCCGGCCGGCATCCCTCCCCGACCCGGCCCCGGCGAGGGCAGTGGTGGAGGGCCGTGCCGATGAGTACCGGGAGACGCTCAACGCGTATCGCGTGTGAGCCCGGCCGGTGTGGCCCCCGGCCGTGCGCCGGGCTGAGGTGGCGAGGCCCCGCGGCCATGCGGTTGCGCCGGTCGAGGGTCTGAGGATCCGGCACCGTTCGACGACGAGGCGACCAGCCGAAGCACCCGGCCGGGGGAGCAGCCGCCGTAACTAACCTGAATTTCGGCGGCCGAAGTTCGATCTGCCTGATCGGCCAGGCCGAGCATCCACCCGTCGGCGTCGGAGGAGAGGTGATGAAAAAGATCAGGGTCGGTGTCGCCGGCTTTGGAGTGATCGGCATGCGTCTGGCCGACGGGGTGGCTCGTCAGGAGGACATGGAACTCGTCGGCGTGGCCGACGTCGCCCCCACCTTGGCGGTACGGGCACTCGCCGAGAGAGGCATGCCGTATCGGCTCTTCACCGCGACTCCCGGTGCCGAGGTCGCTCTCTCCGCTGCCGGCGTAAAGGTATCCGGGTCGTTCCTGGACCTGCTCGGGGAGGTCGACATCATGCTCGACGCCGCTCCCGGGGGGATCGGTGCCAAGAACAAGGAGCATTACCTGGCGGCCGGCCTCAAGGCGGTCTTCCAGGGCGGCGAGTCGGGGAAGATCGCCGACGTCTTCTTCCACGGCTACGCCAACTACCAAAAGGGAGTGGGCCAGGACTACCTGAAGCTCACGTCGTGCAACACCACCGGCCTGATCCGGGCGGTGGATGCCCTCGACAAGGCGGTCGGGGTGGAGAAGGTGGCCGTCACCATCGTGCGGAGGGTCGCCGACCCCGGCGACACCCACCGGGGTCTGGTCGACTCGCTGATGATCGAGCCGATCCCCAACCACCAGGCCGTCGACCTGATGGAGATCATGCCCCACGTGAATGCCACCGGACTGCTGGTGCACGCCCCCGTCACCCACGGGCACATCATCACCATCGTTGCCACTCCGAAGAAGCCGATCTCCAATGATGAGGCGATCGCCGTGTTCCGGGCTCATCCCCGCGTGCGATCGGTGCGGATCGAGGACGGTTTCAATACCAACACGTCGCTGTTCAACTACGCCAGGTTCCTGGGCCACCCCCGGGGAGACATGTACGAGATCGGGCTGTTCGAAGAGACGGTGGGGCACTCGGGCGACGATCTGATGTTCGCCATCAACATTCCACAGGAGTCGGTCACCATTCCCGAGACCATCGACGCCATTCGGGCGGCGATGCCGATGCAGACGGATCAGGCCGAGGCCGTGGGCCTCACCAACCGGTACCTGGGCATGGAGTAGCGGGTGGCCATCGCGTCGATCGACGCCCTCGACGTCGCCGGCAAGCGGGTGCTGCTGCGGGTCGACATCAATTCTCCGCTCGACCCGGACACGGGGTTGATCGCCGACGAGAACCGCATCGACCAGAGTCTGGCGACCATCAGGGACCTGGCCGACCGGGACGCCCGCCTGGTGATCATCGCCCACCAGGGAGACACCCTCGACTATCACAACCTCGTCGGCCTCCGGCAGCACGCCGCGCGACTCGCCGTCAAGCTCGGACGGCCGGTCGGCTTCATCGACGACGTGGCCGGACCGGCTGCTCGGGAACGGATCGCCGCGCTCGGCGACGGGGAGATCCTGCTCCTCGACAACCTCCGTTACCTGACCGAAGAGGTATCCACTTTCGAGCGCGACGTCAAGCTCACCCGCGAGCAGATGGCCGAGACCTATCTGGTGAGGAACCTCGCCCCGTTGGTCGACATCTATGTCAACGACGCGTTCGCGGCCGCCCACCGCGGCTCACCCTCGATGACCGCCTTCCAGCGGTTGATGCCGTCGGCGGCGGGTCGGCTGCTGTCCGCCGAGCTCGACGCGGTCGGCCGGCTGATCGACAATCCGGCTCGTCCCGCCGTGTTCGTCCTCGGTGGCCTCAAGGTCTCGGACGGGTTTTCGATGATGGGGCGCGTGCTCGGCGAGGGGCTTGCCGATCGAGTGCTCACCGCGGGTGTCGTCGGCGAGATCATGTTGCTGGCGGACGGCGTGGACCTGGGTGAGCCCACCACCCGGTTCATCGCCGACCGCGATCTCAACAGGTTTGTGGCCGTCGCCTCCGATCTCCTGAGGGGCCATGGGGAGCGGATCGCGTTGCCGGCCGACGTGGCGGTGGTCGAGGGCGGGGAGCGCCGCGAGTTCCCGGTCGATGAACTCCCCGTCGCCGCCTTGCTCGTCGACGTGGGGTCCCAGACGATTGCCTCGTATGAGCAAGAGGTCGCCGCAGCCGGGACCGTCTTCGTCAACGGGCCACCGGGAGCCTATGAAACGGCCGGGGCCGACCTGGGCACCCGGCGGCTCTGGGAAGCCGTCGCCGCCACCAAGGCGACCACCGTCATCGGCGGGGGAGACACCGTGGCCAGCGCCCAGCGCTACGTCGACACGTCCCGCATCGACCACGTCAGCACCGGTGGGGGAGCCCTGATCCGGTACGTCGCGGGTCAGAACCTGCCGCTGCTGGAGGCGTTTGGCGAGTAGGCACCAGGGTCGAGGCTCCAGGCACCAGGCTCCAGCCAGAACGCGTCCGACTGAAGACTGTGAGCTGTCGGCTCTTTCTGGTATCTGGTGCCTGGTGCCTGGTGCCTACGTCCGCGAAATCGTGCCCTCCCAGGTGCCGACCCTCTCGCCCTTGAGGTCCTCCTCGTCGTACCAGTAGCTCGTGACCGCCTTGGTCTCTGTGAAGAACGTCACCCCGTCTCGGCCCATCACGTGGAGGTCGCCGAAGAAGCTGCTCTTGTGCCCACTGAAGGAGAACGCCGAGATCGGCACCGGAATGCCGACGTTGATGCCCACCATGCCGGCATCGATGCGGCGGGCGAACTCGCGGGCGTGGAAGCCGCTGCGGGTGAAGATCGATGCTCCGTTGGCGAACTCGCTGGCGTTGATGACGTCCACCCCCGCGTCGAAGTCGGGGACCCGCTTGACGTACAGGACGGGTCCGAAGACCTCCTCCCGGCCACAGGCCATGTCCTCCGTGACGTGGTCGAACACGGTCGGGCCGAGAAAGTAGCCATGCTCGTACCCGGGGACCGTGACCTTGCGTCCGTCGAGGACCGGGACGGCACCCTCGTCGATCGACTTCTCGATCCAGTTCGCCACGAAGTCACGGTGTTCCTCATTGACCAGAGGCCCGAGGTCGGTGCCCTCTTCCCAGGCGGGGCCCATCTTGCGCTCCTGGGCGAGCTCGGCGACCGTCGCCACGAAGTCGTCGGCAACGGGCTCCTCGACCACCACCACCGGCAGCGCCATGCAGCGCTCTCCGGCACAACCGAACGCCGAGTTGATCACTCGCTGTGCGGTGGCGCGGATCGGGGCGTCGCGCAGCACCAGGGCATGGTTTTTGGCCTCCGTCAGTGCCTGCACCCGCTTGCCGGCCGCGGTCGCGGTGGCATAGACGTGCTGTCCTACGGCTCGGGATCCCACGAAGGTGACCCCCCGCACGTCGGGATGGACCAGGAGGCGTTCGGCCTCGTGCCGTGAACAGGTCACCAGGTTGAACACCCCGGGCGGGAGGCCGGCATCGTGGAGCAGCTCGGCGATGCGCATCGACGTCTGCGGCACGAACGAGGCCGCCTTGAGCACGAAGGTGTTCCCGGTGGTCACCGCCAGGGGCATCATCCACCCCATCGGGATCATCGCCGGGAAGTTCCACGGCGCGATCCCGACGAACACCCCGAGCGGCTCGCGGTAGGTCACGGTGTCGAAGCCGCGAGAGACGTTCATGAGGGAGTCTCCCTGCATTGTCACCGGGAGGGCGCAGGCGAGCTCGACCACCTCGATGGCCTTGAGGATGTCACCGCGCGCTTCGCTGTAGGTCTTGCCCATCTCCGTGGACAGGAGTACCGAGAGGTCGTGGACGTTGGCTTCGAGACGTTCCTTGAGCCGGTACATCACCTGCACTCGCTCGGGGAGCGGGGTGTCACGCCAGGGTCCGAATGCCGCGGCGGCGGCGGCCACCGCGGCGTCGACCTCGCTCGCAGTGCACCGGGGCGCCTCGGCCATCACCTCGCCGGTGCTGCTGTTGGTGATCGGGTACCACTCATCGGTGCCGGAGTGGCGCCACTCCCCACCCACGAAGTACTTCAGCCGTTGTGCCATGTCGCTCACCTCGGAGTGTCGGCGTGTCGGTTCGGCGGACTCGAGGGCCGGGCGGGGTCGCCCCACCGCCGCCGGGAGCCACCCGCCCGCTCCCGCTGCCGCCGGCGCCGGATCCACGGAGATCGTGCGTCCGTGCCGGCTGCCGGGTGGGCGGAAAGGGGATCGGGGTCCCGCCGAGTCCGGGTTTGACTCAGACTAGGCCACTCCCGTAGGCTAGTAATCGATTATCGAGGATTGTTGCGTGGCTCGGCCGGGAGCCATGGCCACGGGAGTCACCGGTGCCCACCGTCGCCTTGCTCGGAACGCTCGATACCAAGGGCGAGGAGTACGGATTCCTCAAACGGCGTATCGAGGAAACCGGCTGTGGCGTCGTCGTCATCGACGTCGGCGTACTCGGCGAACCGCGGATCGCCCCAGACATCGGGCATGCCGAGGTGGCGGCCGCAGTCGGGGCGGACATCGAGTCCCTACGAGCCTCCGGGGCCAGGGGATCGGTGGTCACCACCATGGGGCGTGGGGCCGGGGTGATTCTGGCGCGGATGGCGGCGGAGGACCTGGTCCACGCCGTCGTCGGGATGGGCGGATCCGGAGGCACTTCGGTGATCGCCGGCGCCATGCACGCCCTCCCGATCGGGTTCCCCAAGCTGATCGTGTCCACGATGGCCTCGGGTGACACCCGGGCGTTCGTGGGTGGAACCGACATCACCCTGATGCACTCGGTCGTCGACATCTCCGGGCTCAACCGGATTCTGAAGCTGGTGCTGGGCAACGCCGCCGCCTCCGCCGCCGCCATGGCCCGGGCCTATGCCGGTCGACGCGCCCCGGCTCTGGGCGCGCCGGTGATCGGCGCCACCATGTTCGGGGTCACCTCGCCCGGGGTCACCACCGCCCGCTGCTGGCTCGAGGCCCACGGCTACGAGGTGCTGGTATTTCACGCCACCGGGAGCGGGGGGAGCGCGATGGAGGCGTTGATGCGAGCCGGTCTCATCTTCGGGGCGCTCGACGTCACCACCACCGAGCTCGTCGATGAGTTGGTAGGGGGGGTACTCTCGGCGGGTCCGGGTCGGCTCGAGACCGCCGGGGCGCTCGGTCTTCCCCAGATCGTGTCGTTGGGGGCATTGGACATCGCCAACTTCGGGCCTATCGACACGGTGCCGGAACGGTTCCGGCAGCGGAACCTGTACGTGCACAACCCGGCGGTGACTTTGATGCGCACCAACCACGACGAATGCGCCCGCCTCGGTGAGATCGTCGCCGGGAAGCTCGATCGGGCGAGGGGACCGGTCACGGTGTTCATCCCGCGCCGGGGCTTCTCTGCGCTCGGCATCGCCGGCGGGGTGTTTCACGATCCCGATGCGGACGGTGCCCTGGTCGGGAGCCTCATCGCCAACCTCGATCCGTCCATCGAGGTGGTCGACATGGACACCGACGTCAACGACCCCGGCTTTGCCACCGCGATGGCCGAGTGCCTCGACCGGCACTATCGCGAATGGACGACAGGACCCACGGACGGAGCGAACGGCAGACGAAGGGAGGCAGCGGCGAACGACCGCGAGGAGGCATTGGAGCGTCGAAGCAGGTCCGCACCCGTCGGTGGGGCGGGTCCGGCACGAGTTTCGTAGAAGGGAGCTATGCCGATATGGCAGACACCAGCAAGGTCGTGAAAGAGTTCTTCGGGGACGCCAAGTTCCCGGTCAAGTGGGAAAGCGAACGCGAGAAGGACCTGTTCTGGGTCTACGACGACCTGCATTGCCCGCAGCCCCTGTCGCCGATGTACTTCGACATCGGCGGGTGGTGGCTGAGCTGCGATCACATGTTCCGTCGCTTCGGTACGCCGTTTGCGGTCGACTGGACCGCCAAGAACGTGAACGGGTACCTGTACACGGCGGCGATTCCGGCAGATCCGGACTTCGCAGTGCCTGCGATGGAGTACGGCAGCCTGTACACGCCGCGAGTGCCGAAGGATCCTGAGTACGCCGCCAAGATCGGCGCCTACCTGGGCGCGGTGCTCCCGACCTACGGGTTGAATTTCGCCAACTGGTGGCGGGAGCGGCTCGTCCCCGAGATGAGGCGCAATCTCGACTACCTCGAGTCGAAGATCCTCAAGGCGGACGAGATCGGGCTCATGGAGTGGGCGGTGATCCTCGAGGACGCGATCGACATCCACGATCGCCACTGGAAGATCCACTGGATGCTCAACTTCGCCCAGCTGTCGGCGACCCTCAACCTGCAGGCAGTGATGCAGGAGGTCCACGGAAAGACAGACCCGACGCTGCTCGGACGGCTGCAGAACTCGGCGGCGGACCGCAACTGGGACGCCATCGAGACGCTGTGGAAGATCAAGGAGAAGGCGAAGAAGAGCAAGGTCCTGACCGCCGCCTTCGCCTCGCGCACCGGAATGGACATCCATGCCGAGCTCGCCAAGACCGCCGAGGGCAAGAAGCTCATCGATGACGTCGCCGCGTACCAGCGTGAGTTCGGCTGGCACGCCGTGTGGAGCCACGAGTTCATCTTCCCGAGCTGGTTCGAAGAGGCCGGACCGGTGTTGGACGTGATCAAGGGCTACATCGAGTCGGATTATGACTATCCGAGCGCGGTGAAGCACCTGGCCGACGACATCGCCGCCGCCTCCGCCGAGATGCTCAAGGGCCTCAAGGGCGAGGCGTTGGAGAAGATAAAGGCGGCCAACGACATCAACCTGAAGATGGCACCGCTCACCCCGGACCACCACTTCTACATCGATCAGGGGACCAACCAGCACCTGCGGGTGGTCCTGATCTGCATCGGCAAGAAGCTGGTCAAGGAGGGCGTGCTCGACGACCCCGAGGACGTGATCTACCTGCGCTACAACGAGCTTCGGTACCTGATCGGGGACCTGAAGCACTACGACGCCAGGAGTATCGTCAAGAAGCGCCGCCTGGAGCGGAAGGAGTCGTACAAGCTCCGTCCGCCGGACTTCATCGGCACCGCCACCGAGAGCCAGCTGGCCTTCCCATACCTCAATCTGTGGGGCTTCCCCGAGAAGCTGCAGAGGGCCGAGGCGGGCAAGGGTCAGGTGACGGGGCTGGCGGCGTCGCCCGGTGTGATCGAGGGCACCGCCAAGGTGGTGATGACCATCGACGAGTTCGACCAGGTGATGCCCGGAGACATCATGGTGTGTCAGATGACCAACCCTGCCTGGACGCCGCTTTTTGCGGTGATCGCCGGGATCGTCACCGATGCAGGTGGCGTCGTGTCGCATCCGGCGGTGATGGCCCGTGAATTCGGGATCCCGGCCGTGATCGGGACGTCGGTGGCGACCGTCAAGATCAAGACCGGCGACCGGATCCGGGTCGACGGCTCGAAGGGTCTGGTCGAGATCCTGTCGTAGGTATCGACGGCAGGCACCCGGGTCTTGCCTCGGCGAGACCCGG
>DATDRW010000097.1:0-21255 GCA_035291545.1 Acidimicrobiia bacterium
TACTCATCCACCAGGATGTAGCGGAACCGGTCCTGGTAGTGCTCCAACACCTGGGGGAAGGCACCGAACAGCTCGACGGTCACCATGAGCAGGTCGTCGAAGTCCATCGCCGAGGCCTCGAGCAGGCGCTGTTGGTACATCCGGTAGACGTCGGACACCTTCTCGTGATAGATGCCGGTCCCCTGGCTCTGAAACGACTCGAAGTCGATGAGTTCGTTCTTGGCGTTGCTGATCGCGGCGCGGATGCTCTTCGGCGGGAACCGCTTTGGGTCGAGATCGAGATCGCGCACGCACCACTCCACTAGGCGGCGGGAATCGAGGTCGTCGTAGATCGAGAACTGCGACCGATACCCGAGCATCGGCGCGTCGCGACGAAGGATGCGGACGCAGGCGGAGTGAAACGTGGAAACCCACATCCCCCTGGCCACCCCGCCCACCAGACGGGCGACCCGCTCCTTCATTTCGTCGGCAGCCTTGTTGGTGAACGTGATCGCCAGAATCCCGTACGGCGACACGTTCATCTCGCGTATCAGGTATGCCACGCGGTAGGTGAGCACCCTGGTCTTGCCCGAGCCGGCTCCGGCCACCACGAGCACGGGGCCATCGGTGGCGGCAACGGCCTCACGCTGCGACGGATTCAGGTCGTCGAACAGGGGCGATTCGGGCACGGGCCGAGTCTAGGAGGTGGCGCCCCCGTGAATCGCACGGCTGTGATTAGGCCGACGCCCGACGCCCGCTATCCGCCAACCGCTACCCGACGGCAGACGGCAGACGGCAGATGGCAGACGGAGCAGACGACAGAGGCTGGCGGGCGACGGGCGACGGTGGCTGGCGACGGGCGACGGGCGACGGGCGTCTTCACCATCCGGCGTCGGCGCCGTCGACGTAGTCCTGGCCGGCACAGGTGGCGGGGGCGGCATCAACGCGACGCGCCGGCGGCGCGTCGAGCGACACCCGCAGGTAGAAACACGATCCCGAACGGGACAGCACGGCCATGGCCAACTCCCGTCCCCCGGCATCGTCGGCGATCGACACCTCGGCGGGACTGGTCGACGAAGTGACACCGTCGAGCCAATCCAGTGATCCCTCGAAGCCGGGCATGGTCGCCACGAGCGTCGCCGAGGGTGGATACGAGTCGTCCTGCAGGGCGACCGCAAAGGTGGTCTTCTGTGCCACGGCGAGCGACTGCTGCGCGGCCGAGTCCTGAGCGCGGGCCCGGAACCGAAGGAAGGTTGGAAGCGCCATGGCAAGCAGCACGGCGATGATCATGATCACCACCATCAGTTCTATGAGGGTGAACCCACCCTCATCCCGGCGGTAGGTGTACAACCGCCTCCTCCTGACTCGACCCCGGTTTCCATCGACATCCGACCGCCAATTCTTGAGATCCGGGCTCGTGATCCGGCCGGCCGACGGGACGAAACGACCGCGGTGCCCCGGCCCACCCCCGGGGTTGTCGTGCGGCCGCGCCGCCGCGGTGTCGGCCCGCTGACGGTCCGACGGGATTGCCCGTGTGGGCGAGAACGGCGGCAGTTGATGCCGGGCTACGCCGCCGCGATCAACTCGGCAATCGCCGCCGCCAGGGCACCCTGGCGCAGGTCGTCCTTGTCGAGATAGGCGTCGGCGCCGGCGGCGAGGGCGCTCCGCTGGTCCTCCGCGGTGGCGGCTCCCGACAGCATCACGATCGGGGCTGTGATCCCCAGCTGGCGCACCCGTGCCGCCAGCGCGGCACCATCCATGGTGGGCATCACGTAGTCCATCACGATGGCGTCGAAGGTCTGGTCGGCGAGCACCGACAGCGCCTCGGTGGGGCTGGCGGCGAGATCTACCTCGAAGCCCGCGGAGCCGAGCGCTCCCCCGACCACCTGACGGGCTCCCCGCGAGTCGTCTATGACCAGCACCCGGTGCCGCGGCCCGGCGTCGCGCGGACTGCGTGCCCGGGAGGCGAGACGATTCGGATCCACGAGAACGACGACATCGCCGCCGCCGAGCATGGCGGCGCCGGTGAGATGGGGCACCCCCTCGAGAATCGGTCCCAGCTCGCGGGCTGCGACCTGGCGGCGGCCGAGTTCCCGGACCACCATGAATCCCGTCGGGCCCACCGAAGTGGACACGATCACCAGGCGTTCCGCCTCTCCGGTCTCCCGCAATCCGACGGTCTCGGCAAACGACAGCACGGGGATGGTGGCGCCGTTCCAGGTCATCTCGAGGCGGCCCGCCGCCTCCCCAACACCGGCGTACGCGAGCGGGAGTCGATCGAGCACCGCGATCGCGGGGATGCCCCAGGTCTGTCCGGCGGCGGTGACGAGCACGGCGTCTTGGAGGGCCCGGCTGGTGGGAACCGTGATCGTGATCCGGGTGCCCTCGCCGGCGCGGGTGTCGAGCACGACCGTTCCGTGAAGGGCCTCGACCGCGGCGGCCACAGTGGCCAGACCCTGGCCCTCGCCGATCATCTCCGAGGGCCGGGCCGTGGAGAAGTTGGGTGAGAACAGGACCGAACGGAGGGTGTCGAGGTCGTCGGCGGCGGCGGCGCTCACCAGACCGCGGCGGAGCGCCATGTGCCGCACCGATGCCCAGTCGACGCCGCGCCCATCGTCTTCGACGACGATGGAGAGCCGGTGGTCGCGCACCGCGGCGTGGAGGAGGAGCGTCGCAGTGCGCGGCTTGCCGCTCGCCTGTCGCTCCTCAGGGGTTTCGATGCCGTGCTGCACGGCGTTGACCACGAGATGCCGCAGGGGGTCCGACAGCCGCTCCAGCACCTGCCGGTCGACGGGGTGCTCGTCCCCGACGAGCTCGAAACGTACCTCCTTGCCGGCGCGGCGTGACACGTACCGCACCAGTTGGGTGAAGGTGGCGGTGATGTCCGAAAGCGGTGCAGCAGCGAGATCGACGGCCCGGGTCTGCAGGTCGAGCAGTGCCTTGTCTGCACTCTCCACGAGGGCAGTGAGCCCGGTGAGCTCCTCGGCCATGGACCGGGGATCCTCCGCGCTCCGGGTGAGTCTTGCCACCGCAGAGCCGAGCGCCTCTGCGTCGACGCGCAGCGAACAGATCTCGTTGATGAGGCGGAAGAGCCCGGCAGCGTTCACCCGGACGGTTTCTCCGAACGCCCAGGTGTCGATGGCGCCGAGGAGTCCGTCGAGGTCGCCCTGGGGATGCGGCGCCCGTGTCTCGGGCACGACCGGCTCCTCCTCGCGGAGCGCCCTGCGCAGCGCCCGCATCCCGGCGGCGAGGCCGGGGGTGCCGGTGGCCGGATCGGCCCGCATCCCCGACACCATCTCCCCGGCGAGCAAGGCCAGGGCGGAGGCGACTTCGCCGTCCGCCACGATCTCTCCGGCGGCGACCGCCCGCCAGGCATCCTCGAGCGCCTTGCCGGCGTCGGAGATCGCGGCGAAGCCCATCATCCGGGCGGTGCCTTTGAGGGTATGCCCCTCGCGGATCATGGTCTGCAGGGTCTCCTCGTCGAGGTGCCCTGCGGCCATCGCCTCGGCCCCCGCCATCAGCCGTGCCGTGCGCTCCTGCACCTCCCCGGCGAACAGCTGCTGGAGATCTTGTTCAACGTTCACCCCGGGAACCATGTTCTAGTGGGTATCGACGGGTGGAAGGGGGCGCTTGAGGTGAGCAGATGCCGGGTGCCAGATACCAGACGCCGGGCGCCAGACGGGCGACGGTGGAGGTCGATGAGCGTCGGTCGACTGGGGCCTACTGCTTGATCTGGGTGTCGTCGACCGAGGCGAGGAACTCCATGGAACCCATGGCGGGAGCCACCGCTCCGGTGCCGGAAACCCCATGGCAGGACTCGCCGTTGGTGGCGAAGATCTCCGCCCCCTGGTCGGCCAGGAACTGCTCCTGCCGGGTACGGGCGTCGGCGCGCCGCGCCGGCTCGTAGAACCGGAACCGCGGAAAGGCCAGCACGAACAAACCCATGAGCACGAGCCCGGCCAACAGCCACATGCGGGTGGAGGCCCCGAGTGCGGCCCTGTCGGGCGGGGTGGCTTCGGTCATCTCAGGTGCAGCTTTCCCCGGTAGGTGGCTCGTCGATCGACTCCGGCGTCCCGGCAGGGACTCCCTTGGTGACCGCCCCGGTGTCGACCTCGACGATGCCGTCATCGCTTACGGTCACCGCGAACCGGTCCATTCCTCGGGGCGACGGCCCGGACCGATATTCGCCCGCGCGATTGAAAGCCGATCCGTGGCAGGGGCACTCAAACTGACCGGAGCTTTCGCACCACGGAACGCGACACCCGAGATGAGGGCACTTCTGCCAGAGGGCAACGACCGCACCGTCGATCTTTGTGAGGTAGGCCTGGGCGGACCGGACGTAAACCGCGGTGTTGGAGAACACGTCCGCCTCGGCGATCGTCTTGATCACCCCGCCCAGACCGGAACCGGGAAGCGGCCGGAGTAGGTCCCACGACGTCCACGCACCCGCACAGCCGATCATCACCACCCCGGCCTTCCAGCCCCGGCTGAGGAACTCCCTCCGATCGATACCGTCGCTCATAGCTCACCGTGCCATTCGTTCCAGGGCCAGACCCAGCCCCAGTTGGGGCCGCGGAAGGCGAATCCGATCAGAGTGAGCACAACCCACACCACGAGGAAGATCGTGAAGATCGCCACCGCCACCTTGCGCAACCGCGGTTGCAGGGCCGGGCTGCGATCCACGTAGGGCAGTGCGACCAAGCCGCCGATGATGGCGGCCGGCAGCAACACCCCGGCGATCATCGGGTGGAAATGCGACAGCAACTCCTGGAGCGCGGCGAAGTACCACGGCGCCTTCTCCGGGTTCGGGGTCTCGAAGGGATTGGCGACCTCGCGCAGCGGGGCGTCGAACAGGATCGAGATGATCAGCACCAGGAGGAGCACTGCGAGGGCGACGACCGCGTGGCGGACCAGGAGGTGCGGCGTGACCATCACGAGATCCTGTTCGTCCGGAACCTTGCGTTCGCCGATGGGCGGCTGCCCCGGCACCACGCCGAGCACGCGCTTGCCCTGCACCACGCGGGGATCCGATTCGCTCATGCCTCACCTCCTCCGTTGCCCTGATCGAGCATCGCATCCTTGCGCCAGCGCCACAGGTGGACCATGAGCAACCCCACGATCAACAGCGGCAAGAGCGCAACATGCAACACGTAGAACCGCAGCAGAGTGGCCGCGCTCACCTGGTCGCCTCCGAGCAACGTCTCCCGGACCCCGCCCCCAATAAAGGGCACGAAGTCGGCCATTGAGGTCCCCACCGTCACCGCCCAGTAGGCGAGTTGATCCCAGGGCAGTAGGTATCCGGTGAAGGACAACAACAGCGTGAGCACGAGCAGCATCACGCCGATCACCCAGTTGAACTCCCGCGGCGACTTGTAGGCCCCCCGGTAGAACACCCGGGCCATGTGCGCCGCCACCGTCAGCACCATCAAGTGGGCCGACCAGCGGTGAACGTTGCGGATGAACTGCCCGAAGGCCACCTGGGTCTGGATCGTCTGGATGTCGCCGTAGGCGCTGCTCGGCGCCGGGACGTAGAAGAACATCAGGTACACCCCGGAGATCACCAGCGAGGCCAGGAGCACGGTCGACATCACCCCTAGGTACCACGAGTAGCTGAAGTGCAGTTCGCGGCGGCGCACCTTCACCGGGTAGATGTGGAGCAGGAAGTTGGACCAGTGACCGGCGGCCTGGTCGCGTTCCGTCTTCCGGTCGGGACTCCGGAACATCGAACGTCCCACGGTCGTCTCGCGCAGTTTCACGCCTCGACCCCCGATCTCGCCAGCACCGGCATCGGCAGCACCCCCACTCCCGACCACGTCGCCATCGACAGGGCCTTGGAGGGGCAGCGCTCGATACACAGCGCGCATCGAATGCACTTGGACTCGTCCAGCAGCAGCGCCGTCCCCACCGCACCCGGCTCGAAGTCGGCGGCGGGAACGATGGAGATCAGATCGAACGGGCACACGTCGACGCACAGTCCGCAGAGCACGCAGGCATCTACATCCAACTGGATGTTGGAGAAGCACCGCAGGCACCGCTGCGCCTCGGCTCGGGCCTCGGCATCGCTGAACCCCAACTCGACCTCGGCGAGGCCGATCCGGCGCTCGGTGGGAAGGCTGGGGACGTCCTGGCGGGGAATCCGGTCGTACAGGTCGGAGAGCCGATGGAAGCTGCGCAACGGCATCAGGGTGCCCGTCTCCGGCTTCTCATCGGCGCCGCCGAAGGTGCGGTGGACGTCGGCGGCCACCTTGCGCCCCTCGGCGATGGCTTCGATGAGGTTGCGCGGCCCAAATGCGGCGTCGCCCGCACCCCACACCCGGGGCAGCGATGTCGTCATCGTCTTCGGGTCGACCTCGACGGTGCGCCGCGGCGAGATCCTCGGTCCATCGTCCCCGCCGAGGGCGGTCACGTCGACGGCCTGACCGATGGCGATGATCACCGTGTCGGCCTCGAGCGTCTCCTCCACGCCCACCTCGAACGTGGGGGCGAAGCGCCCCAGGGCGTCGAACACCGACAGCACCTTGACCGTCGTGAGGCCGGTGACCTTGCCGTCGATGACCTCGATGCGCTGGGGTCCACGGCGATGGACGAAGCGGATTCCCTCGGTCTTCGCCTCGTCGATCTCGAACTCGGAAGCCGGCATCTCCTCCGGGCTCTCCAGTGCCACGATCGTGACCTGCTTGGCGCCGACCCGCATGGCGGACCGGGCAACGTCGACGGCCTCGGTGATCTCGTACTCACCCGGGGGGAGGTCGACCCCGAGGGCAGGTCGTTCACCGTACGCCGCCGCCCGCAGGGCGGTCCGGGCGGCGTCCATGGCCACGTTGCCGCCTCCGATGACGACGACCTTCTCGCCGATGTCGGCCTTGAATCCCTGGTTCACGTTGATCAGGAACTCGATGGCTCGCAGTACCCCGTCGGCCTCGTTCCCCGGTATGTCGAGTCCGCGGCCCAACGTGGCACCGAGGGCGAGCACCACCCCGTGGTGGCGCTTGCGCAGCTCGTCGAAGGTGACGTCCACCCCGAGCCGGGTATCGAGCTTCACCTCCACGCCGAGGGCGATGATGGCGTCGATCTCGGCCTGGACGAGCCGGCGGTCGAGGCGGTACTCGGGGATGCCGAGCACCATCATCCCTCCCAGGATGTGGGTGGCTTCGTACAGAGTCACCTGGTAGCCGCGAAGGCGGAGGTCGTGGGCGGCGGCGAGACCGGCGGGGCCTCCCCCGACGATCCCGATCGACTCCTTGCGCTCCGGCCGATCCATGGCCACCACGCGGCGGTCGTTACCGGACTCGGGCCCGTACTTCTCGGTGACGAAGCGCTTCAACGCACGGATGGCGATCGGGCTGTCCACCTCGCCGCGGCGGCACGCCACCTCGCATGGAGCGGCACAGACCCGCCCGCACACCGAGGCAAACGGATTGGGGAGCCGGGCGGTGAGATAGGCGGTGAGGTCGTCGCCCTCGGCGATGGCGGCAACGTAGGCACCGGCGTTGGTGTGGACCGGGCAGGCCGCCATGCAGGGGATGTTGCGGTCGTAGTAGGACAGGTCGAGCTGGAGGCCCATCAGACGAACCCCTTGCGCTGGCCGAACCGCAGCAGCCACAAGCCGCCTACGAACCCACCGCCCCAGACGGCGAGCACCACGAGGTCGCGGAGAAACCAGGAGGCGGAGGCGATGGAGTCGAGCTTCAACACGAAGTCTGGGAGCCACACGGTGGCGACCACGAAGTATACGAAGACGGCGACACCCCGCAGCGAGGCGTTGATCCAGGTCATCGGTTCCCCTCCAGGGCCGTTTCGTTGCTCCCGGCCGACGGACGCCGCCCGTCCGGCTCAGATCCGGGCCGTCCCCGGACTGAGCGAAAACTAGCGGGGCGATCGCAGTCTCGCGTAGGGGCGAATGGCCCGGCGCCTTGAACGAATGAGTCCGGCACCCACGGGAAACTTGGTGCGTGGTTCATGATCCGGGTGCCGCCGTGCGGCGCCAAGCCTATTCCCATTCGATCGTCGCCGGCGGCTTCGACGACACGTCGTAGGCCACGCGGTTGATTCCGGCCACCTCGTTGATCACCCGGGAGGAGATCCGCTCCAGCACCTCGTACGGGAGCCGGGCCCAGTCGGCAGTCATGGCATCCTCCGAGGTGACCGCCCGGATGATCAACGGATAGGCGTAGGTACGGGTGTCTCCCTGCACGCCCACAGATCGGATGGCGGGAAGAACCCCGAAGGCCTGCCAGATCTCCCGGTACAGGCCGGCGCGACGGATCTCCTCGAGGATGATGGCGTCGGCGCGGCGCAGGATTTCGAGGCGCTCGACGGTGACCTCGCCGATGATCCGAACCGCCAGCCCGGGGCCGGGAAAGGGCTGGCGCCACACGAGGTCCTCGGAAAGCCCCAGCTCCTCTCCGATCGAGCGCACTTCGTCCTTGAACAGGTCGCGCAGCGGCTCCACCAGTTCGAAATCCATGTCCTCGGGGAGCCCGCCCACGTTGTGATGGCTCTTGATCCTCGCCGCGTCCTTGGTCCCGGACTCGATCACGTCCGGGTAGAGGGTCCCCTGGACGAGATACCGGGCATCCTCGATGCCGGCGGCCACGTCCTCGAAGACCCGGATGAAGGTCTCGCCGATGATCATGCGCTTCGCCTCGGGATCGGTGACTCCGGTCAAGGCGGCGAGAAACCGGTCGGCGGCGTCGACGTGGATCAGGTCGATGTCGAGGCTCGCCCGGAACGTCGCCACCACCTGCTCGGCCTCCCCCATCCGGAGGAGACCGTGGTCGACGAACACGCAGGTGAGCCGGTCGCCCACCGCCCGGTGCACCAGCGCCGCCGCCACCGCCGAATCCACCCCGCCGCTCAGGCCGCAGATGACCCTCCTCTCGGGAGCCTGAGCGCGGACCGCCGCCACCGCCTGCTCGATGATCCCGACGTTGGTCCAGGTGGGCCGGGCACCGCACACGTCGTAGAGGAACCGGCGCAGCACCTCCTGGCCGCGCGGGGTGTGGGCCACCTCGGGGTGGAACTGCACCCCGCACATCCGTCGGTCGAGGTCCTCCATGGCGGCAACCGGTGACGCCGCCGTCGCCGCCGTCACCCGGAATCCGGGAGGGGCCTTCACCACGGCGTCGCGGTGGCTCATCCACACCTGCTGCCGCTCGGGGAGCTCGGCGAACAGCACCGAATCGCCATCGACCTCGAGATCGGTGCGGCCGAATTCCGCAGCCTCGGTGCGCACCACGTCGCCGCCCAGGGCGTGCGCCAGCACCTGGTGGCCGTAACAGATGCCGAGGATCGGGATCCCCATTCCGAGGATCGCCGGATCGAGGTCGTAGGCATCTGCGGCGTATACCGAGGCGGGGCCCCCGGAGAGGATGATCCCCACCGGGTTGCGGGCGGCGACCTCGGCGGCGCCGAGGTCGCGGGGAACGATCTCGGAGTACACATGCGCCTCCCGCACCCGGCGGGCGATCAACTGGGCGTACTGGGCGCCGAAGTCGACCACGAGAACCCGGTCGAAGTCCGCGACGGTCATCAGCCCATGCCGACGCGTTGTTCGTGCTGCAGCGATTTGCCCTCGGTCCTGAGGGCGGGCGCCACCATCACCTCGGCCTTCTGGAACGCCTTGAGGTCGGCGTATCCGGTGGTCGCCATCGACATCCGCAACGCACCGAATAGGTTGCGCCGGCCGTCGTTCTCGTGGGCAGGTCCCACCATGATCTCCTCGAGAGAGCCGAGCTCGCCCACCTGCACCCGGGCGCCGCGGGGCAGTGTGGGATGGAAGGTCGCCATCCCCCAGTGGTACCCCCGTCCCGGCGCTTCGGTGGCCGCCGCGATTGGTGAGCCGAGCATGACGGCATCGGCGCCGCAGGCGATCGCCTTGGCGATGTCGCCCCCGGTGCGCATCCCGCCGTCGGCGATGACGTGCACGTACCGCCCGGCCTCGTCGAGGTAGCGAATCCGGGCACCGGCGGCGTCGGCGATGGCGGTCGCCTGGGGGACACCCACCCCGAGCACCCCGCGGGTGGTGCAGGCGGTTCCGGGACCGACCCCGACGAGCACCCCGATCGCACCGGTGCGCATGAGGTGCAGCGCGGTGGAGAACGAGGCGCAGCCGCCCACGATCACGGGAAGGTCGAATTCGGCGATGAAGCGCTTCAGGTCGAGCGGCTCGGTGCGGGTCGACACGTGCTCGGCCGAGACCACCGTCCCCTGGATGACGAGGACGTCGAGGCCCGCCTTGACGGTGAGAGGGGCGTAATCGCGCACCCGCTGCGGGGTGAGGCTGCCGGCGGTGGTCACCCCGCCCGCCTTCATCTCCTTGATGCGCCGGCCGATCAGGTCGGGCTTGATCGGCTCGAGGTAGATCTCCTGCATGCGCCGGGTGGCCTTCTCGGCGGGAAGCGAGGCGATCTCCTCGAAGGCCGGGGTGGGATCCTCGTACCGGGTCCACAGGCCCTCGAGGTTGAGCACCCCGAGTCCGCCGAGGCGGCCGATCGCTACCGCAGTTTCGGGGCTGACGGCCGAGTCCATCCCCGCGGCGAGCATCGGAAGGGGAAACCGGTAGGCGTCGATCTGCCACGAAATGTCGACGTCGTCGGGGTCACGGGTGCGCCTGCTCGGAACGATGGCGATGTCGTCGAACCCCCAGGCACGCCGGCCGGTCTTCCCGATCCCGATGTCGATGTCCATGGGCAGAGAACTCCTGGTGGGGTGCGAGCCGGAGGGTAGATGGGGAGCTTGCAGCTTGCAGCTTGCAGTCCCGCCGAGACCCAGCCTGCAGCAGGCAACTTGCAGCCCCGACGGTGGTGGCCTGGGGCGATGAAGTCGGCCGCCGCACCATCATCGAGGGTCTTGACTGTTGCGAGATCAACCGGTAGTTGGGACGTCGACCAGACACTGCTGAACGAGGCCGCGGCGATGCGGCGCCGCTCGCCGATCCGGGTGGACACCTCAGGCGTGGGTGCCGCCCGGGTCCTCGCCGACCCCGACGCCATCGGGCGGATGATCCGCAACCTCGGCGACAACGCCCTGCGTCACGGCCGCAACGGGGTGTGGCTAACCTCCCGCACCGAAGGCGGCGAGGTGATCATCGGGGTCGACGACAACGGGCCCGGGATCCCTCCGGAGGACCGGGAGCGGGTGTTCGAACGGTTCGTCCGCTTCGACGCGGCCCGGGACCGGGCCTCGGGGGGAAGCGGTCTCGGTTTGACCCTCGTACGCACCATCGCCCGCGATGTCGGCGGAGACGCCGTGTTCGTGGAACCCCGCCGCGGCGGCGCCAGTGTTGAGGTACGCCTTCCCGCCGCACCGGAGTGACCGACGCCGCCTACCCCGCCAGGCCCACCCGCTTGCGCACCCGCTGCTGGTATCCCTCGGCCTTGGTGCGGGCGTCGAGCGCCCCACGCTGCATGAGCCGATCGACCTCGGCGTCGTCGAGCGCGCTGTGGGCCGCTCGGATCGGGGCCAGTCCGGCGATCACCGCCTCGGCCACGGCTTGCTTGAACTTCCCGTAGCCCGACGACTCGTACTCGGCTTCGAGCGCCGGGATCGGGGTGCCGCTGAACAGCGACATCATCTCGAGGAGGTTGGAGATGCCGGGCTTCTCCTCCCAGTCATACCGCACCTCGCTGCCCGAGTCGGTCACGGCGCGCTTCACCTTTGCCCGGATCGTGTCGGGGGGATCGAGCACCAGGATGCGGCTGTCCTCGTCGGAGTCGGATTTGGACATCTTCGAATTCGCGTCCTGCAGCGACATCACCCGGGCGCCGCGCTCGGGAATGATCGGCTCGGGGAGCGGGAACTCCTCGCCGAAACGGGCGTTGAAGCGGAGCACGAGGTCGCGGGTGAGCTCGAGGTGCTGTTTCTGATCCTCACCCACCGGGACCGCGTTCGCCCGGTACAGCAGGATGTCGGCCGCCATCAGAACGGGGTAGGCGAAGAGACCGAGGTTGGCGCCGGCGCTCTCCGCCTTGTCCTTGAACTGGGTCATTCGACCGAGCTGCCCCATCCCGGTGATGGTGCCGAGGATCCACGCCAGTTCGGTGTGCTGCGGCACCTGGCTCTGGTAGTAGAAGAGCGAGCGCACCGGGTCGACCCCGCACGCGATGAGGACCTTGGCCGCCTCGCGGCGCTCCTTGGCAAAGGCGGCGACGTCGTAGTCCGCGGTGATGGCGTGGAGGTCGACGATGCAGTACACGCAGTCGTACTCCTCCTGGAGCCGCACCCAGTTGCGGAGCGCGCCGAGGTAGTTGCCGACGTGGACGTTGCCCGTCGGCTGCAGGCCGGAAAAGACTCGCTTGCGGTCCACCATCCCTCCCCGGATGCGTGTCGGCACAGGGGGTGAGGGTAGCGATGGTCCGGTCCCCCGCCGTCCCCCGGCGTGCCACCATGGGGTGGTGACCCGGGAACCCCGCACCGAGGTGGCCGCCCACGATCTGGTGGCGGTGGCATCAGGACACCTCACCGGCGAGGTGGCGGTCCATCTTCCCTTCGAGGTCCTGGTGGCATTCAAGAACGCTCTGAAACGGTTCTTCTCGGCGCAACCGTGGGGCGACGAGGATGCCGAGAGGCTGTCTCGCCTCGTCACAGCCCATCTCGACCGCGGATGGTGGGAGCACGACCTGGGGCACGGGCTCACCCTCTCCCATGGGATCAGGGAGGGCCGCTACCTCATCGCCGTGACCGGCGACGCCGGGTCCTCCTCCCCTTCGATCTTCGACCGGGTGTTCGCCGGACCGGTCATCCCCGGGCCGACACCGCACCCGCGCAAGGTGAAGTTCGATGTCGGCGGCGAGCCGGCGCCGGGCGTCTGGCACCGGCGCGGTGAGGACATCGACGACCCGCGGGTGGCGACCCTCATGGAGGACCTCGACGTCACCGATGTCATGGTTGCCGGAGACTTCGTCACCGTCGGCCTCATGGCGTCGGCTTCGTGGGAGGACCGCCTCGACGCGATCCTCACCCGGGTGACCGAGCTGTTCTGGACGGGAGCGGCGTCCCGGGCCCCGGTGCGCACCCGGGAGGAACTGCTCGACGAGGCCGGTCATCTCGCCCTCGACCCGGCGCGTCCCGAGGATCTGCACCTCATGGATCCCGATCGAGAGGACCACCGCGAGATCCTCGTCGCCGCCCTCGACGCGACGGACGCCCGGCGGCGGCGTGCTGCGGTGGTCACGCTGGCGTTGTCCGGCGACCCCGCGGTGACCCGGGCCGCGCTCGTTACCGGATACCGCGACCACTCGCGCATCGTGCGGCGGGCGGCGATCGACGCCGCAGCAGATCTCGAGGACGACGCCTTCCGCCCACTGTTCGAAGAGGCACTCTTCGACGAGGATTCGTGGATCCGGTGGCGGGCGGTGCGGGCCATCGCCGCCATCGGGGTCGGTCCGAGCCGCGACCTGGTCGCCCTGGCGGCCGCCGACGAGGACTTCCGGGTCCGCTTCGAGGCGGCTGCCGCCTTCCGGGGCGAGCCGTGATGGTTCCCGTCGGCACGATCACCAACGTCGCCACCGTGCTGGCCGGCACCGTGGTCGGTGCCGTTGCCGGCAGGAAGTTCCCGGAAAGCGTGCGCGGCACGGTGCTCGCCACCCTCGGCCTGGCGACCGCGGCGATCGGCTTTCGGGAGATCCTGCCCACCGACGAGTTTCCCCTGGTGCTCGGGGCCGTGCTGCTCGGGGCGGTGCTCGGCGAACTGATACGGATCGAGGCCGGGCTGCACCGGTTGGGCGAGGCTCTGCAGCGGCGTTTCGCCGCCGCGGTGCCGGTCGACGTCGACGTCCCCGAGACCACTCTGCCGGTGCCCCATGAGAACCGGTTCGCCGAGGGTTTCGTCGTCGCCTCCCTCGTCTTCTGCGTCGGACCGCTCACCATCGTCGGCTCGATCCAGGATGGTCTCGGGGACGCCGAGCTGTTGCTCGTGAAGTCGGCACTCGATGGTTTCGCCGCGATCGCCTTTGCCGCCGTGTACGGGTGGGGGGTGGCCGCCTCGGCGGTGACGGTCGCCGTGATCCAGGGCGGCATCGCCCTCGCCGCCGGCACGCTCGACGGGGTGCTCACCGACCCCATGCTCGACGGGCTCGGAGCCGCCGGCGGCATCCTGCTCCTGGGGATCTCGCTGCGCCTGCTCGATCTGAAACAGGTGCGGGTGGCCAACATGCTCCCTGCCGTGGTCCTGGCCCCGCTCTTCGTGCGGTGGTGGGGATAGGCGCTGTCGGTGACGGCCGCCATACTCTCGCCCGCCGTGGTCCTGGCCCCGCTCTTCGCTCCCCGCCGTGGTCCTGGCCCCGCTCTTCGTGCGGTGGTGGGGATAGGGTTCCCCCGTGTCAACGACTACCCCGACCGTCGTCTTTCTCTGCGTCCACAACGCCGGCCGCTCCCAGATGGCGGCGGGGTTCGCCCGGGTTCTCGGCGGAGACCGCGTCCATGTCTTCTCCGGGGGCTCCGATCCGGCGGCAACGGTGAACCCGGTCGCCGCCGAGGCGATGCGGGAGATCGGCATCGACATGTCGACGGCCGTCCCGCAGAGGTGGACGATCGAGATCATCCACGACGCCGACGTCGTCGTCACCATGGGGTGCGGGGACGAGTGCCCCTACGTCCCCGGGGTCCGCTACGAGGACTGGGACCTCGACGACCCGTCCGGGCTCCCGATCGACCGGGTGCGGGCGATCCGCGACGAAATCCGCGGTCGGGTCGCCGACCTCCTCGGGCGTCTCGGGGTCACCGGCGACTGGTGAGATCGCCCACCGGTGTGACCAACGGCCCTGGATGGCGCGGGCGGCCGGAGAGACGATGCGCCCGTGGTCACATCAAGGTTTCTTGAATCAATGGTGATCGAAGCGACGGCGGCCCGGCTGGCGGCGCTCGGCGATCCCACCCGGTTACGGATCCTCCAGGTCCTTCGAGGGGGCGAGCGCTGCGTCTGCGAGCTCCGCACCTCGGTCGACGTCCCCCCCAACCTGCTCTCGTACCACCTCAAGGTCCTACGCGACGCCGGGGTGGTCGAAGGAACCCGCCGGGGACGCTGGGTGGACTACCGGCTGGTACCGGCGGCACTCGACGAGATCCGCCGGGTGCTCACCGGAGAGGGCGACGACGCGGAGTGACCACGGACACGGCATCGCCGCCTCGAACCGGTGTCGCCTGGGCGAGGGTCACCGCGGCAGCCACGCTGGGGGTGGGCCTCTACGCCGTCAATGGACGGATTGCCGACTGGGTCGTGCGCGGCCTCCCCAGGGTGACGGAGGACTCGCGAACGAGCGAGGTGATCCACTTCTTCTTGTACGACACGGTCAAGATCGCGCTCCTGCTCACCGGCGTGGTCTTCATCGTGACGGTGCTGCGCTCGTTCATCTCCGTCGAGAAGACGAGGGATCTGCTCGGGGGAAAGGGGCGGGTGGTGGGGTACGGGCTCGCCGCGGCCCTCGGAGTGGTCATGCCGTTCTGCTCGTGCTCGGCGGTGCCCATGTTCATCGGCTTCGTTGCCGCCGGCGTGCCACTCGGGATGACCATGACCTTCCTCATCGCCAGCCCGCTGGTCAACGAGGTGGCGGTGATCCTGGTGGCCGGTTCGTTCGGGGTCGAGGTGGCGGCGCTCTACGTCGCTACCGGTCTCACGGTCGCCATCGTCTCCGGTGCGGTGATCGGGCGGCTCGGCCTGGAACGCTGGGTAGAGCCGTTCGTGTTTGCGGCGCGGGCACCGAACCACTCGACACCGGATGCCGGGCCGACGTGGGGAGAGCGGTTCACCGCGGCAAGGTACGAGGTGCGGGCCATCCTCGGCCGGATCTGGCCGTATCTGCTGGCAGGCATCGCCATCGGAGCCGTCATCCACGGCTGGGCGCCCGCAGACCTCTTCGCTCGCTGGGCCGGTCCCGACGACCCGCTGGCGGTACCGGTCGCGGTGCTCTTCGGGATTCCCCTCTACTCGAATGCCGCCGGGACGATCCCGCTCGTGGAGGCGCTGCACGCCAAGGGCGTGGCGCTGGGGACCGCCATCGCCTTCATGATGTCGGTCGTGGCGCTGTCGCTTCCGGAACTCGTGCTGCTCCGACGCGTGCTCTCCATGCGGCTCCTCGCCACCTTCGTGGCGGTCGTGGCCACCGGGATCCTCATCACCGGATACCTCTTGAACGCCGTCGTCTGAAAGGAATCGCAATGAAGCTGAAGGTTCTCGGTATTGGATGCGCCAACTGCATCACACTGGAGAAGCGAGCCCGGGAGGCGCTCGATCTGATCGGTGTCCAGGGCGACGTGGTGAAGGTGACCGACTACAAGCAGATCGCCGCGTACGGGGTGATGCGACTCCCCGCCCTGGTGGTAGACGAACAGGTGATCCTGTCGGGGAAGATCCCCAAGACCGAAGAACTGGTTTCCCTGCTGGTGCAGCGCGTCGTCACTCTGGAGAGCCACGAGGTCGATCGGTGACCGACGCGACACGCACGGCTGAGGCGTCGTCGGTCGTCGCCCGCCTCTCGATGCTCGATCGCTATCTGCCGCTCTGGATCGGGCTCACCATGGCGATCGGTCTCGGACTCGGCCGTCTTTTCCCCGATCTCAACGACTCCATCGACTCGATCAAGGTCGATACGGTGTCCCTGCCCATCGCCATCGGCCTGTTCGCCATGATGTATCCGGTCCTGGCCAAGGTCGACTACTCGCGCATCGGTACGGTGGCTCGGGATCGGCGCATGATGGTCACCTCCCTGGTGCTCAACTGGGTGGTCGGCCCCCTGGTGATGTTCACCCTCGCCTGGCTGCTGTTGCCCGACCTCCCCGAGTACCGCACCGGGATCATCATCGTGGGCCTGGCCCGTTGCATCGCCATGGTGCTCATCTGGAACGATCTCGCCCTCGGCAATCGGGAGGCCGCGGCGGTGCTGGTAGCGCTCAACGCCGTCTTCCAGGTGGCCTTCTACTCGGTTCTCGGCTACTTCTACCTGCAGATCCTTCCGGATTGGCTCGGCCTCGACACCTCTACATTCGCGGTGTCGCTCTGGGAGATCGCCCGCATCGTCCTGATCTTCCTCGGGGTGCCGCTGGCGGCCGGTTACCTCACCCGACGGTGGGGAGAGAGGGTTCGGGGCAAGGAATGGTACGAGTCGGTGTTCGTGCCCCGGGTGGCCCCGGTGGCGACGCTCGGCCTGCTCTTCACCGTTGCGGTCCTGTTCGCCCTCCAGGGCGAGAAGATCACCTCACAGCCTCTCGATGTGGCGCGCATCGCTCTTCCCCTGCTCGCCTACTTCCTGATCATGTGGGTCGCCGGATTCGCCGTGGGACGACGCCTGCGCCTCCCCTACGACCGCACCGCCACCCTCGCCTTCACCGCGGCCAGCAACGACTTCGAGTTGGCCATCGCGGTGGCCATTGGGGTATTCGGCATAACTTCGGGCGAGGCCCTCGCCGGAGTCGTGGGCCCGCTGATCGAAGTGCCGGTGCTCGTCGGGCTCGTGTACGTCGCCCTGTGGGCACAGCGGAGGTTCTATCCGGATCCGAAGGCGGCACCTGCCGAGTCGGCGTAGGAGGCGACTCGTGAACCAGCGATCTCGCGTGGCCCCGATCCTGTTCGTCCTCGTAGTGCTCCTCGGCGGCGCCCGGACTGCCGCAGCGGAGGAGCCGGTAGTACGCGCCGTCGTCTTCTTCCTTCCCGCCTGCGGGCACTGTGAGTACGTGATCACCGAGGTGCTCCCCGGTGTTTTCGAGGCGGCGGGAGGCGCACCCGACCTGTTCTACGACGAGGCGATCCCGCCGGAAGAGCTGGCGTTCTCTCTCATGAGCAACGGGCGTCTGGAAATCCTCCTCGTCGATACCTCCATCTCCGAAGGAGCCGATCTGTTCATCGCAGCCAGCGCTGCCCTCGACATCGAGTCGGCCGGGGTTCCCCGGCTGGTCGTCGGCGACCGGTACCTGATCGGATCGGAGGAGATCCCGGAGGAGTTCCCCGGGATCGTGCTCGACACCCTCGACGCCGGCGGCACGATCGACTGGCCGGCGATCCCCGGGCTCGCTGCCGCGCTGCACGGCGTCCCGATCCCCGAACCCGCGATCCCCGCCTCGAGCACCACATCGCCCTCCACGACCACCTCAAACTCACCGGGTGAGGCCGAGTTCCCGACCTTCGGCGGAGAATCTCCGTGGGACCGGTTCCGCACCGACCCGGTCGGCAATTCGATTTCGGTTGCGGTGCTAGCCGTGATGTCGGCCGCCCTCATCGGAGTGTGGGTGCGCATGCGGAGGTCCGCAGCGGCGCCTCCTCCGGGAGGTGCGATCGCCTTGCTTGCCGTAATCGGACTTGGAGTCGCCGTCTACCTCACGTTCGTGGAGGTCGGCGGCTCGGAGGCGGTCTGTGGCCCGGTGGGCGACTGTAACGCCGTCCAGCAGAGCGACTACGCCCGACTGTTCGGGGTGATCCCGATCGGTGTGCTCGGGGTCATCGGATACTCCGTGATCCTGACGATGTGGGGAATGGGGCGGCTGAACCGACGCCACTCCGACGTCCTGACCATCGCCCTGTTTGCCGGGACGGTCGCCGGCGTCTTCCTGTCGGCGTATCTCACATTTCTCGAGCCCTTCGTCATCGGGGCCACCTGCGCCTGGTGCCTGACCTCGGCGGTGATCATCACCGCCCTCATGTGGCTGGCGGCACGCCCTGCAGCCTCTGCGTGGTCGCGAATGAGACACCGCCGCCAGACGATGCGGTCTCAACCTGGCGACCACGGCGCACGGAGCGCGGCGCGATAGCAAGGTCGAGTCGAACCAGGGCGTGAGCCGAGTACCGATACGATCGCGAGACCCCCGCACCGAGGGCATCGTCAGACCTTCTCCAAGCCGGTGACGAAGCCGGTTCCATCGCCGGCGCGGCCGGTATCGTCATCAGCGGACGGTATGTGCTGACCACGGTTACCCCTCTGGGACCCGCCGAGGCGATCGTGCCGACGAGGTTCTGGCACCGGCTCGGCGACGGTCGGATTCAGTGCGACGCCTGCCCGCGGGCATGCAAGCTCCATGAGGGCCAGCGTGGCCTGTGCTTCGTCCGGGCCCGCTTGGAGGACCAGATCGTGCTCACCACCTACGGGCGCTCCAGCGGCTTCTGCGTCGACCCGATCGAGAAGAAGCCGCTCAATCACTTCCTCCCCGGCACGCCGGTGCTGTCGTTCGGGACCGCCGGCTGCAACCTTGCCTGCCGGTTCTGTCAAAACTGGGACATCTCCAAGGCCCGCGAGTACGACACCCTCGCCGACCGGGCCACACCGGACACCATCGCCCGGCGCGCCGCCGAGCTGGGCTGCCGCAGCGTCGCCTTCACCTACAACGACCCGGTGATCTTCCACGAGTACGCCGTCGACGTCGCCCGGGCCTGCCGGCAAGTCGGCCTGAAGACGGTGGCGGTCACCGCCGGGTACGTCACCTCCGAGCCACGCGCCGAGTTCTACGCCCACATGGACGCGGCCAACATCGACCTCAAGGCCTTCACCGAGGACTTCTACCGCCGGTTCTGCGGCGGCCACCTCGCTCCGGTGCTGGAGACGATCGAGTTCGTCCACCGGGAGGTCGACGTGTGGTTGGAGATCACCACCCTGCTGATCCCCGGTCTCAACGACTCGTCCGAGGAGATCGATCGCCTGTCATCCTGGGTGATCGACCGGCTGGGTCCCGACGTACCGCTCCATTTCAGTGCGTTCCACCCGGACTTCAAGATGCTCGACCGTCCCCCCACCGCACCGGAGACCCTGTCACGGGCTCGGCGGATCGCCATGGCCAACGGCCTGCGCTACGTCTACACCGGCAACGTCGACGACCCAGCCGGGCAGGCCACCTACTGCAGCGGTTGCGGCGGAGTCGTCATAGAGCGCGATTGGTACCGGCTGGGCCACTGCCGCCTCGACGCCGACGGGTGCTGCACGACATGCGGCACCCGGTGTGCCGGGGTGTTCGATCCGGACGGTCCCGGGACTTGGGGTCCCCGCCGGCTCCCGGTGCGGCTCGCCCGCTGATCACACCGGGGGCCCGATGGCGAAGGCGGCGTAGCCGACGACATTGTCTTTCGGCCCGGCGGTGTCGCCGGAGTTGCGGTGATCGAGGAGGCGGCACGCCCAAGCGCGCCGGCGGGCCAGGACCAGCGCCGCCTGAACCGCGGTCCGCCCGCAGGCGTCGTCCCAGGCGAGATCCTCGGCGCGCAGTTCGGCGATGGCGGCGATGGTCTTAGCGTCCCGACGGCGCGCCGCCTGGTAGCGCAGGTAATGCGACAGATCCGAGGAGATCACGGCCACCACGTCGCCGCCGGCCGTGGTGGCGTCGAGCACATCCGCGGCCCGCTCGTGGGTGACCTCGCCGGTGAGCATCGCCAGCACGGCGAACTCACCGAGCACCACCTGGAGGAACGGAAGTTGCACCTCGAGGCTGTGCTCGCGGGCATGGGCGGCCGAATCGGGCGCGACCATGGGATCGGACTCGGCCAGGGAGGTCAGCTCCCGGTCCACCGGCACCTCGCCGAGCGGCGTCGCCAGGCGGTCGGCGCCGGGGGTGGCGATGCCCCTGAACGCGATGAAGTGAGAGGGACCGAGGAGTACAACCCGCCGCCGGGTCGGTGCCGCCTGCAGCACCCGGTAGGCGGCCGCCACCACCGATCCCGAGTACACGTAGCCGGCGTGGGGGACGACGAGGATCCGCGGGTGCACGTCGATCGCCGGTGGCACCGCCTGCTCGAGCAGGCGCTCGACGGTACCGCGGAGCGCGGCGGGGTCGGCCGGGTAGAACGCCCCGGCCACGGCAGCGGGCCGGACGGTCGCCATGTCTCGACTCTATGCGAATCGCGCCGAACCGAACGGCTCGGTAGGTCCCGGCGCCGGCGGGTCAGCTCGAGGGCGTAGCTACTCGACTGCCTTGACGCAGCCCGTGTCGATCTCGCCGACCGGTCCCTCGAAGAAGAAGCCGATGGGCACGAGCACATAGATCGCCAGCGAGACCAGACGAACGAACGGTAAGAGGACCAACCCGGCCAGGTCGGACCCCACCCCCACGGCTTGAGTCTCCATGCCGAGTCTGCCTCAATCGCCAAAGGCTCACCTTCGACGGGTGTACTCAAGAAGTGGCACCCCAGGGTGCGGGAATGACACCAGAGAATAAGGCGGGTACGTCAGAGGTCCCTGACCGATTGAAGGTCGGTGTTGGTCCTCCTGATACTGGCTCGGAACACGGCCCGGTGGATCATGACCTTCTCCTCTACCGCTCAGCCGCCCATTCCGCTAGCGCGAGAGTCCGGTGGCGCAGGGAGAAGAG
>DATDRW010000098.1:0-30036 GCA_035291545.1 Acidimicrobiia bacterium
CACGACCACCACCGCCGCCACCACCACCACCGCCGCCACCACCACGACGGGCGCAGGGGCCACCACGGCGCCGTCGACGGGCGACGCCACGATCACGATCTCGAACTTCCAGTTCGCTCCGGCCGAGCTCTCGATTCCCGCCGGCTCGACCGTGACGTTCCTCTGGGTGAACGGCACCCACACCACGACCGCGACGGACGGCGCCTGGGCATCAGGGTCGAAGTCGGGCGGAGCCACCTTCGAGGTCACGCTCGATGAGCCGGGGACCTACGAGTTCTTTTGCGAGTTCCATGCCTCGATGCGGGGAACGCTCACCGTCACCGGCTGAGACTCAGAACAACCCGCCGGGGTCTCTGATCTCGATTACCCCACCGGAGGGGTCTCCGACGAGCGCGGCCACGAACGGCACCAGCACTTCGGTTCCGTGAGGCGTGGTGATGACGAGGCGGTCTTGACCGACGCCGAACTCGACGCCGGACACCATGCCCAGCACGGTGCCGTCGGGCGAGACCGCGGTCACCCCCACCAGATCGTCCTCCCAGAACTCCCCGTCCCCCAGCGGCCGCCTGCCGGCGGCGGCCACGGTCAACAGTTCCCCGCGCAGCCGCTCCGCATCCTCACGGGACCCGACCCCCTCGAAGGCGACCACGAGCCCCCGGTCCCGGTACCGATTGGAGGCGCGGACGGTCAATGCGACGCCGTCGTCGGTGGCGAGGACGGCACCGGGGGCGAAGCGGTCCGGATCGTCGCTCTCGGGGACCACGGTCACCTCGCCGCGGAGACCGTGCGGCTTGCCGATGCGCCCGACCCGTATCCGATTGGTGGAGGGATCGGGCAAGGCGTCAGTCGATGAACTCGACCCGGGCCTGGAGACCCTCTTCGTCGGCGGCCGCCTGGGCGAGCACCCGGATCGCCTTGGCCACGCGGCCGCGACGCCCGATGACCCGACCCATGTCGCCTTTGGCGGCGCGGACCTCGGCGATCACCTCGTCGGGGCCCTCCTCGACGATGGTGACGGTGACGTCGTCCGGGTTCTCCACGATCTCCTTGGAGATGTACTCGACGACGCGCTGGACGATCTCCCCCCTCATGGCTCCTCCCCGACGATTCCTTGTGCGGCGTCCTCGATGAGCGGCACCGCCTCTTCGACCGCGTCGACGACCTTGGTGGCGACCACCGGGGCGGCCTCGGTGGCGGCGGGCGCGGGCTCGCCGATCACATGCACCTTGGCGGCGCGCACGGGGACGGGCCTGGTCCCGCTGGCGATCTCGATGAGCTTCTTCGCCTGGGGCGACGGTTGGGCGCCCCGGGCGAGCCAGAACGCGGCGCGCTCGGCGTCGATCTCGACCAGCGACGGCTCCTGGCGCGGGTCGTAGCGGCCGATCTGTTCTATGTAGCGCCCGTCGCGCGGATCGCGCGAGTCGGCGACGACCACCCGGTAGGAGGGCTGCCGCTTCTTTCCGATTCGCGTGAGGCGGATCTTCACCGCCATGTGGTCACCTCTTCCTCGTGCGCCGCGGACCGGGGGCGACGAACCCCGGTATCGGGCTCCTCCCCTCGGCCACGGCCTTCATCAGCTTCTGTGTCTCGGCGAACTGCCGGAGCAGGTCGTTCACGTCGTGGGGGGTTGTTCCCGACCCAGTGGCGATCCGCCGCCTGCGGCTTCCGTCGACGATCCTTGGGCTGCGCCGCTCGTCCGGGGTCATCGATCGGATGATCGCTTCGACCCGCCCGAGGTCCGCGTCGGACACACCGGCCTTCAGGGAGGCCGATGCGGCGCCGGGCAGCATACCAAGCAACTGCCCCATTCCGCCCATCCGGCGCAACTGCTGGAACTGGACGAGGAAGTCCTCGAGCGTGAACGAGACGGTGCGCAGCTTCTCTGCGGCCGAGGCGGCCTCGGTGGCGTCGTATGCCGCTTCGGCCTTCTCGATGAGCGTCAAGACGTCACCCATCCCCAGGATCCGCGACGCCATCCGCTCCGGATGGAACACCTCGAGGTCCCCCGCGCCCTCGCCGACTCCGGCAAACTTGATGGGCCGGCCCGTCACCTCGCGGGCCGAGATCGCCGCCCCACCCCTGGCATCGCCGTCGAGCTTGGTGAGCACCAACCCGGTGACGTCGGCCTTCTCCAGAAAGCCGCGAGCGACCGCTACCGCATCCTGTCCGGTCATCGCGTCGAGTACGAGCAGCACCTCGTGTGGTTGGGCCGCCTTGCGCACGACGGCGAGCTCGTTCATGAGGGTGTCGTCGATCTGGAGCCGGCCGGCGGTGTCGATCACGACGGCATCGAGACGCTCCTCGACCGCCCGCTTGCGTGCCTCGCGCACCAGGCGCTCGGGCTTTCCGCCGCGATCGGCGTGGATCGGCACTCCGATCCGTTCGGCGAGCACCTCGAGCTGATCGATGGCGGCGGGACGCTGCAGGTCGGCGGCGACGAGCAGCGGGTGCTTTCCCTGCGCCTTGAGCCGCTCGGCGAGCTTGGCCGCCGTCGTCGTCTTTCCCGACCCCTGGAGGCCGACGAGGAGCACCACCAGCGGCGGACGCGGCGCCACTGCAAGGGGAACCGCCTCCCGGCCCAGGGTGGTGACCAGTTCCTCGTGGACGATCCTGACGACCTGCTGTCCCGGGGTCAGGCTCTTGTGCACTTCGGCGCCCGCGGCGCGCCCCCGCACCCTGTCGAGGAGTCGCTTCACCACTTCGACGTTGACGTCGGCCTCGAGCAGGGCGAGCCGCACCTCGCCGAGCGCGGCGGCGACATCGGCCTCGGAGAGCCGACCCTTCGCCCGGAGCCGCTCGAAGACGACCCCGAGCCGTGAGGTGAGCCCGTCGAACATTGGGGAAAGGGTAGGAACGCGATCGGGACGACGCCGCCGTGCGGCAATTCGCAATTCGCAATTCGCCGGAAGGATCGCGCTCACATCTCCGCCGCGCTCTGACGAATTGCGCCACGAGCCGCGTTCGCCTCGACCCGAGAACCTGACCGGGCCGCGCCGACGCGACCCGCGAGACTGACGAATTGCGGCCAGCAACGGTGCCCCGGACCCGTCACTACGCTCTCGGAAACCGCCTCGGGGGAGGATTGTGTGAGCCTGACCGTTCTCGACCACCCGCTCGCCAAGCACTACCTCACGGTGCTCCGCGACAAGCGCACCCTGCCCGAGGAGTTCCGCTCGGCGTCGCGCCGCCTCTGCTATTTCCTCACCCTCGAGGCGACCCGGGACCTCCCGGTCATCGAACACCCTGTGGACACTCCGCTCGAGCAGACCACGGGATTCGAGACCTCGAAGGTGGTGGCGATCGCGGTGTTGCGCGCCGGCCTCGGACTGCTCGATGCGGTGATCGACCTCATCCCCTACGTGAAGGTCGGCTTCGCCGGCGTGCAGCGGAACGAGGAGACGGCCGAGCCGATCGAGTACTACTTCAAGCCACCCGACCTGGAGCGGGCCACCGTGCTCGTCCTCGAACCCATGCTGGCGACCGGGGGATCGCTCTCCTGGGCGATCGGCAAGGCGAAGGCGTCGGGGGCGAGTCGCATCACCGCGCTGTGTGTGGTCGCTGCCCCGGGCGGTGTGGCCCGGATCGAGCGGGAGCATCCCGACGTACGCATCGTCGTCGCTGCCCTCGATCGCGACCTCAACGACCACTTCTACATCCGGCCGGGACTGGGCGACATGGGGGATCGCCTGTTCGGGACGACGTGACCGAATTCGAGCAGCGGGTCGCCGAGGTACTCCTGCGGATCGCACCCGGCGAGGTGACCACCTATGGAGAAGTCGCAGCCGAGGCGGGACGACCGGGAGCGGCGCGGGCGGTGGGTCGTATCCTCGCCGAACCCCACGGCGAGTATCCCTGGTGGAGGGTGGTCGCCGCCACCGGCCGCCTGGTCCCAGGGAGCGAGGATGAGCAGGCAAAGCGGCTGCGCGCCGAGGGTGTTCGCGTGATCCACGGCCGCGTGCCCACAATGGGCGCGTCATGAACGTCGTCGAGCTGATCGAGCACAAGCGGGACGGAGGGAAGCTCTCCGCCGACGAGGTTCGCTGGCTCATCGCCGGATTCACCGCCGATACCGTCCCCGACTACCAGATGGCCGCCCTGCTCATGGCGATCCTGCTCAAGGGTCTCGACGGCGAAGAACTGGCGTCGTGGACCGACGCCATGCTGCACTCCGGCGACGTCCTCGACTTCTCCCACGTCGCCGCACCCAAGGTGGACAAGCACTCCACCGGTGGCGTCGGCGACAAGGTGAGCATCCCGCTGGCGCCGATCGTGGCCGCCTGCGGTGTCGCGGTGCCGATGATGAGCGGGCGCGGTCTCGGCCACACCGGCGGCACGCTCGACAAACTCGAGTCGATCCCCGGCTTCCGCACCGCCCTCGATCCCGCCGAGTTCACCCGGCTCCTCGCGCGAACCGGACTGGTGCTCGCCGGCCAGTCGGACAGACTCGTCCCCGCCGACCGCCGGATCTACGCGTTGCGCGACGTCACCGGCACCGTGCCATCGATCCCGCTGATCGCCTCGTCGATCATGTCGAAGAAACTGGCCGAGGGCCTGGATGCCCTCGTCCTCGATGTCAAGGTCGGCAGTGGAGCCTTCATGAAGGACATCGCCCGCTCTCGCGAACTCGCTCGCACCATGGTCGGGATCGGAGCCTCATACGGCACGCCGGTCTCCGCCCTCATCACCGACATGAGCCAGCCGCTGGGCGCCGCGGTGGGAAACGCCAACGAAATCGCGGAGTCGGTCGAGGTGCTCCGGGGCGGTGGGCCCAGCGACCTGGTCGAGATCACCTACCGCCTCGGTGTGGAAATGCTGCTCATGGCGGGGGTGGCCGGCGACCGTGCTGCCGCCCGGGTCCAGATGCAGCGAGCGGTGTCGGACGGCCGGGCCTTTGCCAAGCTCGAAGAGGTCGTCGTCGCCCAGGGCGGCGATCCGGCGGTGCTCCACGACACCTCTCTGCTGGCGAGCGCCCCCGAGGAGACGGTGGTCACCGCCGCCAGGGGTGGTGTCGTCACCCGCTGCGACGCTCTCGACCTCGGCGTGGCCGCGGTCCGCCTCGGCGCCGGCCGGGCCACCAAGGAGGAACAGATCGATCCCGGGGTCGGCTTTACGGTCTGCGCGAAGGTCGGCGACGAGGTCGCTCCCGGCGATCCGCTGGTCCGGATCCGCTGGAGGGAGCCGCGGCGCCTGGCGGAGGCCATGCCCCTGGTAGAACGGGCCGTCGTGATCGGAGACGGCCCGGCCACTCCCCCGCCCCTGGTCCACGAGGAGGTGCGATGACCTACGAAGCCATCACCGCCGCCGCCGCCGACATCGCCCGGCGCACCGGCCGGCCCTCGCATCGTCTTGCCGTGGTGCTCGGTTCCGGCCTCTCCGCCTACGCCGCCTCGCTCCCGGGAGCCGTCGAGGTGCCGTATCGGGAGATTCCCGGGTTCCCGGTACCAAAGGTCGAAGGGCACTCCGGCTCGTTGTTCTCCGCGGACCTCGGCGGCGCCGGGGTGATGATCCTCGCGGGCCGGGTGCACAGCTATGAGGGTTGGGACCTGTCGGACGTCGTGTTCGCGGTGCGAACCGCCGTCGCCTCCGGCTGTGCGACGGTCGTGCTGACCAACGCCGCCGGCGGGGTCGCCGACGGCATGGCGCCCGGCGACCTGGTGCTGATCCGGGATCATGTGAATCTCACCGCCCGCAACCCCCTCGCCGGACCCAACGACGACCGGCTCGGGCCCCGCTTCCCCGACATGTCGTCCGTCTACCCAGGGGAGCTGCGCGATCTCGCCCGTCGGGTCGGCCGTCGGGTCGGGGTGACGCTGGGTGAAGGCGTGTACGCCTGGTTCCCCGGCCCGTCGTACGAGACGCCCGCCGAGGTGCAGATGGCAAAGCGACTCGGAGCCGACCTCGTCGGCATGTCGACGGTGCCGGAGGCCATCGCGGTGCGGCACATGGGCGGTCGGGTGCTCGGGATCTCACTCGTCACCAACCTCGCCGCGGGCATATCGCCGACACCGCTCAGCCACGAAGAGGTGACCGCGACTGCCGATGCCGCCCGGGAACGGTTCACCCGGCTGCTGGACGCACTGCTCCCCGAATTGATGTGAAGCGGGTTCAACCGGGACCCGAGCTGATCCGCCCTAACATCGCCCCGGCCTCAGACCGAGGAGGGTCGTGAAGATCGCCGTATGCGTGAAGCAGATCCCGGATCCGGCCACCCCGTATGCCCTGGATCCCGAAGCGCACTTCGTGGTGCGTCCCGCCGAACAGGTGCTCGATGACACCGACCGGTACGGCATCGAAATGGGTTTGCAGCTCGCCGAAACCGCCGGCGGATCCGTGACTCTGGTTTCGATGAGCCCGGCCGGCAACCTGCAGGGCATCCGTCAGGCGCTCGCCATGGGCGCCGACAAGGCCGTCGTCGTGAGCGACCCGGCGCTGCGCGGATCCGGAGCGCTGGTCACGGCGCGGGTGCTCGCCGCCGCCATCGCTCGGGAGGGGGCCGATCTGGTCATCACCGGAACCGAATCGACGGACGGCTACGCCGGAGTCGTTCCGCAGATGATCGCCGAGCTGCTCGACCTCCCCGCGCTCACCTTCGCCCGCAAGGTGACCCTCGACGGCGCCACGCTGCGCGTGGAGCGCCAGACCGCCGCCGGGTACGACATCGTCGAATCGGGCCTGCCCGCCCTCGTCTCCGTGACCTCGGCGGCGGTCGAACCGCGTTACCCGACCTTCAAGGGGATCATGCAGGCGAAGCAGAAGCCGGTCGACCAGCCCACCGCAGCCGACCTCGGCTTCGACACCGCCTCCGTGGGCACCCTTGGCTCGGGACAGGTCATCACCACGGTCCGCCCCGCGCCCGAACGCGCCGGAGGCACCAAGGTCAAGGACGAGGGCGATGCACACCTCGAGATCGTGAAGCTCCTGGAACGGACGAAGGTGATCTGACATGAGGTTCTTCGTCTTCTCGGAGGAGAACGGTGGGAAGCCGTCGACCATCTCGCTGGAGATGCTCACCAAGGCGCGCAGCTTCGGCGCCGACGTCGCCGCCTTTTCCGTCGGCGTCGGATCCGACACCTACTTCGCCGCCCTCGGTGCCCACGGCGCCGCCGCGGTGCACCACCTCGACCCGGGCGACACCCTTCCCTCGACCGCGGCCGCGGCCGCGCTCGCCGGCCTCGTCGGCCCTGGGGACGTCGTCTTCTTCGGGCTGACCCCGACGGACCGCGACGTCGCCGGGCGTCTCGCCGCCCGCACCGGCGCCGCGGTCCTGTCCAACGCGGTGGACGTGAAGGTCGAGGGTTCCACGGTGTCCGTGGTCAATGAGATCTTCGGAGGCACCACCCTGATCGAGACCGCATTCACCGGGCCGGGGCCGTACCTGGTCGTGGTGCGACCGAAGTCATTCACCGCAGCACCGGGCGCCGCCGCCACCCCGGCCGTCCACCGGGTGGAATCGCCGTCGACCGGGCGGGCCGGAGGGGCCAGGATCGTCTCCCGGCACGCCGAGGAGTCGCAGGGCCCGTCACTGGCCGACGCCTCCGTCATCGTCAGCGGCGGGCGGGGCATGGGCGGACCCGACCGGTTCACGCTCGTGAGCGAGCTCGCCGGGCTGATCGGTGCCGCCGTCGGGGCGACCCGGGCGGTGGTCGACTCGGGTTGGGTGCCTTACTCGATGCAGGTGGGCCAGACCGGCAAGACGGTCAAGCCGAACGTCTACATCGCCTGCGGAATCAGCGGCGCCATGCAGCACCTCGTCGGCATGAAGGACTCGGGAACGATCATCGCGATCAACAAGGACGAGGAGGCACCGATCTTCGGCATAGCCGACCTCGGAATCGTCGGCGACGTGCACCAGGTGCTGCCGAGACTCATCGAGGCGCTGCGCGCCCGGTCCTAATGCCGGCGCGCGTCGATGTGGTTGCGACTGCCGGTGATCATGTCGCGGGGCAACGGCTCCGGGAGGAGCAGCGACGTGAGGATGACGACCACGGCGAGTCCGGCGACGATCCACCAGATCACCGTCGCGTGCAGAATCGATGCCGCCGCGGCGAAATAGACGGCGAGAACGATGACTCCCCACCCGATCTTCACCAGAACCCGGTAGCCGGTGGTGATCTTCCAGTCGGGAACCCGCGTGATGTGGGTGGTCACACCACGGTATCGGCGGATGCACCACTCAATTTAGGCCCGGTTTTCGCGATCTTGCCCCAGAGGGCCCGATTCTCCCGCCGTACCATCAGCTTGAGGCCGCTCCAGGTGGCGTCGAGGGCCGCAACCTTGACGTCCACGAGCCCGGTGGGCAGCGCCACCTCGCGGACGGCATCCTCCGTCATGTCGGTGGCGACGCCCGAGGCCCGTTTCGGCCAGGCCACCCAGAGTGCGCCGTCGGGGCGGAGCCGCTGTGTGGCCCGGGGAAGACCCACCTCGAGGTCGGGCCGGCTCGGGCAGAACAGCACGATCACGTCGGCCGATCGAACCCGCAGGTCACCCACCCGCACCCCGGGCGGCGGCCGAAGCACCAACTCCACCCACCCGGAAGGAGCCCCGGAAACGACGAGCCGCGTCCGCTGGTCGATCCCCAACTTCTCCAGGAGGGGGGTTCCGGAGTAGCCGGTCACGAGAGCTTGAAGCGGTGCGGGATGAGCTCTTCGAGCGTGTGCTGTCGAGGCCCGTCCGGCGCGTCGATCACCACGCGATCGACGTCGAACTCCACCATCAGCTGGCGGCAGTTGCCGCACGGGTACCCGGGCTCATCGGCATCGATGCAAGCCACTGCCAGCGTGTCGATCTTGCGAACGCCCGCCGAAACCGCCCGGGAGATCGCAGATCCCTCGGCGCAGATCCCGGATCCGTAAGCGCTGTTCTCGACGTTGGCACCGGAGTAGCGGGTTCCATCGGCGGCAACGGCCACGGCCCCGACCCGGAACCGGGAGAACGGCGCGTATGCATTCACGGCGGCTGCCCGGGCTTCGGCGACGAGCTCCTCGTTGGTCACCATCCCTCCAGCAGCGAGTCGACGAACTCGCCGGGAACGAAGTCTCGCAGATCGCCGGGATCCTCACCCACGCCGATCAACTTGATCGGCAGACCCAGTTCGCGCTCGACGGCGAGAGCGATCCCCCCGCGGGCAGTGCCGTCGAGCTTGGCGATCACCACACCGGTGACCCCGACCGCGGCGGAGAATGCCCTCGCCTGGGCGAGCCCATTCTGACCGGTCGTGCCGTCGATGACCAGCAGCACCTCGGAAGGCCCGGTTCCGTCCCTCCCGAGCACGCCCACGATCTTGCGCAATTCGTCCATCAGGTTCCGCTTGTCGTGGAGGCGCCCGGCGGTGTCGACGATGAGGACGCCGTGCCCTCGCGCCCGCGCCGCAGCCAGGGCGTCGTGCGCCACCGACGCCGGGTCGGCGCCGGCACTTCCGGACACCACCTCCACACCGAGGCGTTCTCCCCAGAGGCGCAGCTGGTCGGCGGCGGCGGCACGGAAAGTGTCGGCGGAGCCGAGGAGCACACGGTGACCCCGCGCCGTGAGCAGGGCGGCGAGCTTGGCAATCGTGGTGGTCTTTCCCGATCCGTTCACCCCCACGACCACCACCACCGCCGGCTCGCCCTCGAGCCGCAGGCTGCGGTCGGTCGACCCGAAGGCGGCCACCATCTCGGCGCGCACCACCCGGCGGGCATCGGCGGCGTCCTTCACGCCGTGGGCGCGGGTGGCGTCGACGAGTGCGAAGGCCGTGGCGACGCCGACGTCGGCGGCGAGCAGGGCCTCTTCGAGCGCCGTCCAGCTCTCGGCACCGACCGAGCCGCCAAAGACCGCTGCGATCCGCTCGCCGAGTCCACCCTGCCGGCGGGTGACGACGGTGGGGGCGTCGCGACGCACACCGGGGCGGCGGCGGAGGCGCATGAGTATCAATCCGGCCGCGCCGAGAACGAGGGCGGCTCCGCCGAGGAGGACCGGGATCACACCGGGGCGAGCCGCTTGGCGAGCACCCGGGATGACTCGCCGGGCTCCATGGTCACGCCGTACAGCACGTTCGCGGCCTCCATCGTCTGCGGTTGGTGGGTGACGATGACGAGCTGGGACGTACCCCGCATGGTCTCGATGAGCCGGAGAAAGCGTCGCAGGTTGGCATCGTCGAGTGCCGCCTCCACCTCGTCGAGGACGTAGAACGGGCTCGGCCGGGACCGGAAGAGGGCAAACAGGAATGCGAGCGCCGCCAGGGAGCGCTCACCCCCGGACAGCAGCTGGAGACGCCCGACCTTCTTTCCCATCGGTTGGGCGTGGATCTCGACACCGGTGTCGAGGATGTCGTCGGAAGGCGTGAGAGTGAGCCGTCCCGTGCCCCCGGGGAACAGGATCGAGAAGTTCTCGGTGAACTTGCCTGCGATGTCGTCGAACGCCTGGGTGAAGAGCCGGGCGATCTCGGCATCGAGCGCCTTGATCACCTTGCGCAGCTCAGACCGGGACTCCTCCAGATCGCCGAGTTGCTCTTCGAGAAACGACACCCGCTCCGCGAGCTCCCGGTACTCGGCCCCGGCCAGCGGATTGATCGGCCCGAAGCGCCGCAGCCTGGCCGCCAGCGACGCGGCATGGGCCTCGGCGTCGACGCCCTCGGGAACCTCGGGCCGGATCGCCGCCAGCGCCACTTCCTCCGCAACATCGACGTCGCGGCGCAGTGCCTCGATTGCAGACTCCTCCCGCACCCGCAGCTCGGCGGCCTCGACCGCCAGCCGCGACGCGGTCTCTCTCGTCTCCTCGATGAGCCCCCCGAGCTCTTCGCGCCGTGCCCGTGCCTTCTCGAGACGTACGCCGGCCTCACCGGCCTCGGCGCGCAAGGCGCGCTGGCGGCCGTGCAAGGCGTCGACGTGGCGCCGCACCGCCTCGAGCGCACGCCGCGCCGCCGGCTCGATGCGCTCGAGACGTTCGGCGGCGGCCGAGTCGACGGTCTCGATGGGGGTACCGACCAGACGCAACACCTCGGCGTGTCGTGCCTCGAGGAGTTGGCGGCGCTCCCCGGCGGCGGCCAGTGCCGCGGTGGCGGCCTCACGGTTCGCCCTCGCCTCGTCGCGCCGGGAGGCAACGGCGGACCGGCGGCGGGAGATGTCGTCCCACAGTTCCTGCTGCGACCCGTGCTCACCCTCGAGACCGGCGATCCGGCGACGCAGATCGGTGGTCCGCTCGATCCGCTGCGCCGCCGCTTCGGCGATTGCCCGGGCGCGGGCGTCGAGCCGGTCGAGTTCGGCGGTGCGCTCGGCCCGGGACCTGTCGAGGAGCCGGATCGCCTCCTCGAGGCCACCGACACGCCGATCGAGGCCCTCGAGCCGGAGACCTGCCTCGCGCTCGGCACGTTCGGCCGCATCCCGGCCACGGTGAGCGGTCACCCGCCTGCTGCCGGCACGGGATGCCTCGACGGCTGCGCCCTCCACCGCCGCTCGCGCGGCGCCGACCACCGCCGACTCGGCGCCCTCGGGAAGGGCGGCGATGACTCCGGCGGCGCTGATGAGGTCGCCTTCGGTGGTCACCGCGCGGACGTGCGGATGGCCGGCAACCACGGCACGGGCCGCCACCCACCCGTCGACGACCAGCACGTCGCCGAGCAACGCAGCAGCCAGTGCCGGGTCGGCCCCTCTCCCCAACAGATCGACGAGGGCGGTCCCGGTCCCCGTGGCGAGGGCGACCTGTCGCGCCGGAACGCTGGTGTCTCCGGACGCTGCGACGAATGCGACCCCACCCTTCCCCGATGACTTGATGAGGCCGACCGCCGTCTCCACGCCGGCGGCGTCACGCGTGACGAAGGCCTCGGCCCATCGGCCGAGCGCGGCGTCCACGGCCGGCTGCAACCGGCCGGGTACGTCGAGCCGTCCCGAGATCGTGCCCAGCACGCCTTCGATTGCCGCGGCGTGCTCCCGTGTCTCCGGATCGGCGAGCCCGCCCCGGGCGCCCTCGAGAGCCTCCAGGCGCGCCCGGGCCGCGGCCAGAGCGGTCTCGGCGGCGTGCTGCGCCTGCTCGGCGAAACGGGCGCGCTCCCGGTCCCCGTCGGCGGCCTGACGCGACCGGTCGCGGGCCTTCTCGGCCGCCGCCAACTCGCGTCCGGCCTCGGCGAGCTCGGCGGCGAGGCGCTGCGTCTCGGACACCTCCTGATCGATGAACGCGGCCACCGCTCCGCGGCGCCGCGCCAGGTCGGCGGACTCACGCGAGTCACGGGACTCCGCAGCCTCGAGGGCGGCGAGGTCGCCGCGAAGGGAGGCCGCCAAACCCTCGGCGGGGAGCCGATCGGACTCGGCCAGAGACCGCTCCTCATCGTCGAGGGCCCGCAGTGCGATCTCGGCTCGCTCCGCCGCCTCGACGCCCGCCGCCTCATCGGCCGCGGTGGCCGCCAACCGGGAACGGAGGTCGGACTCCTCGGACACGAGGTCGGCGCGCCTCTCGACGGCGCCGGTGCGGGTCCGCTCCAGGTGCAGACGCCGCTCCTTCGCCACCAGGGCGATCGAATGCAGCCGCTCTGCGGTCGTCTCCAGGCGGGCCGCGGCGGCGGTGTCGCGCTCCAGCGCCTCGCCCGTCTCCCCGGCGGCAGCCTGCAAGGCTCCGAGCGACGCGACGATCCCGTCACGCTCGGACACGGCAGTCTCGAGCCGGGCTCTTGCCGCAGACTCCCCGGCGGCGATGGCGCCGAGCCGGTCCCGCAGGGTGCGGATCCGCTCGCCTCCGAGCCACAGACACAACGCCCGCCATTCGGCGCGCACCGAGTCGTAGTGCGCGGCGGCGCCCGCCTGGCGCTTCAGCGGCTTGAGGTGCCGCTGCTGCTCTTCGAGGATGTCGCCCAGCCTGGCGACGTCCATCTCCGTGGCCTCGAGTCTCCGGATCGACCGATCCCTCCGGGCGCGGTGCTTGACCACCCCGGCGGCCTCCTCGATGACCGTGCGATGCTCCTCCGGACCGGCGTTGAGCACGGAGTCGACCCGGCCCTGGCCGATGATCACGTGCTGGTGCCGGCCCACACCGCTGTCGGCCAACAGCTCCTGGATGTCGAGAAGCCGGCACGGCGCACCGTTGATCTCGTACTCGCTGGTGCCGTCTCGGTAGAGCCGCCGGGTGATGGCGACCTCCGCCGGCTCCACGGCGGCGGGGTCATCGCCGTTGTCGAGGCTGAGGGACACCTCGGCGCGGCCGAGGGCCGGCCGCAGCGCGGTACCGGCAAAGATCACGTCGTCCATCCTCTCGGTCCTCAGGACCGAGGTGGCCTGGGTGCCCATTACCCAGGCGATGGCATCGACCAGGTTCGACTTTCCGGCACCGTTGGGCCCGACGACGACCGTGACCCCCGGCTCGCACTCGATGCGGGTCCGATCGGCGAACGACTTGAAGCCGACGAGTGAAACGGTCTTCAGATGCACGGGTGACCAAAGGGTATCAGAGGAATGACAGGGGTGGCATTCAAGGCAGATGGCAGATGGCAGATGGCAACGGGCAACGGGCAACGAGCGACGAGCGACACCTGCTACCTGCTACCTGATGCCTGTGCCAGCTCTGCCACGAATTCCTCCACCCTGTCGGCGTGCTCGGGACACAGGTAGGTGACCGAAGATGCGAGCACCGCACCGGCGGTGATGCCCTGAGCGCCGTCGATGCCGCCTGCGAGCAGTTCGTCGATGGTGGCCTCGACGCCGAAAAGGCCGGCGGCGATCGTGACCAGGGCGTCGCCGGGATCCCCGCCGTCGAGCGCGGCGCAAGCCGAGAGGCCGGTGGTGAGCGCCGACTCGTCGTCGACCGCCACCCCCGCTCCCTGCTCGACGGCGAATCGGACCGAGGCGAGGTAGGCCGCCGACAGATCGGCGGCGACCCGTTCCGGGCACACCTCGGCGACGCCGGCGACGAGGACCTCGGTGAGGGTGGCGTCGTCCCCGGGGGCACCGGCCGGGGCTTCGATGGCGGCGACACTGCGCGCCACGTCATCGACAAGGGGGGCGGTGCCGACGCAGAGGCCGGCGAGAACCGCGGCCAGGGTGGCGGGGGTGACGTCGGCGAACCGCGTGCCGTCGAGGGCGCGGTCGGCGGAAACGGCGAACTCTTCGGCGGCGCGCGACAGGGTTCCGGCGGCAGCGGTGGTGGCGGGGCCCCCACTCCCGCCGCAGGCGGCGACGATCACGAACAGGATCCCGAGGCGCCTCATCGCTGGCACCCCCGGCACCAGAAACTGCTGCGCGCTCGCACCACCACCCGCTCGATGATGCCACCACATCGCCGGCACGGCTCACCCTCCCGCCCGTAGGCGGCCAGTCGCGACACGTAGTCGCCGGCCCGCCCATCGGGAAGCAGGTAGGCGAGATCGCCGAGGCTGGTCCCGCCGTGACGCAGCCCCGCCCGGAGGACCATCGGAATCGCCGCGCGGAGGGCGCGAACCTCCTCGGGGGACAGCGATCCGCCGGGACGCTCCGGGGCCACCCCCGCGCGATGCAGCACCTCGTCGGCGTAGATGTTGCCGAGTCCGGCCACCAGCCGCTGATCGAGCAGCAACGCCTTGATCGGTGCGGTCCGCCCTGTCAGGATTGCGCGCAGTGCCCGGGAGTCGGGGAGCTCGTCGAGGGCGTCCGGGCCCACCGCGGACATCGCCCGGGCGAATTCGTCGGGGGTGAAGGCGGCCACGAAGCCGAAGGTCCGGGGATCGACGAGGCGCACCTGCGGTCGGGAGCGCAAATGGATCACGACGTTGGTGTGCGGAGCCTCGGGCTCGCCGGGTGTGTTGAGGGAGAACCTGCCCGACATCCCGAGATGGCTGACCCAGGTGATGTCACCGTCGAGCGGGGCCAGGAGGAACTTGCCGCGACGGGTGAGACACCGCACCCGGCGCCCGGTCAGCCGGTCGATGAAGTCGCCGGGCCGCTGGTTCCGCCGCGTCATCCGATCGCGGCGCACCTCCACCCGCTCGATGACCGCTCCCTCGAGGACCGGTGCCAGATACCGGCGGGTGGCCTCGACCTCGGGGAGTTCAGGCATCGTCGCCGAGCGCTTCGAGCGCCCGCCGCGCCGCCACCTGCTGCGCCCGCTTCTTCGACGTCCCACCGCCCGTCCCCACCACGTTGCCGTCGACGACGACGGTCGCCTTGAAGGTGCGCTCGTGGTCGGGACCCGAGCCGACGACGGCATATTCCGGCGTGGAACCGCTCTGGGCGAGCACCTCCTGGAGCCGGGTCTTGTAGTCGCGCTCACCCGGGGACTCGGCGCGGTCGGCGATGGCCCCCGACCAGTGTTCGAGCACGATCCGCCGCACCTTCTTGAAGCCCGAATCGAGATAGACCGCCCCGATGAGCGCCTCGAGGGCATCGGCGAGGATTTGCGGCTTGTCCCTGCCCCCCGATGCGTCTTCCCCCTTCCCGAGCCGCAGCGCACCTCCCACGCCGAGGGAGGCGGCGATCCCGGCGAGCGTGGCCTCGTTGACCACCGAGGCCCGAACCATGCTCATCTCACCCTCGGTGAGGTCCCAGCGGGTGTGGAGCTCTGTGGCGACCACCAGCCCGAGCACGGCGTCGCCGAGGAACTCGAGCCGCTCGTTGGAGACCTCGCCGGGCTCCTCGGCGGACAGCGAGCGATGGGTGAGCGCCTCGATCAGCAGCTCCTCTCGCTCGAATTCGTGACCGAGCGCGGCGGCGACGGCCTCGGCGGTGTCGAAGGCTTCAGCCACGTAGTCCCGCCTCGATGCGGTCGACGAGGCCGCGTTCCGCCCCCTCGCTGGCCAGGGTGAGGGCGTTGGCGATGGCGCGGCGCGTCGACGATCCATGGGCGATGACGACCGTTCCCTTCACCCCGACGAGGTGGGCGCCGCCGTACGCCTCGGGGTCGAAGCGCTCGCGCAGCGCCATCAGCTTGGGGAGGATGATGGCGGCGGCTTCCTGGACGGCGGGATCGGTCTCGGCGGCGAGACCCTCGAGCACGAACCGGCCCACGGCGCGTGCGACGCCTTCGGCGGTCTTCAGCAGCACGTTCCCGGTGAAGCCGTCGGTGACGAAAACGTCGGCGATGCCCCGTCCCAGGTCACGGCCCTCGACGTTGCCGACGAAGCGAATCGTCCGCTGTCGCATCAGGGCGTGGGCCTCTCTCTCCAGGTCGCGGCCCTTGCCCTCTTCCTCCCCGATGTTGAGCAGCCCCACGGTCGGCTCCTCGCGGCCGAGGTAGATCTCGGCCACCACCGACCCCATCACGGCGAATTGCACGAGGTTCTCCGGCTTGACCTCGACGTTGGCGCCGGCATCGAGCACCACCGTCGGGGTACCCAGCGGGAAAATCGTGGCGATGGCGGGCCGGGACACCCCCTTGACCCTTCCGATGACGATCGCGGCCGCCGCCATGGCGGCACCGGTCGAACCGGCCGACACCATGCCCTCAGCCTCTCCGTCGGCGACGAGGCGGGCGCACACGGTGACGGAGGCGCCCTTCTTCTCCCGGATGGCGGCCGCCGGGTCGTCGGCCATCCCGATGGTCTCGGGAGCATGCACGATCGGCAGCGTGCCGCCCACCTCGGCGAGCACACGGGAGAGGACCGGCTCATCGCCGACGAGTACGACATCCACGCCGCGGCCGACGGCGTCGAGCGCTCCGAGCACCGTTTGCTGCGGGGCGAAGTCCCCGCCCATGGCGTCGAGCGCTATGCGGGCCATGCCCTCACCCCGCTAGGAGGGGATGACCTCCCGGCCCTTGTACGACCCACACGCGGCGCACACGCGGTGCGAGAGCTTGGGGGCGCCGCACTGTGGGCAGCGGTTGGAGTTGGGACTCTCGAGCTTCCACGCCGCCTTCCGCTGCCGGGTCCGGGAGCGGGACATCTTCTTCTTGGGTACCGCCATCGACAGACCCTTTCCACGATCAGGTATCGAGCAAACCGCGCAAAGGCGCGAACGGAGAGTCTGGCTCCTCGTCGTGCCCCGCGCAGGAGCCGCCATTCAAGTCGGCTCCGCACACCGCGCAAAGTCCGCGGCAGTCCGGACGGCAGGCGGGAGACAGCGGAACGGCCAGGAGCACCGCATCGCGGAGGACCGGTTCCAAATCGGCGACGTCCCGGTTCAGGCGATAACCGTCGGGGTCATCGGCCACCCCCAGCGCCTCCAGCACGTCGACGATCAGGGTTTCCCGCCACTCCTGGAGACAGCGATGGCAGGTGAGGCCGACGACGGTGGTGACCGGCCCCCGCACCACCAGGCCTCCCGAGACCGCCTCGAGCGAAAGATCGGCGGTGAGCCCGGGGCCGATGCTGGACAGCTCGAGTGCCCAGTCGACGGCAGTGTCGATCGCCACGGTGCGGCGATGGCCCGGATGGGCCAGCAGATCCGCGACCGGAAACCGGAAGTCCGACTCCCGGGTCACCGTCAGGGCTCCTCGGATCGACTTCTCGCCTGATGGAGCTCGGCGCGGAATCGCCGCACCTGCCCGAGCAGGTCGGAGAGCACGGTCTCGGTGGACTCGAACGCCTGCTCGCTGTAGTCCTCGGCCTCGAGCCGGATCCGCGTCGCCTCAGCCTCGGCGCGCCGCACCAGCACGTTCGCTTCGTCGACGGCTTCCTTGACGATGTACGACTCCGTCACGAGCTCGTCGGACCGCTCGCGCGCCCGCTCCAGCATCTCCCGTGCCTTCTCATTAGTACGCGCCACGAACCCCTCTCGCTCCCGCACCATCCAGCGTGCCGCTCGCATCTCTTCGGGGAGGTCGTCGCGGAGCCGGTACAGCATGTCGAGAAGGCGCTCACGATCGAGCATCACGTTCCCCGAAAGCGGGACCGTGCGAGCACCCTCGACGGCGATGATCAGCCCGTCGACCAGTTCGAGCAGCTCGCCGGTGGTGGCCGGCACCGGCATCTCATCCTGCTGCTCCAAGTTGAGCTCGTCGTTCATGAGCCTTTCCTCTCGGCAAGCGCCCGGGCCACGACCTTGGGTACCAGCTCGTCCACCGAACCGCCGAGCGCGGAGACCTCCTTGACCAGCGAGGAGGACAGGTACCCCCACTCCGGCTTGGTGGCGACGAACATGGTCACGATGCCGGAGAGGTGCCGGTTCATCTGAGACAACTGGATCTCGTTGTCGAAGTCGGTCATCGCCCGCAGGCCCTTCACGACCACGTCGGCGCCCATGACGGCGGCGAAGTCGACGAGGAGGCCGTCGAAGCCGGCGACCTCGACGTTGTCCCAGGGGCAGCACTCCTCGAGCATGGCGCTGCGCTCCTCCATGGTGAACATCGGCTTCTTGGAGGGGTTGGCAACCACGGCGACGACGACGCGGTCGAAAATCGAGGCACAGCGGGAGACGACATCGATGTGGCCGTTGGTCGGCGGATCGAAACTACCGGGAACCAGGGCCGTGATCACCGCTCCTCCTTCACCAGCCGCGTGATCTCTGCGTCGCCGTAGCGGCGCTGCCATTCCAGCACCAATCCCGGTGGTGGAACCGGCACACCGCTCCCGGCCCTGCGGTGCACGACAACCACCGCTCCCGCGGCGAGCCGGTGCATCAGCAGGCCGAGCACCTGTTCCACTGACGGTAGTGGTAGCGCGTACGGAGGGTCAACGAATGCGAGATCGACCTTCGGACCGGGACGCTCCAGGTACACCTCCACCTTCGCAGCCACCACCTCCCCGGCCAGGCCGACATTGACCAGGTTGTCGGCGAGTACGGCGCGAGCCTCCCGCCCCCATTCGACGAAGGTAGCCGCCGCCGCCCCACGGCTGAGCGCCTCGAGACCGAGGGAACCCGACCCGGCGTAGAGGTCGAGGACGACGGCGCCGCCGACGACGTCACCGAGCGCCGAGAACAACGCCTCTTTCGCTCGATCCATCATCGGGCGCGTGTCGAGGCCCCGCGGCGCTTTGAGCCGCCGACCCCGGGCGGTGCCGGCGATGATCCTCATGAGATGAACAGCCACTCCTCGGACCCGCCGAGGAGGGCATTGGTCTCGTCGGCGAGAGCGCGATGACGGGCGAGGTCGGGGTCTGCGGCCACCAGGGCGAACGCCTCGCGGCGCGCCTCGACGAGGATGTCGATGTCACGCAGGATGTCGGCGATCCTCAGGTCGGCCATCCCGGCCTGACGGGCGCCGAAGACGGTCCCCTGACCCCGGATCCGCAGATCCTCCTCGGCGAGACGGAACCCGTCGGTGGTCGAGACCATTGCCCCCAGCCGGGCCTCCGCCTCCGGCGTGGTCGGGGCGGCGACGAGAAAACAGCGTGACGGGTGCTCGCTGCGGCCCACGCGCCCCCGCAACTGGTGCAGCTGGCTCATGCCGAATCGGTCGGCATCCTCGACGACCATCACGGTGGCGTTGGGGATGTCGATGCCCACCTCGATGACCGTCGTCGCCACGAGGACGTCGATCTCGCCTGCCCGCATGCGGCCCATGACATCCTCCTTGTCTGCGGATCGCATCTGGCCGTGGATGAGACCTACCCGAAGGTCGGAGAACACGCCCGACAACCGCTCGTACTCGGCGGTGGCCGAGGCGGCCTGGAGCTTCTCCGAGTCCTCGACGAGCGGGCACACCACGAATGCCTGCCGTCCGGCGGCCGCCTCCGCCCGGATGAGGTCGTACGCCTTCCGCTCCTCGGGCGATCCGGGAGCGACCAGCGCGGTCTTCACCGGGATGCGTCCCCGCGGCATCTCATCGAGCACGGTGACGTCGAGGTCCCCGTACAGCGTCATCGACAGAGTGCGTGGAATCGGTGTCGCCGTCATGATGAGCAGGTCGGGCTCCGGCCCCTCCGCCTTCTCCTTGAGCCGGACACGCTGGTGGACGCCGAAGCGATGCTGCTCGTCGACCACGGCCACACCGAGCCGGGCAAAGTGCACGCCCTCCTGGATGAGGGCATGAGTGCCCACGACGATGTCGACGGTTCCCGCCGCCACCGCGGCGAGCACCTGCTCGCGCCCCGGAGACGACCCGGTGAGTATCGCCATGCGCACCCCGACGAGGGCGCCGAGTGGCGCCAGCCCAAGGAAATGTTGCTCGGCGAGCACCTCGGTGGGCGCCATCACCGCCCCCTGGTATCCGCCCTGCACCGCGGTGAGCAGAGCCGCCATCGCCACCACGGTCTTTCCCGACCCGACTTCACCCTGGAGCAGCCGGTGCATCGGGTGTGGAGATCGCAGGTCGGATCCGATCTCATCTATGGCCCGCCGCTGCGCTCCGGTGATCACGAACGGAAGGCTCTCCGCGAAGGCCTCGACGAGTCCGGCGTCGGCGGTGTGGGCGATCCCCTCGGCCGCAGTGACCTGGCGGTGCTTGCGCACCGCCAAAGCAAGCTCGAGTCGAAACAGCTCGTCGAAGACGAGACGGAGGCGGGCGGGGGCGACGGCCGCCATCTCCGCCGGGAAGTGGATGTCGCCGATCGCAGTGTCCCGCGGGACCAGGCGGAGGCGATCCACCATCTCGATCGGGAGCGGGTCGGGGACGGGCCGGGCGGTGAGAAGCGCGTTGTGGATGGCCCGCCGCAGGTACCCGGGACCTATCCCTCCGACGGTACCGTGAACCGGCATCACCCGTCCGGTGATCAGCGACTCCGCGGAACGATCGAGGATGTCGGCGTCGGGACTCTGCATCTGCAGCCGGCCCCGGTACCGCTCCACCTTGCCCGACAGCGCCACCTCGACCCCTTCGGAAAGCTGGCGCTCGCGAAACGCCTGGTTGAACCACACTGCGTGGACCATCCCGGCACCATCGTCGACCGTGGCCTCGACGATGGTGAGGTTCTTCCGGGGCCGTCGCAGCGACACCTTTTTCACCGTGCCGATGACGGTCACCTCTTCGCCGAGCGGGAGCTCGGTCAGCGGCACCGTCTTCGATCGGTCGACGTAGCGGCGGGGAACGGAGAGCAGCAGGTCGGCGACGGTCCGGACTCCCGCCTTGCGCAGGTCGGCTCCTCGTTTGCCGCTCAGCCCCGGAACCCGCTCGATGTCGACCGCCGCCAGGTAGGCGAGACTGCGGCCGGTCATTCGACTCCGAACAGGTATGGATAGAGCGGCTGACCACCGGCGACGACGCTGACGGCGACGTCGTGCTCCGCAGCGAGATGCCCGGTGATCTCAGCGGTGACGACCTCGTCGGCTTCGCTTCCGGTGAACACCGTCACCACCTCGGCGGTGCCGTTCACCAGGGAGCCGAGGACGCCGACGGCGGCGGCGGCAGTGGTCGGTGCAATCACCGAGACCTCCCCGTTCACGATCCCGAGCCAATCACCCCCGCGGATCGTCCCCACCGGCGTCACCGCGTCGCGCACCGCCCTGGTCACCTCACCCCAGCCGCAGGCCGCCGCCGCCGCCCGCATCGCCTCCACGCTGTGGGTGGGTTCGTTCCCGGGCATGAATGCGAGCATCGCCGCCAGACCCTCCGGGATCGACCGGGTGGGCACCACGTGCACGGTCTTCGTGGTGAGCGCATCCAGCTGCTCGGCGACCGGAATGATGTTCTTGTTGTTCGGGAGCAGGATCACGGTGTCCGCGAAGACGTCCTCGACGACGCCGAGCACGTCACGCACCGAGGGGTTCATCGTCTGGCCACCGACCACCACACCCTGCACTCCGGCGTCACGGAATAGCGCGACGATGCCCGCACCCACCGCCACGGCGACGACACCGACCGGGCTCTCGGCAAAGCCGGGCAGCGGCTCGAAGGCCCGCTCCCGGTGGTGGGTCTCGTCGGCGGCCTGTTCCAGCAGATCGGTGACCTTGATCCGTTCGGGACGACCCACGGCGATACCCGCCTCGATCGCCGGCCCGATGCCATCGGTGTGGATGTGGCAGTTCCACACACCGCCGTCGCCCACGACGACGATCGAGTCGCCGAACGCCGCCCAGGCGGTCCGGAGCCGGTCCCCGGCTGAGGTATCGTCGGAACGGAGCAGGTACATCACCTCGTAGCGCAGGCGCGAGACGTCGCTCGCGTCGTCCGGCGCACCCGGAACGAGTTGGACCGCAGCGGCGCGGAAGATCGCCTCGGGCAGGGCCACCTCCTCCCCCGTCACCTCCTCGAGGAAGGCGACGAGCAGGAGCAGGAACCCGGCTCCGCCGGCATCGACCACCCCAGCCTCCTTGAGCACCGGGAGGAGCTCCGGGGTCTCGGCGAGCGCCTGTTCGGCACGGCGATACACCCGGAGCAGCAGGTCGGCGAGATCCTCCCCGGCCCGGGTGTCGCTGCCGGCGGCCGCCTCAGCAGCCTCCCGCAGGACCGTGAGGATCGTCCCCTCGACCGGCCTCCCCACCGCCTTGTAGGCCGCCGTCGAGGCGCGGTCGAGGGCGTCGACGATTTGATCGGCCCCCACGGTCGGTTCGTCGCGGAAGGCGTCGGCGAGGCCGCGCAGGATCTGGGACAGGATGATGCCGCTGTTTCCCTGGGCCCCCATCAGTGAGCCGTGGGCGATCGCCGTCGCCACCTGGTCCATGCTCTCGGCCCCATCGGTGGCGGCGACCACCGCTTCCACCGTGAGGGTCATGTTGGTTCCGGTGTCGCCGTCCGGAACCGGGTACACGTTGAGCCGGTTCAGCGCCTCGCGGTATTGACGGAGTCGGTCGAGATAGCGCTGAAGCACCTGCTTGAGGTCTTGTGCCTTCAGCAGAAGACGCCGCGTGGTCACGACGGCGAGTATACGAACCGGCGTCTGGCGTCCCCGGTGGAGGCTGGTATCCTCCGGCGCCGTTCTCGAGGAGGATTCACTCCGTGTCGTTCCGGTGCGAGATCTGCGGCAAGGAGCCGTGGGTCGGCAAGCAAGTCTCGTTCTCGCACAAGCGCTCCAGCAGGCGCTGGTTGCCGAACATCCAGCGGGTGCGCATCAAGCACGGCAGCAACTCGCGCCGCGCCCACGTCTGCGTTTCCTGCATCAAGGCCGGCAAGGTCGAGAAGGCCTAGCGAGCATGGCCCAGGGTGTCGTCAAGGTGTACGACCCCACGACCGGGGTCGGGATCGTCGTCTTGGATGCGGACCGCTCCGAAGTCCTGCTCCGCCCCGGCAGCCTCGAGGGAAGCCTCTTCCGCACCCTCCGCCAGGGACAGCGGATCGTGTTCGAGGTCGAAGTGACCGACGGCACGTCGTTCGCCCAATCGGTCCGGTTCGGTTCCGACGGGTACTAGGCGCTCTTCGACCGCAGGATCCCCTCGAAGGGCCGTCCCGACCTCATCGCTGCGCAGCGCGTTCTCGATGAAGGCCTCGAACGACGCCGCGGTGACCGGGTAGAGGAGCGACGGCGCGTCCTCGAGCCGGTAAGGGGGGTATCACCGGGCCCGACGACACGGTGATCGGCCTCACCGGGCGTCACCCACCCGGGCCCGGTACTCGGCGTGGAGGTGTTCGAGGGCCGCGGCGACCGCCTCTGCGGTCACCCGGCCCCTCGGCCCGGCAAAGAAGTCGAATCCGTGGTTCCCCCACGGGACCTCGAGGTGGCCGACCGGCGGTCCGCCCACCTCGCGCAGCGCAGCCACGAGACGACGGGACAGTTCGGGGCGCACCAGGGTGTCGCAGGCGCCGTGGACCACGAAGAACGGGGGCCGGCGCGCCGAGGCATTGCGCGTCGGCGACGCCCGCCGCCAGCCCTCGGGGTCGTGAGCGGCGTCGGTCTTCATCACGCTCGTCACGAGATAGGGCCACAACGGGAGCCCGCCGTCGTCCAGCAGATCGTGCACCCCGTAGAGCGGGATGCACGCCTGAACCGAGACGTCGGAGTCCTCGAACCCCGGCTGCAGAGTGGTGTCGTCGGCAGTGAGCGCCGCCAGGGCGGCGAGATTGCCCCCGGTGGAGCCTCCCGCCACCGCGATGAACCCAGGATCGACGCCCAGCAGAGACGCGTTGGACCGCACCCAGGCGATCACCCGCTTCACGTCCACCAGGTGGTCGGGAAAGGTCGCTTCGGGGCTGAGCCGATAGGACGGGGTGAACACCTGCCACCCGGCTCCGGCCAGCCGGTGGAGCATTGGCCTGGCCTGGGTGTTCCGCTTCCCCCGCCACCAGCCGCCACCGTGCACGTAGACGAGCGCCGGACGCGCCGGTCCACCCGTTGCCGGACCGATCCGGTCGACCACGTGCCGGGGATGCGGCCCGTAGGCAAAACCCTCCTCGACCACGACGTTGCGGGGCACGCGCGAGATCGGCCCAACGAGCGACCCCACCCGCGACCACCCGAGCCGGAGGTCGGCACCGGTGAACTCGCCGACCGCCGCCGCGGCCGGCACATGCGACCGCAACCCGCGTAGAGCGGCGAGACCGAAACCGGCGGCGGCGATCCCCACCAGCACCTGTCCCGCCATCCCCGCCGGACCGCCCGCCCACCCGCCGGCCCGGAACCCGGCGATCAGGCCGATCGACCCGGCCAGAAACCACCCGGCGAGCTCCGACCCCGCCATCGCGGTGACCCACAGCGGGCGGTGACGACGGGGCCTCCGCACCGCCGAACGCGCCAGCAGTGTGAGGAGCAGGCCGAGCCCGAACAACAGGTACGACATCGGCGGGAGAGTACGACGTGCCGTCTCCTATCCGGCGTCACCGCTGGAACGCCGCTCGCGGAGCGCGGGTATAGTCCGCGGGCACCGACGAGTCGAGGAGAGCAATGGTGGTCGAAGCGTACGTTTTGATCCAAACCGAGGTCGGCAAGGCCGCCCAGGTTGTCCTGGCCGTCAACAAGATCGATGGCGTCAAGGCCGCTCAAGCGGTCACCGGACCGTACGACGCCATCGTCCACGCCGTGGCCGAAGACGTCGACGCCCTCGGCAAGCTGGTCGTGGCCAAGATCCAGGCCGTCGAAGGGATCACGCGGACCCTCACCTGCCCCGTCGTCAAGTTGTAGGTCGGCGGCGAGGATTTGCCGGACCCGGGCGCTGCCGCGTCCGGGTTCGGTGTTTGCAGGGGGCCTAGCGCGCCAGCGCCAGGTTCACCAGTTCGTCGCACAGCTCGGCGTAGCTCATCCCGGTGGCGGCCCACATCATCGGGAACATCGATCGCGGCGTGAACCCGGGCATCGTGTTCACCTCGTTGAGGATGAACCCTCGGCCGCCCTCCTCGTAGAAGAAGTCGACCCGGGCGAGCCCGCGGCATTCGAGGGCGGTGAAGGCGCGGCAGGCGAGATCACGCACGATGGCGATGGCGAACTCGGTGAGGTTCGCCGGCACCTCGATCCGGGTGGCGTCGTCGCGGTACTTGGCCTCGTAGGTGTACCAGCCGCTCTTCACGATGATCTCCCCGGGAAGCGACGCCCTCGGGCCTTCGAGCACGGCCACCTCGATCTCCCGACCGATCACCTCGGCCTCGACCAGCACCTTGCGATCGTGGACCAGGGCGGCATGGATGGCGTCCTTGAGGGACGCCTCGTCCTCGGCGCGGTCGATCCCCACCGACGAACCGAGGTTGGCCGGCTTTACGAACACCGGGTATCCCAGATCGCCGCCGACCCTGGCGGCGATATCTCCCGGCTCGGCGAGGAAGTCGCTGCTCCGCACCACGAGGTACTTCCCGATCGGGATACCGGCGTCGCGACACAACCGCTTGGCGACGTCCTTGTCCATGGCGATTGCGGAGCCGAGTACACCCGATCCGACATACGCGACCCCGGCCATCTCAAACAGGCCCTGGATGGTCCCGTCCTCTCCGAAGGGGCCGTGCAGTGCCGGAAAGGCGACGTCGACGGTGATGGGTTGTCCGTGCCCCAATAGCCTCCCGCCGGGGACCTCGATGTGGACCAGGGGCCCTTCGGCGACGAGGGGATTCCCGGTCGGGTCTGCGAGATGGAACTCACCATCGCGATCGATCCCGACCGCGACGGTCTCGTGACCCTTCTCGGCGAGGGCGGAGAGGGTCGACACCGCGGAGACGCACGACACCTCGTGCTCCTCGGATCGTCCTCCGAAGAAGACCGCCACACGGGCCATTACTCCACTTCCGGTCGGACGACCGAGTGTATCCGCGACGCCGCTCTGCAGACTGCGAATGGCGGGCGGCACAGCCCGGCGACGTTCTGGGTGTCGCGTCCAAGGCGGATACGGCCATCACGTAGGCCGACGAGATGTCGGATCGTTCGCGACCCGGTGTCGCATTCGATTCGACTCCCAGTCGACGCCGGCACCTTCTACGGTGCCGCACTGATTCGACGGAGTGACGTGTGATCCGATACCTGCCCATCGCCAGCACCCTCGTTGCAGCATCCTTTACCGCGGTGCTGTGGCGCCACTGGAGGAGGAATCCGCGAGCAAGGTTCATGCTGTGGTGGACCATCGGGGTCGCCGTGTACGGACTCGGCACGCTGACCGAGACGCTGACCACGCTCCTCGGGTGGCATGAGCCACTGTTTCGGGCGTGGTACATCTCCGGAGCCCTCCTCGGAGGCGGACCGCTGGCGCAAGGCACGGTCTACCTCCTCCTCAAGCGGCGCACCGCCGACCGCTTGGCGGTGGCACTCATCGTGTACGTCGCGTTTGTCGCCACCCTGGTGCTGTCCACGCCGCTCGATGCGTCTGCAGTCGTCGATGACCGTCTCGACGGCGCCGTCATGACATGGTCCTGGGTGCGACTGTTTTCCCCCCTGGTGAACACCTACGCCCTCGTCTTCCTCGTCGGCGGGGCAGCCTGGTCGGCGTGGCGGTACCGCCACCGGGCGGATCATCCCCGATCGAGGGTGATCGGCAACACCCTGATCGCGATAGGAGCGCTCCTGCCCGGAATCGGTGGCGCGTTCACCCGGGCCGGGTACGTCGAAGTCCTCTATGTGACCGAGCTGGTCGGGCTCGTGCTCATCTGGGCCGGATACCGGGCCATCGCCGGTGACGCCGAGGAGTCCATCCACATACAACAACGCGCCGCATTCGCGGCCCATGACAAGGAGACAGTATGAAAACCAGAGTGATCGGACTGATCGTCTCGCTCGTCCTCGTCGCCACTGCGTGCGGCGACGACGAGACCGGTACGACCGCGACGACGACCACCACCACCACCACAGCAGCCACGTCGACCACGACCACGGAGGCGACCTCGACGACAGCGGCGGGTGTCACCTACACGGGGTTCGACGGCGTCGAGAGCGTCGTGACCGACACCAGCCGAATCGTGTCGCTCAGCGGTGACTTCACCGAGATCCTGTTCGACCTGGGAGCCGGCGACCGGGTCGTGGCCGTGGACGTGACAACCACGTTCCCGGAAGCGACGGCGGACATCCCCGTGATCGGGTTTGCACAGAGCCTCGCCCCGGAACCCGTGCTCGCCATGCAGCCCACCCTGGTGCTGGCCAACGAGCTGACCGCACCGGCCGAGTCGATCGAGCAGCTGCGCGCCGCCGGCGTTCCCGTCGTCGTGCTCGCCACGGGGTCGTCGCTCGACGACGTCACCGCCAAGATCACCACGATCGCCCACCTCGTCGGGCTCGATGAAGCCGGAGGACTGCTCGCCGAGCGCGTGGGGGCGGAGATCGACGCGGCCCGGGAAACGGCGGCCCGGGCAGACCGGGCCCCCCGGGTTGCCTTCATCTACACCCGTGGACCGCAGCTGTTGCTGTTCTTCGGCGCCGGGATGGCTACCAACGCCATGATCGAGGGAGCCGGTGCCGTGGACGTGGGCGCCGAGGCGGGTGTCATGGGGGCACAGCCGCTCACCCCAGAGGCGATCATCGCCGCCGCACCCGACGTGATCGTCCTCCCCGAGTCCGGACTCGCCGCGCTGGGCGGGATCGAGGCGCTGCTCGAGATCCCGGGGATCGCAGAGACCCCGGCGGGCGCCGCCGGAGCCTTCCTCGCCTACGACGAGGCCTACTTCTTCAATCTCGGGCCGCGCGCCGGGGTGGCCCTGATGGAGTTCGTCCTCGACCTCTACCCGGAGCTCGAGAGCGGAGCGTGAGCGGCAAGCCCACAACCGAAACGGGGCGACGGGGAGCCTTTGCGCTCCTCGTCGCCCTCGTGGTCCTAGCCGTCATCGCCAGCCTCGGCCTCGGAGCCGTCGTGATCCCCCCGAGCGAGGTGGCGGCGGCCGTGGCACGCCGTTTTGGCCTCGCCTGGGGCTCCGAGCCGTCGGCCACGGCAGTGTCGGTGCTGTGGAACATCCGACTCCCCCGTGCCCTCCTCGCTGCCGTCACCGGAGCCGGTCTCGCCGTGGCCGGCGCCGCGCTCCAGGGCCTGTTCCGCAACCGGTTGGCAGAGCCTCATCTGCTCGGCATCGCACCGGGAGCGGCCCTCGGCGGGGTCCTCGGGGCCAGCGTGGGCGGGACCTCGGGAGCAGTGGCCGGAGGCACCATCGCCGGCATGTTGACAGCCCTCATCCTCAAGCGGCTGAGCCGCAGCCGGTCGTCGGAGCCGTCTCGATTCGTGCTCACCGGCCTCGCCCTGGGCCTCGCCATCACCGCATGGGTCGGTTTCGTCGTGTTCACCGGTGACCGCACCCGCATCCCCCCGATGGAGTTCTGGCTCCTCGGCAATCTCGCCGGCACCACCTGGCCCACCCTGGGGACGACCACGGTCCTCGTTTCGCTGGGAATCGCCGGGTTGCTCGCCGGGGGTCACTCGCTCGACCTGCTCACTCTCGGCGAGGCCGACGCCCGCCGACTCGGCCTCGACGTGGGGCTCACGCTGACCGTGCTCCTCCTCGCCGTCGGTGCCATAACCGGTGCCGCGGTCGGCGCTTCCGGTGTCATCGTGTTCGTCGGCCTCGTCAGCCCCCACCTGGCGCGTGGCGTCGTGGGCGCCGGACATCACCGGCTACTCGCGGGGAGCGCGCTCGTGGGCGCGCTGGTAGTCATGAGCGCCGACATACTGGGGAGAACGCTCGCCTCCCCGCGCGAGATCCCTGTCGGCCTGATCACCGCCGCCGTCGGCGGGCCGTTCTTTCTCTGGCTGATCCGGGACCCGGAGTTCACCGAGTGATGACGACACTGAGGGCCGAACGGGTGTCGGCCGTCGTGCCCGGACGACGGCTTGTTTACGACGTGGATCTCACCGTCACGCCGGGCCGGCTCCTCGCGCTCGTCGGGCCGAACGGCGCCGGAAAGACGTCGCTCCTCCGACTTCTCGCCGGCGACCTCGAGGCGTCGTCGGGTCGCGTCCTGATCGGCGAAAGCGATGTGGCCGATCTGCACCCAAGCGAGCTCTCCCGGCTCCGGGCCTACCTGCAGCATGCGCCGGCCGTCGACATCCCATTCTCGGCACGCCGGGTCGTCGCCCTGGGTCGGCACGCGTACCGGCACGACCCGGGGAACTTCCGCGAGCGGGATGCCCAGGCGGTCGTCACAGCCATGGCGGATACCGAGACCAGCGAACTCGCCGACCGCTCTTTCCGCACCCTGTCCGGAGGTGAGCAGATGCGTGTGTCGATTGCCCGGGTGCTCGCTCAGGACACTCCCATCGTTCTGCTCGACGAGCCCACTGCAGCCCTCGACGTCGGCCACGGCGAGCGCGTTCTACTCCGTCTGCGAAACCTTGCCCAAGCCGGCAAGACCGTCGTCGTCGTGCTCCACGATCTGAACGCGGCTGCGACGCATTCCGACGAGGTTGCGGTGATGGCCGAGGGTCGAATCGTTGCGCTCGGATCACCCGAGTCGGCCTTCTCGGCAACGCTGCTCAGCGAGGTCTACCGGCACCCGCTCCGGGTGAGCAACCATCCCTTCGGCCCGGGCATCATCGTGCTGCCCGAGAAGGGATGAGTGCTACGCCCCGCCCTTGCCGGCGGCGATGGCGTGGAAGCCGCCGTCGACGTGGATGATCTCCCCCGTGGTCATCGGCGCCCAGTCGGAGAGCAGCACGCAGATCATCTGTGCCACCGGCGAGGCGTCATCGACGTTCCACCCGAGCGGTGCCCGTTCCGCCCAGACGTCCTTGAACCGGGAGAACCCGGGGATGTTCTTCGCCGCCACCGTCGCCAGCGGGCCCGCCGACACCGCGTTGACCCGGATGCCGTGCGCACCCAGGTCGCGAGCCAGGTACCGGGTGACCGCCTGTAGGGCCGCCTTGGCCACCCCCATCCAGTCGTAGGCCGGCCACGCCTGGGTGTTGTCGAAGTCGAGGGTGACCAGCGATCCCCGGCCGGCCTTCTGCAGCAACGGGAGCAGACCAA
>DATDRW010000099.1:0-2368 GCA_035291545.1 Acidimicrobiia bacterium
GAAGACACTGAGCAGGGCATAGAGTTCCGGCTCATCCCGCTGCAGGCGGACCGGCATGTCGAAGAAGGCCTCGGTGGCGACTGCCAGCATCTCGGCAGGATTGGTCCCTCCATACGCGTCGAGATCGACCGCCGCGCCGTCGCGCAGCCGTTGCAGGATCGACCGCAGCGTCGGCTCCCAGCGACGCTGCAGCTGGGCGGACATCGGCGGCACTCCGTCACTCGCGCCGTCTCGCATGTCCAACTTGTGGGCGAACTCGTGAAAGACGACGTTGTGGCCCCGACCGGGATGACGGGCTTGATCCGACAACCGATCCCACACGATGAGTACCGGTCCGTGGAGCATTGCCTGCCCCGCGAGGGCGGCGTGGTCGTCGCTGACGATCCCACCGTCGAGGCGGCGCGGTCCGGGGTGCGGAACGATCGTGGGCGAAACGATGACGGAGGTCACGTCGCCGTAGAGGCCGTAGTCGAGGCCGAGGATCAATAGACAGGCCTGGGCGGCGATCAGCACCTTCATCTGCTCGGTCGGCTCGAACCCGCGTGTTCCCTCGAACGACTTATCGGCCAGGAACATCCGGATCAGATCCTCCATCCGGCGGCGATCACCGTCATCGAGCGCCGACCACCAGCGCAGGTTCTCACCGAGCAGGCCGCGCCACGAATCGGGGAAAGGGACCTCAAGAGCCCTTGCGCGTCGACGCTTCATAGTGGTTCCCGCCCTGTTCTTCGATGCACTCGAGATTGTCGCAGCCGGGGAGGTCTAGACCATCCGGCGCGGCGCCCTCCGCGTCGAGTACAAAGTACGAAGTACAACGGGAGACCGTCTGGCGAGGCCGCACCTCCTCCGCAGCACTGCTTCGCAGTGCCGCGCCTCCCCCGCAGAGCAGGGGAGGCAAGAGCGGAGGGAGTGGGATTCGAACCCACGGTGGGGCGTGAACCCCACAGCAGTTTTCAAGACTGCCACCTTCGTCCGCTCGGTCATCCCTCCATGGCGGCGGCCCAGCTGCCACAGTACGAAACACAAGGTACTAGCTACGACGTGCGACGCCGGGTCGGCCAGACCGTCCGGCGCGGCTGCAGTGCCGCACCTCCTCGCCGGGCAGGGGAGGCAAGAGCGGAGGGAGCGGGATTTGAACCCGCGAGGGAGCGTGAACCCCCTACACGCTTTCCAGGCGTGCGCACTAGGCCGGACTATGCGATCCCTCCAATAGCGGCATAGTGTAAAGCGCCATGGATCATCCCCAATTCGAAACCGCCATGCGAGCCGCCCTGGCGGAAGCGGCCCGCGCCGCCGCCCAGGGCGACGTGCCGGTAGGTGCCGTCCTGCTCGACCCGGACGGCGACATCATTGCTTCCGACCACAATCGCCGTGAAGAGCTACAGGATCCCACCGCCCACGCCGAGATGAGGGTTCTTTCGGCCGCCGCTCGGGCGGCCGGGGATTGGCGGCTCACCGGCCACACCCTGGTGGTGACTCTCGAGCCGTGCGCCATGTGTGCCGGCGCCGCCGTGTGGTCGCGCCTCGATCGGATCGTCTACGGTGCGTCCGACCTCAAGGCAGGGGCGGCCTGGAGTCTCTACAACATCCCCCAGGACCGGCGCCTCAATCATCGGGTCGATCTGGTCGAGGGAGTGCTCGGCGATGAGTGTGCGGCCCTTCTCACCCGATTCTTTGGGGACCGGCGCGGCTAGGAACGGGGACCCCGTTCGGCGGAAGTTGCACTGCCATCGTTCGATCATGCTGGACTCGCCGGAAGAGGCACATGCGTCCCGAATAGCCAACCGGGTCACCCGGGTGCGTCTCACCGCCCGGGTGGGAGGGGATCCCGCTCGACCGGACAGGTCATGCATCTGGGGCCGCCTCTCCCCCGGGACAACTCGGACGAAGAGATCCGATGGACGGTGATGCCCGCCTCCTCGAGCACCTCGTTGGTGGCGACGTTCCGCTCGTAAACCACGACCTCGCCGGGAGCGAGCGCAAAAGTGTTGTTGGCGTCGTTCCATTGCTCACGCTCCGCCTGGACACTGTGGAGCGGCGGCTCGATCGACCGGACGTCGTCCCGCCCTGTTGCCCAGGCCAACCCGGCGACGAGATCGGGCAATTCGACCACCTTCAGATGACCGTCGGCTCCCGGGGTCACCTCGAGTGCCCGCACCTGCTGTCTGATCTTGGGATAAAGCACAAAGGCGTCGACATCGACCATGGTCACCACCGTGTCGAGATGCATCGTGCTGCGTGCGTTCGGAAGCTCCACCGCCAGGATCCGATCGACCACGTTTTGCTCGAACAGACGTGCGGCCAGCGCCGCGGCACCGGAGGGAGTTGTTCTCTCGGAGATACCGATCGCTAAGCCCCGCTCGCCCAC
>DATDRW010000100.1:0-22805 GCA_035291545.1 Acidimicrobiia bacterium
TCCGTCAGCCCGCCACTGTTCGAGTCGCTCGCCGCCCTCGGCCGCCGGCGTTCGCTCCTTCGCATCGGCGACGCCAGGAGGCGTCTCGGGGCATGATGTCGCGGATTGCCGGCGCGGGACCCCTCGCTACCATTCATCGGCCCTTCGGGGGTGGTGTAATTGGCAACACAGCGGGTTCTGGTCCCGTCGTTGAGGGTTCGAGTCCTTCCCCCCGAGCGAAGGCGGTCGCAGACCGCCCTCGGCCCCGTCGTCTAGCGGCCCAGGACGCTGGCCTCTCAAGCCAGTAACGCCGGTTCGAATCCGGTCGGGGCTACGAAGTGAGATGTCGGATGTCAGGTGTCGGTCTGATTCCTGGTTCTGAGATCGCCGCGGTCGCTCGACGCCCCCCGTTCACGCCTTCCCGTAAACGGGGATCGCCGCTCCGTTGATCACGGATGACGCCGGTGAGGCGAGGAAGTCGATCACCGCCGCGATCTGTTGCGGTGTGGGCCAATCCACGTAGTTGGCGAACGGCACCACCTCACGGAACACCGGGGTGTCGATCAGGGAGGGAAGCACGACGTTGGCGGTGATGGCGGAGCCGCTGACCTCTTCGGCGATGGTGCGGGCCAGGGCGATCACTCCTGCCTTGGCGACGTTGTACATCGCCTGGCCGGGCGGCGGCTCCACGGCGGCACGGCTGCCGATCATGATGATGCGGCCCCACTCCGCATCCCGCAGGTAGGGGAGCGCCGCCCGCGAGGCGTTGAAGGCGGTACGCAGATTGAGGTCGATCATCCGATCGAAGCGCACGTCGTCGGTCTCTTGGACGTCGCGACCCCCCGACCATCCGCCGATCAGGCAGGACAGGACGTTGATCCCACCGAATCGTGTCGCCGCTTCCTTCAAGAACGCGGTCGCCGCCTCGCCGTCGGTGCAGTCGACCCGCTTGAGCAGCAGCCGATCTTCGGGTAGACCGAGCATCTCCTCGACCTCGTCGGCTTCGGCGGGGACCAGATAGGAGATGGCGATGTGATGGCCGCGGGCGGCGAATCGCTTCGCCACCTCCCGTCCCAGCCCTCCGGTGCCCCCGGTGATGACGCTGACGGCGTCTTCCACGATCGCTCCTTCTCGCCCCCGGCATGCTACCGGGGGTGACGGGCCCGACCCCGCCCCTCAGGCCGGGTACGGGGAGAAGACGATGCCGGTCCCCCCGAGTGCGGTGATCATGTCGCTCGCCTCGACTGCGCCGTCCATCGTGCACGCCCCCCGGGTGCCGACTGCTCCGGTGACTACGAGGTGGGCGAGGGCCGTGGTGGGGAAGGCGGTCGTGCGCGCCAGCGCGGAGAACCGCCCGTCGTGATGGTCCTCGACCTGGTAACCGGCCGTCCGCAGGCTGCCGTGGCGGGTGGCGGCGGCCCATACCCGCACCAGCACGATGTCGGGCGCTCCGGAGGGCAGATGGCGGCGGAGCGCTTCCAGGAGCACGGCGCGGGGGGCCGTGCCGGTTTCGGGTTGAGGCACCTCGTCGAACAGGCCGACCTCGAGCATGCCGCGGAAGATCACCCGGTGTCCCGGGAACCGCAGCGTCTTGTAATCGAGTTCGCGCACCCGGCCCTCCCAGCGCCGGGGGAGTGACGACGAGCCGCCCGCGGTGTGGAACGCCTCGAGCGGTCCCCAACGATCCCAGGCGACCTCCTCGGTACCGGTGAGTGGCTCCACGGTGGCGTAGCGGCCGCCGGCGAGCACCTCGCACGGCTCGGCATACTCGTTGATGAGGCCGGCCGGGTTGAACGCCAGTTGGTAGCCCAGCGTGCCGGATGGTGAGGAGGGAAGGGCTCCCACCCGGAGGCGCACCTCGTCGATCGGCCCGTCGCCGAGCGCGCCAACCGCGCCGGCGGCGAGGACGTTGGCCATGCCCGGGGCGAGCCCGCAGTCGGGAACGACCGCCACGCCGGCGCGGCGGGCCGCTTCGTCGAGCAGTAACTGCCGTCCCACGATCGTCGGGTTTCCCCCGAAGTCGAAGTAGTGGGTGGCGGTGGCGATCGCAGCCTTGGCGACCGCCACCCCGAGTGAGTAAGGCACCGCCGAGACGACGGCATCCACCGCTTCCAGCATGTGGTGAACCGCAGCGTCGTCTGTGGCGTCGATGGTGAGTGGCGTCGCATCGGCGATGCGAGCGGCGGCGGCGGATGCGTCGGGCCGGCTGTCGGCCACCACGACGTCGTGCCCGCGCCTGGTGAGATCCCAGGCCGCGGCGGTGCCGACGATTCCGGAGCCGAGGACGGCGATCTTGCTCATCGGCTCAGAATAGGAAGGCGGCGAGCCATGCCCCCGCCGGGTGCCGCTGTGCCGCCAGCAGGTCGGCGGGAGTGTCCAGTTCGACGGCGAGGCCGGTGCGAACCAGCACCACCGGAATGCGGGTGGCCGCGGCGGAGACATGTCTGGCGAACGATCCCGGACCGTAGGCGAAGCGAAACGCCCCGGTCCCGGCGATGAGGTTGGTCCCGCCGTCGCGCGACGGGGCGAGCACGACCGATCCCGCCGCCGCCCACCCGGCGATTCCGTCGAGATCGGCCGGCGTGACCAGGGGGAGATCGCCGTGCACCACCACCCAGGCACGTCCGTTCGCGTGGGTCACCGCAGCGGTTGCGGCGGCGTCGAGCCCGGCGCCGGGGTCGGGAAGTACGTCGATCGCGGCCTCCCGGCACCAGGAGACCACGTCGGGGGAAGCGGACACGACCACGACGGACCAGCCGGCCCCCGAACACGCCCACACCACCCGATCGGCGACCGCGGCGGCAATGCGGGCCCGGGTCCGGGGAGCCATCGAATCGCCCAGGCGGGTCTTGGCCGATCCGAAGCCCTTGAGCGGAATCGCAGCAAGCACGGTGCGAGCCTAGAGAGGGCCGGTATCGTGCCGCCCGATGTCGCGCAAGACCAAGATCATCGCAACCCTCGGCCCCGCCAGCGCCTCGGCGGACGTGATCGGCGCCATGGTGGGAGCCGGCCTCGATGTGGCGCGCCTCAACTTCAGCCACGGCGATCACGAATCACACCGTCGGATGATCTCGTGCGTCCGCGAGGCCGCCGGGGAGCACCGCAGGGCGGTGGCGGTGCTGCAGGACATCCAGGGTCCCCGCATCAGGGTGGGGACCTTCCCTGGAGGAGCGGTGGAGCTGACCCAGGGCAGCCGGGTGAGGCTCGTTTCCGGAGAAGGGGAGGGGGACGCCGGTCGGGTTTTCGTGCAGCACCTCGACACCATCCGGCTCCGACCGGGCGACCGTGTGCTGTGCGCCGACGGCATGGTCGTGCTCACCGTGCGCGATCTCGACGCCAAGACGGTCGTCGTCGACGTGGTCACGGGGGGAACGCTCGCCGACCACAAAGGGGTGGCTCTTCCCGGGGTCGAGGTCGGATTGCCGGCGGTCACCCCCAAGGACGAGGCCGACCTCGCCTTCGGACGCGACGTCGGTGTCGACTTGGTTGCGGCCTCATTCGTCACGAGTGGTGCAGACATCCGCCTGGTGCGCTCGGTCGCGGGGGACGTTCCCGTCATCGCCAAGATCGAACGCGCCGAGGCGTATGCCAATCTGGGGGACATCCTCGATGAGGCCGACGGGGCGATGGTCGCCAGGGGAGACCTCGGGGTCGAGCTCGGGTTCGAACCGCTGCCCAGGGTGCAGAAGGAGATCATCGCCCGCACCCACGACGCCGGCGGCATCTCGATCACGGCGACCGAGATGCTCGAGTCCATGACGGCTTCGCCGCGGCCCACGCGTGCCGAGGTCACCGACGTCGCCAATGCCGTGCTCGACGGTTCCGATGCGGTGATGCTCTCCGCCGAGACCGCGGTCGGCAAGTACCCGGTGCGCACCATCGAGGTGATGGCGCGCATTTGCACGGAGGCCGAGCGAAGCCCGGGGTACCCGGCCCGGGTCACTGCCGGCTTTCTCGCCGACGACGTCCCCTTTCCCACCGCCATTGCCCAAGCCGTCGCGGACACCGCCAACATCCTGCGGCTGGGGACGGTCGTCGCCTTCACCGAGAGCGGGAACACGGCTCGCCTCGTATCTCGTTATCGACCCAACTCGCGCATCGTCGCCTTCACCCCGAGCGCCGACACCTTCCACAGGCTCGCCATCGTGTGGGGGGTGACCCCGCTGCTCTTTCCCCGCTATGCCTCGACCGACGAGATGATCGCCCAGGCGGAGCGGGTGCTCCTGGAACAGGGACTGGTGGCGTCCGGGGAGTGGGTGGCGATGGTCGCCGGCATCCCGCCCAACCAGCAGGCATCGACGAACCTCCTCAAACTCCACGTCGTGGGGGGTTGACCGGCCGGATCTAGAGTGACCGGCGGCGAGGAGGATCGATGGGCAAGCAGATCACCGTGTCGGCCACGAGCGTCGTCGGCGACGTCGCGGTGTTCGACACCGATCGCAGCATCACCGGACAGGACGGCACCGGGTTCGCCTCGGCGGCCGAAGCCGCTTCGGGCGAGACGTTTTCCGCCCGCCTCGCCACCCGGCTGTTCGGCGCGGTCCCCGGGCTGTCCCACGTCTTCGTGGCCTCGAGCCAGGTGGTGCTCCGCCGTGACCGGGCCTGGGATCCCGCCGCGCTCCAGGCCGCCGGGGACGTCGTCTCCGGCTTCTTCGTGTTCTACACCTAGGGGGCCAGCACCCCGATCCGGACGGTGACTACCTCGCCGATCGGGATCCAGGTCTCGGGGCCGGGGGTGTGCGCTCGCACGGTTCCCACGAGCTCCGCCTCGTTGACGACGAAGGGCTCACCCTCGGCGTAGACGAGGCCGAGCGCTTCTATCGCCGCCTCCGCTTGGGCTGCGGTCATGCCGCCGAGATTCGCGGGCACCTGCACCGGGCACGGCTCCGGGTCGTACTGCGGGTGATCCTCGGGGAGCTCGCACGGGTGGATGGCGATGACGATCGGAAATGGGTCGTAGACCCACGTCCATTTCTGGGTCTTCGTGGTTCCGTCGAGGTAGGTGATGATCCGTGTGACGTCTGCGGTGAATCCTTGCGAGCCGTCGTCGCGCAGTTCCTGCTCGCCGGGATTGATCGTCGGGTCGGGCTCGAAGTACTCGGTCGGATCCGAGAAGTTGCGCCGCTCCGAGGTGATGCCCTCGACCGTGATGCCCCCGGTGTCTCCGAAGATCTTCACGGTGATCGAGGTATCGGTGTACTCGGTCTTGATGTAGATCGCATTGGCGCTGTCGTTGCGGAACTTCAGGTCGGGCGTCGGCCAGCCGAGCGTCGCCTCCCGCACCATCGGGTAGCGGGTGAAGTGGAGTGTGTGCGGGGTGTGTTGCACGTCTTCGAGGCCCGCCCACCAGATTGCGTTGTAGAGCGTCGTGGTGAACTGGCTCACACCGCCTCCGATGTTGGCCGGGTGGTCGCAGCAGTACACGATCTGGCCGACGACCGCCCCTGCCGGCCTGTAGCCGTCCTCGATGGTGCGCTGTCCGACGTAATCGTTGAGGGAAAAGACCTCACCGGGAAGCACGATGGCCCCGTCGACCTCGTCGGCCATCCGGTGGATGTTGTTGATGCGGTTCTGATTCTTGAAGTCGCCGCAGCACGAGTAGAAGGTGGTGGCGGTGTAGAGGAGTTGGCGGATGCCGAGGTCTTCGGCGTCCGCGGTGGTGAACTCTGGCGGGGCGCCCTCGCGAACGGGGAGCGGTGCAGTCCGCGTCACCGATCTGGCGGCTTTCATCACAGCCTCCGGCAGCAGTCCATCGTCCACCCGAACTCCGTTGGAGCCGGAGAGCACGATCGGCACGTCGTCGGGGCGGATGACCACCCGGGCGTTGATGGGAGCGGTCTCCACCACGTCGCGGATCGGATTGAGGTACTGCACCAGCGGCCCGATCTGGAAGAACAGCTCGACGTCGGGCCTGCCGTCGTCACGGGTGACGACGCGGCTGGCGATCGACTGCAGGAGCACCTCGGGTGGAATCGTCAGTGTGATCTGCGGCAGGATCCTGGCGAGGGTGAGTTGCTCGTCGATGAGTCCCTCCGCCCGGGTCACCGCGAGGTCGATGTCGGCGGGAATCATCGCCGGTGTCCGGAACTCGGTGACCGCGGTCACCGGTTCACGGTCGCCGAGCACTTCGGCCTCGATGAGGTCGGCGGTGGCTTCGAAGTCGAGACCGGTGCCCGCCTTCGGGTAGATCGGTATCACTTCAGAGCCCTGGATCGTGATCCCGCCCTCCAGCGGGGGATCGCCGATCGCCTGCGACTCCCACAGTTGGAGCAGGCCGAGGAGCGCATCGCGGTTGTAGGTGCCCTGCAGTTGCAGCTCCCGCGATGCCCCCCCGGTGAGATGCCCCAACCACCATTTCATCTCGGAGAGGAAGCCTCCGCCGCGTCCCTGACTCATGGCTTCGTCGACCAGCGTCTCCTCATCGAGGTCGAAGCCGATGTCCGACGGCAGCAGGGTGAATTCGGTGTCTTCGATGGTGACGAGGATCGCCTCGGCGCCCAGGGCAGCCTCCACCGACTTCATTGCGGCCACCGCTTCGGCGCGGCCGAGCCCGGCCAGCTGAACGTCGCCGATCGCGACTCGTGCCAGCACTTCATCGTCGTCGGTTGCGCGGTCCATGGCGAAGATGACGCCGATCCATCCCCAGAGCACGATGGGGACGGCGGCGACGATGATCGAGATTCGGACCGCTCGTGGCATGGAGAATCCGGGGAAGAGGGGGCCGGAGTGTACCGCCGGGGAGGTCACTGTCGGTTTCGCGATCTCGTCCGCCGATACCATCACGCGCATGACGAGGTTTGGCCCGGTCGAGTTCCCCGAGGTGCCGCCCGGAGACGATGTCGTCGTATCCGCCACCACCTTCGTCGTATACGAGCGTTGCCCGGAACAGGCGGCCGGCCGTCTGCGCGGCGTGTACGGACCCGAATCACGGGCTTCTTTCATCGGAGGTCTCGCCCATCGGGTGTTCGCCCGTCACCTGACCGGCGGACCCATCGACGATGAGGGCTTCACCGCGGCATGCCGTGAGGAGATCGGTGGGGGGATGAACATGAAGCTGTCCTCACTCGGGTTGAAGCCGAGCCAACTCACCGGGGTCATCGAGGAGGTCGGCGGGCTGTACGAGCGCTTCAAGCAGATGGGGATGCAGGGCTTCGTCGGCGCCGAGGTCATGCTCGAGGTCGAGCCTGCCGCGGGCGTCGTGCTCCGCGGCTCGATCGACGCCGTATTCGACGACGGAGCGGCCGGTACCCGCCTCGTTGACTGGAAGACGGCCGGTCTCGGCGATCCGGGGCCGCAGCTGGCGTTCTACTCGCTGCTGTGGGCGATGGAACGGGGCGAAATCCCTGGTCGGGTAGAGGCGGTGTCGGTGGGATCGGGCGAGCGCACCGACGAGGTGCCCACCGCAGCCGGGGTTCAGGCGACCGCCCTCCGGGTGGCGAGGGTGGTCACGGAACTCCGCACCACCTGGACGGAAGGGGGGTCATTCGAGCGGGTCGCCGGCCCGTGGTGCCGCTGGTGCCCGCTCCTCGACGAGTGCTCCGAGGGGCAGGCGGCGCGGTTCGTATTCGACGCCTGATACGGGTTCAGCCGGCGATGCCGATCGAAACCGCGAATGGGTCGGCGGGCAGCGGGTCGGCCGCCGAGGGCAGCACCACCGCCCGGTCGGCGGCTCCGGCGGCGAGGAGCCGTCCGAGGGCGGCAACGACCTCTGCATCGAACTGGGTGCCGGCGCAGCGCCGCAGTTCGGCCAGGGCCGTGGCCACCGGAAGCGGCCCCTCATACGGTCGGTCCGAGGTCATGGCGTCGTAGGCGTCGGCGACCTGGACGATCCGCACTGCGATCGGAAGGGTGCGCAATCCGACGCCGAACGGGTAGCCCTCGGCATCGACGCGTTCGTGGTGGTACAGCACGCAGGCCGCCACCTCCCGGGCGACGATGTCGGCCACGAGGCGATGGCCCTCCTCGGGGTGGTTGCGAACCTCTCGCCACTCCGTGGTGTCGAGCCCGGTCGGTTTCCACAGAACGGCCTCGGGGATGCCGAGCTTGCCGATGTCGTGGAGCAGCGCGCCGAGGTACACCCGATCGGCCTCTTCCGGGGTGAGACCGAGCTCGGAGGCGACCGCCGCGGCAATGTGGGCCGTCCGCATCCCATGATCGGCCAGGGCGGGATCGCGCAACCGCGTGACCGCGACGAGTTTCTCGGTGGCGGCGGACTCGGCGGCGCCTACGGCTCCGGGGATCACCGGCAGTTTCGCTCTTCGATGGGGTGGATGATCGAGTCCATGGGTGATTGCCCGTCAGATTACGGTCACACCCCCCGAGAACCGTGGCTTTCCGTCAGCGCACCGGGTCGGCGGTGGCGAGCTCGTGCTCGACATCGGCGACCTGGGCGAGGATCTCGGTGCGGAGGTCGCCGAGCCGTTCGGAGAGGGTGTCGACGCCTTTGCGGATGTCGGTCAGGCCCGCCCGGGCGCTCCTGAGATGGTCGGCGAGACGGCGGATGGTGGCGATGCGGTCCGCGACCACCGCCACGTCCATCCGGTGGCTTCGTCCCGAGGCCTCGGCGCCGGCACGGGCTCGGGCCCACTGCAGCGCCACCGCCGTGAGGAGCCCGTCGCCCTCGTCGACGGCCAGCACTCGGGCGCCGTAGACCCCAAAGCGGGCAACCTCGGCGGGAAAGGCGTCGCGGCGCGACACGCAGACCGCGGCATCGGCGCGGCGATTGGCCATCGCCCGGTCGAGTTCGGCGAGGATGCCTTCTTTGCCGCCCAGGGTGATCGTCGCCTGGTTCTTCGCCTCGACGACGATGCGGTACCCGTCGGGGAGGATGACGACGAAGTCACCCACCGCGGCTTGGGCACCGAGCTCGCCGGGGGTGCGGCCGACCCGCTCCACGACACATCCCCCCGCCGAGCCGGCCCAGCGGCGGAGGATGACTTCGAGCTCGTCCTCGAAGTCGACACCCTGCGCCGTACCGCGTATCGCCTCGGCGGCTCGACCCGCGGCGACTCCTTGCTCGCGCAAGATGAGGTCGCGCAACTCGCCGAATCGCTCGTCGATCGACGCCACCAGCGTGGCGAGGGCCGAGCCGTCGGCATTGGGGTCGAGCGCCTCGGCGATGCGCCGCTCGAGCGATCCCTCGGGCCCGACTACGGCCGCAAGGCGGGTGAGGAACTCGGTGGTGTGGCTCCCCTCGGCCGCGGGGTCGATCCGGCCGAGGAACCCATCGCGCCAGGCGATGAACTCGCCGAGCATGCGGTTGAGCACGGAGGAGCGCTGCTCGGGGTCGAACTGGGCGAGCATCTCCGCCGTTCCCTGCTCGAGCACGATGGTGAGGCGGCGTTCCGCGTCGTCGGTGAGCCATCCCAGGGTCTGGCGCATGCGCTCGTCAACGGCGGCCACGTCGAGGCCGATGCCCATCGTTGCGAGGCCGCGTGCCCCGACCGCAAGGACCCGCCGTACCAGGTCGTCCCGGGATCCGGGACTGCAGGGAGTGAGCAGGGCGGCGAGATCGGGATCGTCCACGGTGAGGCCGTCGATCGTCACCCGGTCTCCGTCGAGCCGGATGGCGCTCATCTCGGCGGGTCCGGCCTTCTCGATGCTGTGCAGTGCCGTGGTCATGAGGACAAGGTACGGCGGTGGTGTGACGGAAACGGGCGCCGGGCTCGCTTCGCCCCACGCCTCCGTCGTGCCACAATCACCCCATGCCCGACCACGCACCGTCGCCGGAACGACTCGCTGCGGTCGCAACCGCCTTGGAGCGGATCGACCTCACCCTGGCCGGAACCGCTGCGGTGGATCTCCGAAACGCCACCCGCCGGCTGGTCGGGGAGTATCTCGCGCCCCGTGTGGCCCACCCCGACGACGACCTCGTGATCGCCGTGGTCGGGGTCTCTGGTGCAGGCAAGTCGACGCTGTTCAACTCGATCGCCCGGCGAAGGCTCACCGAGACGGGGGCCCGCAGACCCACCACCCTCGAACCGGTGGCGTGGGGCCACGCCTCCCTGCCCGCCAGCCTCGATGCCATCCGGCGCCGGCTTCCCGGCCGGATGGTGGACACACTGCGTCCGCCTCCCGATGGCGTCGTCCTCGTCGACACCCCTCCTCCCGACATCGTCGACGACTCCGGGGAACCCGTGTGCGCGCAAATCCTCGACGTCGCCGACGCATGCATCCTCGTGGCGGGGGCTCATCGGTATGCCGATGCCGCCGGTTTCGACCTGGCGGCGCGGGCCGCGCGGCGCGGTCTGACGACGGTGTTCGTGCTCAACCGACTTCCGGCGACCCCGGAATTGCAGCGGGTGCTGATCTCCGACTTCGTCGGCAAACTCGCTCGTAGCGGGCTCATCGAGCGACCCGAACCAGGGTCGGTGATCGCCATTGCAGAGGGCGTGGTGTCGTCCGACCGCGAGGGGCTCTCCACCGACGGGGTGACCGGGCTGCGCAAGGAAGTGGAGCGGCTTGCCGACCCGCACGAGCGGCGGCGCGTCATCGACGCCGCGGTCGCCGGGTCGACGCGGCGTGTTGCCGATGCCCTCGCCGTGTTGCGGGGTGCCCTCATCACGGCCGAGGCCCGTCGGATCGAGCTCACGGATCCGGTGAAGCTGTCCTACGCCGAAGCCGCCGATCGAGTGGTGGCTGCCGTCCGTTCCGGGGTCTTCGCCGAGGTGAAGGACGATCCCGGGGCACTGGCGGCGGCGCTCGGCTCGGCGGCGGCACGGCGGGCGGGTCGCGCTGCGGTGCGCTCCGCCGACCGGTGGGAGCTGCTCGGGGCCGGGCTCGGCCGGGGTTTGTTCACCCACGGAAGCGAGACACCCGCGGCGGCGCGGGAGCGGATCGAGTGGTGGCAGTCCGACATCCCCCGGCTCGCCGCCGAGCTCGGGGGGAGGACCGTTCGCGGCCGCCGGGCGGAGCGACTGGTGGGGGCGACCCGGGCATCCGTGCTCGATCCCGGGCACAGCCCCCGCCGCAAGGAGCGCCGCATGCTGGAACGCCATCCCGGACTCGTCGCCGCGGCCGCCGAGCGGCTCGACGAGGAACTCGCCGGGATCGTGGCCGCCGATGCGGTGCGGTTCACGGCGGGATTGGGCCCGGGGACGCCGTGGGGCATCCTCGCCGAGCTGAACGTGGAGGAGCGGCCGTGACCGATGCCGTCGACATCGTCGATGGGCTCGACCTCGTGGTCGGTCTCGCCGACGGTCACCTGCATCCCGACGACCTCGAGGCTGCGCGCCGCGCCGCCCGGAGCGCCCGCGACCGCGCCGGTCATCTCGGAGCGACACTGGTCACCGCCCTGCTCGGAGGCACCGGCGTCGGCAAGTCGAGCCTCCTCAATGCCCTTGCAGGTGAGCACGTCGCCTCGACGAGCCCGGTGCGTCCCCACACCACCGAGCCGCTCGCCTGGATCCCGTCGGGTGCCGAACCCGCCCTCGCCACGCTCCTCGACGACCTCGAGATCACCCGCCGGGTCGTGCAGAGCCGCGTGCCCGGAATGGCGATCCTGGACATGACCGACGTCGACAGCGTCGAGGCGGGGCACCGCCGTCGGGTCGAGTCGGTGCTCCCGGTGGTCGACGTCGGGGTGTGGGTGCTCGATCCCCTCAAGTACGCCGAGGGATCGCTCCACCGCGACTTCATCGTCCCTCTCGCCCCCGCGGCCGAACGCATGGTTTTCGTCCTCAATCAGATCGACCGGGTCCCCACCGACGAGCGCGGGATCATGCGCGACCACCTGATCGAGGTGCTCCAGGCGGACGGGATCCGGCGGCCCGTCGTGTTCGAGGCGGCGGCCGACCCTCCGATCGGACCCCGTCTCGGCATCGACGCACTGTTCGCCCACCTCACCTCGCGCCTCGACGAAAAGAAGGTCCACCTCGGCAGGGTGGTCGAGGAGGCCCGTGCCGCCGCCCGGAAGGTGGCCGCGGTGACGGGGGTGGGGACGGGCGGTTCCCTGGACTTCGAAGAGCGGTGGGATCGGGTCCGCGTCGCGGTGGTGGCGTCACTGTCTGCCGAGGGCCCCACGGTGGGCGGTCTCGAGGAGGCTCTGCGTTCCGTCGAGCACATGGTCGGGGCGATCTCGGCTGCCGCCGGGGGCGCGTTCGGGCTGCGCACCCGGCAGGTGTTCAACCCGGATCGGGTCGAGGCGGAGGTCCGGGCCGCGGTGGTTGCGATGGAAGGAGCGGTGCCCCGGATCGCGGGGAGGCATGCGGCGGAGGCCGACCGGCGTTCCCGTGCCGCCGTCGTGCTCGATGGCGAGCTCCAGGGGCGGATCGGCGCGCCGCTGCGCAAGCTGCTCTGGGAACGCGCCTCGCTGTCCGCAGTCGTCGCCGGCCTCGCCGTCGACGCGTCGATGGCCGAGGCGCGCCTCGGCATCGGGATCTCCGATTAGGAGGCCCGAGGGGCGAGCAGGCGCAGCGAGCCGGGTGCGATCGCCAGCGTCAGGGAGGTGACCTCGCCGAAGTATTCGCCGTCGGCCTCGAAACCGACGACGCCGTCGGCGGTCACGGTGAGGCTCGAGAAGGGATGCCACACTCTCACCCCCGGCACGGTGCCCGGGTCGCGGTGACGGACGGCGGCGACGACGACGCGCACCAGCCGCAGCGGTGTCGCCCGTCGCACCACAATCGCCGCCGGTCCTCCCTCCGGTGACAGGGTCAGGGCGCGTCGTCCCAAGAAAGTGAACCGGTCGTGGACCTGGGCGATCGCCGTCACCGCCCGCTGTGTCGATCCATCGACGGTCACGGTGAGGTCCGGACGGCGGCGCCGGTAGGTGCCGATCGCCACCCGCAGGGCGCTCCGGCCGTAATGGAGGGTGCCCGCCCCCACCTTGCGCAGGGGGCGCCGCTCGGACTCGAGGATCACGTCCGCGTCGTACCCGACCCCGGTGGCGAAGATGGCGATGCGGCCGATCGGACCGTTGGGGCCAACCGCGTCGATCCGCGCCGTGGGGAGCATCCGCACCGTGCGGGACGCGGCGATCACCTCGGCGGCCGCAACTCCCCGCCGGGGATAGCCGGTGAGGCGGGCAAACACGTTGCTGGTTCCGGCCGGGATCACCGCGAGGGATGCTCCGGTCCCGGCGATGCCGTTGGCGACGCGATGCACGATGCCGTCGCCGCCCATGGCCGCGATCACATCGACGCCGTCGGCGGCGGCGGCGGCGGCGGCGGCCTCGGCCTCCCAGGGTCCATCGGGCCAAATCGGGGTCACGTCGAATCGTGGTCGCAGGATGCCCACCACCGAACGGTGGAGCATCGCGGTGAAGCCGGAGGCGGCGGGATTGGCCACCAGGAGCAGGCGTCGCACGGTGGCGAGGGTACCGGCGGGTGGTGAACGCGCCGCCGGTACTCTGGTCCCGTGGCCGGGTATCGCCACCGCAGGGAGGCCGGGCTGGTCCTCGCCGGCCTGCTCGAGCACCTCGTCGGGCGAGACCCGCTGGTGCTCGGCATCCCCCGGGGCGGAGTGGTGGTCGCGGCCGAGATCGCCACCGCGATCGGCGGCGATCTCGGAGTGCTCACCGCGGTAAAGGTGCGTGCTCCGCAGAACCCGGAGCTGGCAGTCGGAGCCGTCACCCCGGATGGCATCCCGTTGCTCGACGCCGGGCTGATCGAGCGCCTCCAGATCGACGACGCCACCCGTGAGCGGATCGTCGCCGCAGCCGTCGCCGAGGTGCGGCGTCGCCAGGAGGTGTTCGGTCCCGTGACGCCGGTCGACGGGCGAACCGTGGTGGTCACCGACGACGGGGTCGCCACCGGAGCGACCCTGCGGGCCGCCCTCGCCCACGTCGCCCGGGGCGGGCCCTCCCATCTGGTGTGCGCCCTGCCGGTGGGGCCTCCGGAGACCATCGCCGCCCTCACCGTCGGAGTGGACGAGATGGTGTGCCCGCTGCAGCCCCGGTGGTTTGGGGCGGTGGGGGAGTTCTACGGGGATTTCGACCAGGTGAGCGATGCCGAGGTGTTGGATCTCCTCCGGTGAGAGCCCGCTGGGGGAGGGGAGTGTGTGAGAACCGTCCCAACGACGGTCCCGCGGCAGCCCCCCATCTGTCAGAACGGGCGGGGACCCCTACGCCACCTCGGAACCGTCGCCCCCGAAGACCACCCCGCACCCATCCCCCACATCGGAAGAGACCCCGCACAGGCCCGGGCACCGTGGCGAGTTTCGTTGCATACTCAAGTAGAGGATGACCTCTCGGGTTTTCCCCAACGGGCAGAGGCATCGTCTCAGCCTCTTACGGTCGCCGCCCCGTTGTGTAGGGTCCACGCTCACGGCTGGGGGAGGACTGTTGAGACGAACGATGTTGGCCCTGGTTGCTGCTCTCGTCGCAGCGCAGGGATGCGGGGGTGGCCAGAGTGTCCAGGGGGACCGAGCGAGTTCGACCGTTGGGAACAGCGCATCGACCACGTCCGAGCAGGTAGTGACCACCCAGCCACCAGCCACAACCATCGCGACTACGACGACCACGCTCCCCCCGACGACGACCACGCTCCCCCCGACGACGACAACCACTGAGCCTCTCGCGGCTGATTCACTCTCCGTCGAGGGCTTCGCCGGCCATATGGGTGAATTCACCTGGGCCGGCGTAATCATCATCGAGAGCACCGCATCGGGTCCCATCGTTGTGAACCCCGTACGGATCGAGTACCGGATCGACTCGGGGGCAGTGCTCGACACCGACAACGTCGACGATCTGATCTTCTACCCCGGCACCAACTACCTCGGCGTCACGCTTCGTGAACCCAGGGCCGAGCCGGCAGATATCGCGGTCAACTTCGACGCGGCTGAGTTCACAGAGGCGGAACGCCCCACCATCACGGGCCTGCAAGTCGATTGCTGTCCCCTCGGGGAGGTGTACGTCACGGGCGAAATCCACACGACCTTCACCGAATACAACGAATACGCGACGCTGACCCTGGTCTTCTTCAACGAGGGCGGATCTCCGCTCTTTGCCGCAACCAAATCGGTTTATGGGACGGGGGACACGTGGCCGTTCGAACAGTACGTGTACGTCGAAGACGGTGCTCCTGCCTGGGAGTACGCCGAGGTATACGCAAGCCGGTAGGCCTCCAGGTTTCCCAGACCCTCCGAGCGGGCCGGTCGGGCGCCCCCCTCGGGTTCCCGCACGCTCGGGGAGGGGAGGTGGCACGAAGGGCCGGAGGGGGCAACCCGTCAGGTTCGACGCGTCGTGTCGCCGCCGACTGCCCCCCTCGGGTACTCCTCCCTGCCGAGGGGGAGAAACGGAAGGCCCACCCTCGGGTGACTGTGAGGATCAGGTCCGGGCTGGGCGACGCTGCCAGCCTCAGGTGATACGCCTGCAACTCTGAACGAACGAAACGTGTCACACCCGCGTCGTACGTTCAGGAGCATGAAGACGAACCGAATCCCCGAGCAGCGCCCGACGGATGACCTGACGGCTGCGAGGGAGGCCCTGGCAGCGCTCGACGCCGAGAGCGTCGAGCGCTGCCCCGAGCCGGATTGCGGGCTTTGCGGTCCGGCGCTTCCCGCCGCCGCCTGACGCCACCACCGATCGCAGCGCCGGGAACCCGGCTGGTACCTTGCGGCCGGTGGAGTCCACCTGGCACCCGACCCGTCTCAGCGTCACCTCGTGGGCGATCTACGACCTCGCCAACACGATCTTCGCCCTGGGCGTCGGGTCGCTGTATTTCGCCGAGTGGCTCACCGATCACCGGGGTGAGCTCCCGGGGTGGCTGAGGGGACGCGATACCGCCGATCTCGCACTCACCGTTGCGGTCGACGTCGCCATGGTGGTGGTGATCTTCCTCGGACCCTGGATCGGGGCACGAAGCGACCATCGCGGCACCCGGGTGCGTTACCTGGTGCCGATGACGGTGGTGGCGATCGTTCCGACGTTCTTCCTCGCCTCCATCGGGGTGGTGGGGTCGCTCGCCCTCTTCGCAATAGCGCTGGTGGGGTTCAACCTGGGCTCGATCGTCTACGACGCCATGCTCCCCGACGTGTCCACGCCCGAGAACGTCGGCCTGGTCTCGGGGATCGGGATCGCCGTGGGCTACCTCGGCTCGTTCGTCGCTGTTGCCGTCGGTGCGCTGCTCCTCGACGAGCAGGGGCATGCCGCAGTGTTCCGGGTGATCGCGGTCCTGTTCCTCCTCTTCGCCATCCCGACATTCCTCTGGGTGCGGGAGCGTCCCCGGACACCCGAGCCGGGCCCGGCCCCGACGCTGCGGTCGAGCATTCGCCGTTTGGCGGGCTCGTGGCGCAAGGCGCGTACCTATCCCGGCGTCGCCCGTTTCCTCGTCGGCAGGTTCCTCTACACGGATGCGGTCAACACGCTCATCGGCGGGTACCTCACCATCTACGCCAAGGAGGAGCTCGGCTTCACCTCGAGCGACCTCCAGCTCCTCCTCACCGCGGCGATCACCGCGGCGATCTTCGGCGGCTTCGTCGGGGGGCGGTACGTCGATCGCTACGGGCCCCGCCGTCTGCTGCACGCCGTGCTCTACCTATGGATGGTGGCCATGACCATCGGGGTGATCGCCGGCGCCACCGGGGCCAAGGCGCTGGCCTGGCCGCTCGGGGGTCTCGGCGGTCTCGCCCTCGGCGCCACCTGGGCCGCCGACCGCGTGTACATGCAGCGCATCTCTCCCCCTCGATACCTCGGCGAGTTCTACGGTCTGTACGCCACCGTCGGGCGGTTCGCCACCTTCCTCGGGCCACTGGTTTGGGGGGTGATCGTGACCGTGGCCGGGCTGCCCCGCGAGGTCGCGCTCGGCGCTCTCATCGTCTTTCTGGTGGTCGCCCGCCTGGTGCTCGAGGGTGTCGACGACGCTCCGCGCCACTGGTCGGCGGCGGATCTCACCGCCGGAGCGTCGATGCCGTGACAAGATGCCCGGCGGAGCATCCCGCGCCGCCGCGCCACGACCTCGAGGAGTCGAGGCCGATCGGGTGACGCCCCCGGCGGAGGAGCGCGATACTTGCCCCGCCCGCACCCGAGGAGTGTCGATGTTCCAGCCGTACTTCCCCGAGCCGTACTCCGATTTCACCGACCCCGCGAAGAAGGCCGCGTACGAGCTCGCCCTCGCCGGGGTCCGGGCCCGTTTCGGCGTCTCGTACGGTCTGGTCATCGACGGAGAATGGCTGGAGACCGGAGCCACGATCACCAGCGTCAACCCGGCACGCCCCGCCGAGGTCGTGGGCGTCATCGCCGCGGGCGGCGTCGAGGAGGCGGAGCGTGCGCTGCGAGCGGCGTGGGCCGCCTTCCCGGGTTGGGCGGCGCGATCCGCCGGAGAGCGGGCCCGGATCGGCGTGAAGCTCGCCGCCATCATGCGCCGCAACAAGTACGAACTCGCTGCGATCGAGACCCTCGAGGCGGGCAAGAACTGGTTGGAGGCCGAGGCGGACGTCGCCGAGGCGATCGACTTCGTGGAGTACTACGCCCGCCAAGCGGTGCGTCTCGCCGAGCCCCTCGAGGTCGTGCAGGTCTCCGGCGAGGAGAACGAGTCGCACCTCATCCCGATCGGGGCCGGGGTGGCGATCCCGCCGTGGAACTTCCCGGGGGCGATCCTCATCGGCATGACGATGGGGCCGGTGCTCGCCGGCAACACGATCGTCGTCAAACCCGCGTCGAACACGCCGATCATCGGGGCGCGTTGGATGGAGATGGTCGCCGAGGCGGGCATGCCCCCCGGGGTGATCAACTACGTCCCCGGCCCGGGCGGCCGGATCGGCGACTACCTCGTCGACCACCCGATGACACGGTTCATCAACTTCACCGGTTCCAAGGACGTCGGCCTGCGGATCGCGGAACGATCGGCCAAGGTCGTCCCGGGTCAGAAGTGGCTCAAGCGGGCCTTTATGGAGATGGGCGGCAAGGACGCCATGATCGTCGACGAGACCGCCGACCTGAAGGCGGCGGCAGCCGATGCCGTGCGATCGGCCTTCGGCTTCCAGGGGCAGAAGTGCTCGGCGGCATCGCGGCTGATCCTGGTCTCCGAGATCCACGATGAGGTCCTGGACCGCGTGGTGGAGGGAGCGGGGTCGCTGCGGATCGGTTCCCCCGAGGAGAACCACCCGCTCGGCCCGGTGATCTCGGTCGCCCAGCACACCGCGATCCTCGAGGAGATCAAGAAGGGGCGGGGCGAGGCCAAGGTGGTGGGCGGGGGATCGGCCGTCGACCTCGACGGCGGGTGGTACATCCAGCCGACGGTGTTCGCCGACATCGATCCCGGCGCTCGTCTAGCCCAGCACGAGATCTTCGGGCCGGTGCTGTCGGTGATCCGGGCGCGCGATTTCGATCACGCCCTCGAGATTGCCAACGGCACCGAATTCGGGCTCACCGGCGGTGTCTACTCGCGCGACCGCAGCCGCATCGAACGTGCCCGCCGCGAGTTCCACGTCGGCAATCTGTACGTCAACCGGAAGATCACCGGGGCCGTCGTCGGTGTGCAGCCCTTCGGCGGATTCAACATGTCGGGGACGAATTCCAAGGCGGGCGGGCCCGACTACCTCCGGCTGTTCATGGAGATGAAGTCGGTAGCGGAGCGGTGGGTGGCGTCCTGAGCCCGGACGATCCGCTGCGGGCGCTCACCATGGTCCCGGTGGCGCGGCGAGTGTGGGACGGGCTCCCGGTATCGCACCAGCGCGAGTGCCTTGATTGGATCGACGAGGCTGCGAACGCGCGCAGATAGGCGTCCGGGTCAGCATGTTTCGGCGCACGGATGCGCCGGACCTGATATGTACCCCGCCTATCTGCGCGCGTTCCAGGAAGCCGGGAAGGCGGGCTCAAGGGCTTCTGCAGACGGTGGAGCGGCTGCTCTAGGGGCAGGTGGCAAAGGCCGAGGTGTCGGTGATCGGCGGGAAGGTAGGGCCCGGGGTGTAGACCCGCGTCGCCGCGGGTCCCGCCTTGGTGTCGGTCACGGTGATCGTGACCTCGATGTCGGTGAGCCCCCCCGCGAACACCCAAAAGCGGTTGTTGAGCGGACAGCTATCGATCACCTTGACCACCATCTCCCAATTGTCGGGGGTGAAGAACCAGAACGCTCCGTCTTCGTCGCCGCCCTCCCCGAGGACCGTCCCGCGGCCACTGCCGTCGCTGCTGGTCCAGTCCGCCCCCACCTGGAATCTCCCCCCGCCGAGGCACAGCGTGTGGTCGTCCGGAACGCACGATCCCCCGGTGGGTGTCGGCGTGACCACGGGTTCCCACTCGGGGACCATGAAGAGATCGCCACCGAAGTGGGTGAAGTACCCCGCGGTGATGACGGGGATGTCTGCGGGGTCGATCGGCTGCTCGAGATTCAGGGAATACCAGCCCCCGCCGTCGGTCTGCATCACCTGGAAGGCAGGGAAGAAGGGCATCGGTGGAGGATCGCCGAGCTGGACGACGATCGACCGATCGGTGCGTGCGATCACGAACTGCTCATCGATCGGCACGGTGCCCGTCATTGCATCGCACCCACCGGCTGTCGTCGGAACGTAGCCGTCGAAGTAGGTACTGATGTGGTCCGTGGCAAACACGCTCAGACCGACGCAGCCTTCGGGAAAGCCGCGGGCAGCGCCGATGGCGACCCGGAACGGGCTCCCGACGAACAGGGTCATGGTGAAACCCGACTCCGGCGCGGGGGTGCCGTCGAAGGCGAACACCTGCAAGGGGAGCGGTGCCGGTATCGAGACGGCCGGTGGGATGGTGGTGGTCGTCGTGGCAGGGGCGCTGGTCGAGGTCGTGGTGTCGGCGCCGCTTCCGGTGGTCGTGCCCGGTGTAGATCTCGTGGTGTCATCGGCGCATGCCGCGAGGATCAGCGCCGCCGCGATTGCCGCCATGCGCACTCGCAATGCCACCCCCTGACCGAGACGCGAATCTAGCACTCCCACAGCAAGGTGTGTCGACGACGGCGGCGTCCGTCGACGCTGATCGCTCAGCTCCCCTTCCACACGCCGCGGCAAACTCGGTCCAGGTGGCGATCGCGGCACTGTCACCATTGGGACATCTCCACGATCCCCACCGGCTATGGTGGCAAGGCCGGGACTTCTCCCGGCCTTCACACGAGGGGGATCCGGTGTCCAGGGAGCAAGACCTCGAGTTCGTCGTCGCCGTCGAACCCGTCGTCGAGCGCCTGATGGCGGAGCACCGGGAGCGTCGCCAGCACTGGTACGCCCACGAATTCGTTCCGTGGGAACAGGGCCGCAGCTACCGCGATGAGCCCTGGGACGAGTCGCAGGCGAGCCTCTCGCCGGAGGTGCGCACCTCGCTGGTGCTCAACCTGCTCACCGAGGACAACCTGCCCTACTACCACGCCGAGATCGCCTCGCACATGCCGGAGGAATCTGCGCTGGAGCGGTGGACCCACCTGTGGACGGCCGAGGAGGGCCAGCATTCGATCGCGCTGCGCTCATACCTACTCACCTCGCGCAACTGCGATCCGCGTGCACTCGAGGACGACCGCCTGCGCACGATGGAGGCCGGGCATCACACGGGTCGATCCGACCTCGCCGCGTTGTTCGTCTACACCTCGGCGCAGGAACTCGCCACCCGGGTGAGTCATCGCAACGCCGGAAAACTCGCCGACGACCCGGTGGCCTACGAGATCATGGCGCGAATCGCCGCCGACGAGAACCACCACTTCCTCTTCTACCGGGGGGTGGCTGCGGCACTCCTCGAGCAGGAGCCGGAGACCATGCTCGAAGCGATGCATCGGGTGTTCACCAACTTCGCCATGCCGGGCACGTCGATCCCGGGATTCGTGAGACGGGCCGTCGACATGGCCCGCGCCGGCGTCTACAACCTCCGGATCCACCACGACCGGGTATTGCTGCCGCTGATCCGTGATTGGGGGATCGAGAACCTCACCGGGCTGACGTCGCGCGCCCGGGAACTGCAGCAGAAGGTCATGGAGATCCCCGCGGCAGTGATGCACAAGGCCGAGGTCTTCGAACGCCGGATGGGGATGTCCCCCGCCTGAGCGGACCTGAGCGGAACCGCCCGGGACGTTGCGTGTCGGGGCCCTACATGCCGTAGCGAGCGACGTAGCCGGCGATGGCGGCGAAGTGCACCGCGGCCGCGACCACCACCAGGACGTGGAACGCCTCGTGGTAGGAGAACACCCGGGGCCACAACCGGGGTCGCCCCGTGACCAGGAACAACATCCCGATGGTGTAGCACACCCCCCCGATTCCCATGAGCACCAGCGGCTCGCCCGGCAGGCGGTGGGAGAGCGGCCACAGCAGGAACAACGCCAGCCAACCCTGGGTGGTGGCGAGCGCCACCGATGCCCAGTGCTTCGGATTCCGGGAGAGCGCCTTGTGGATCGCGCCGAAGGCGACGATGCCCCACTGCACCACGAGGGTTCCCCACCGCATCCATCCGTCGAGCACGATGGCGGCGATCGGGGTGAAGGTTCCGGCGATCAGGACGTAGATCATGGTGTGGTCGAGTTTCTGCATCCGCCTCTTCCACACCCCCTGCCACGGGATCGAGTGGTACAGCGAGCTCGTGGTGAACAACGCCACCAGGCTGAGTCCGAAGGCGAGCAGGGAGAGCCGGCGGCCGGTACTGCCGGGGGTGAGGGTCAGCAGCAGAATCGCCCCCACGAGCGAGAGCAACGCGGCCGATCCGTGGAGGATCCCCCGGACGGGGTTGGTCATTTTGCCGAGTCGGATCCGCTCGGGGGAGTCCATCGGCGGCACGGTACTCCATGGACACCGCTAGGTGCGTCACCCCCCGATGTAAGACATCTCGACCTTCTGCCATCCGGCGGTCGCCTCGGAACGAATCTCCGAGTACCGATCGGTGCGGGCCGTCCACACCGCCCGCAAGGCGGAGTCGAGGTCGTCATCGGAGGCGCCTCCCCGCAGGAGGGCGCGCAGGTCGTGTCCGCCGGTGGCGAACAGGCAGGTGTACAGCTTCCCCTCGGCGGACAACCGAGCCCGGGTGCATCCTCCGCAGAATGGGCGGGTGACCGAGGCGATCACACCGATCTCCCCGGTGCCGTCGCGGTACCGATACCGGTTGGCGACCTCGCCGGGGTAATTGGGGGCGATCGGTTCGAGCGGGAAGCGCCGCGAGACGGCCGCCACGATCTCGGCGGCCGGCACGACGTCGTCGAGCCGCCACCCGTTGCTGTGGCCGACGTCCATGTACTCGATGAAGCGCACGATGTGGCCGCTGCCCTTGAAGTGCGCCGCCATGTCGACCACGCCCCCGTCGTTGATGCCCCGTTTGACCACGACGTTCACCTTGATCGGCCCGAGCCCGGCGGCCGCGGCCGCGTCGATACCCTCGAGCACCCGGGCCACCGGGAACCCGACGTCGTTCATCGCCATGAAGGTCGCATCGTCGAGCGAGTCGAGGCTCACCGTGGCCCGGTGCAGTCCGGCGGCGGCGAGGGCGGCGGCGTCGCGGGCGAGCAGGGATCCGTTGGTGGTGATGGTGAGATCGGTGACGCCCTCGACGGCCGCCAGCATGGAGACGAGGTCCGGCAGGCCCTTGCGCAGCAGCGGCTCGCCGCCGGTGAGGCGGACCTTGGACACGCCGAGCCTCGCCGCGACCTGCGTCAGGCGAGCGATCTCTTCGAAGGTGAGGAGCAGGTCCCTGGCCAGGAACTCGTATTCGCGGCCGAAGACCTCCTTGGGCATGCAGTAGGTGCAGCGAAAGTTGCAGCGGTCGGTGACCGAGATCCGCAGATCGCGGAGCGGGCGCCCCAGGGTGTCGTTGGGTCGCACCTCAGTCCCCGTGATACCGGAAACGCGACACAAAGGCCCCGGATTCGTCGACGAGGATGGCGGTGTCGCCCGTGTTGTTCCACACGGAACCGGGCTCACACCAGTAGAGCTCCTCGATGGTGTCCGCGCCGCAGCCGGAG
>DATDRW010000101.1:0-9430 GCA_035291545.1 Acidimicrobiia bacterium
GGAGGGGCGGAAGGGTGAGACCGCCCGGCCCCATGGGCCGGGCGGTCCATAGTCCATAGGCAATCGTCGGACGACGGACGATGGACGATGGACACCTACATTTCTCCCCGCATGAACGTCACCCGCCTCCTTCCTCGCTCCTCCGACTATCGCTTTGAGTTTCTCGGAGCGGACCTCGTATCCGGGGCCACGGTGGCGGTGGTGGCGCTGCCCCTGGCACTCGGGTTCGCCGTCACCACCGCGGTGCCGCCGGCGGTGGGGGTGACGACCGCGATCGTGGCGGGCATCGTTGCTGCTGTCTTCGGCGGATCGAACTTCCAGGTGAGCGGCCCCACCGGGGCAATGACGGTCGTGCTCATCCCGATCGTCACCCAGCGCGGCCCCGAGGCGCTCCCCCTGGTGGCGATCGTGGCCGGATTGCTGCTGGTGGCGATGGCTGCGGCCGGGGTGGGTCGCTACGTCGGATTCGTGCCCTGGCCGGTAGTCACCGGCTTCACCAACGGAATCGCGGTGATCATCTTCCTCCAGCAGCTGCCCTTGGTGCTCGGCGTCGCCGGCAAACCGGCCGAATCCACCCTGGTATCAGCCACCCGGACCCTGCGGGCGTTCCTCGAGTCACCGGCGGCACCGGCGGTCGTCCTCGCTGCCGCGACCGCGGCGGTCATGGTGCTCTGGGTCCGCGTTCCCCGGGTGCGAGCGATTCCGGCGAGCATGGTGGCCCTCCTCGCCGGCACCGGCCTCTCGCTGCTCGACTGGTTCGACGGCGTGACCCGGGTGTCGGGGGTTCCCCGGGGCGTGCCCACTCCCGGCTTGCCGCTGCTCTCGGTGGGTGGGGTGGTCGACATCGCCCGCGTGGCGCTGGTCATTGCCATCCTCGCCGCACTGGAGAGCCTCCTCTCCGCGGTGGTGGCCGACGGCCAGACGATCGAGGAACGGCACGACCCGGACCGAGAACTCCTCGGTCAGGGACTGGCCAACGTCGCCGTCGGATTCTTCGGCGGCATGCCGGCGACGGGCGCCCTCGCCCGGACCGCAGTGAACGTCCGCTCCGGGGCGAAGACCCGGCTCGCTTCCGTCTTCCACGGGGTGGTACTTCTCGCCATCGTCCTCTTCCTGGCTCCGCTCGCCGCGAAGATTCCGCTGGCGGTCCTCGGCGGAATCCTCATGGTCGTCTCCGTCCGCATGGTCGAGTCGCATGCCGCCCGCACGATCCTCCGGTCGACCCGCTCCGACGCGTTCGTCCTGCTGCTCACGATGGGCGTGACGATCGTCTTCGACCTGATCCTCGCCGTCGAAGTGGGCATGATCGCCGCCGGCTTCCTCTTCGTGGTGCGGATGAGCCAGATGCTCAGCGTCGATCCCGAGGTGCTGTCTGGTTCGGCCCCCAGCCACCACGACACCGCTGCGGAGATGCGCCAGGAGTCGGCACTGGAGCGGGAGGACATCCTTGCGTTCCGCATCGAGGGGCCGGTCTTCTTCGGCGCCGCCGCCCAGTTCTTCGACCAGGTGCTCAAGGAGACCCCGGGGATCAAGGTGGTGATCCTGCGCATGCGCCGTGTGCCGGTGATGGACGCCACCGGTCTCACCGCCCTCGAGGGACTGGCGGAGGCGCTGGAGCGACGCCACATCCTGGTGCTCATGTCGGGCCTCCAGCCGCAGCCGCGGGAGATACTGGAGCGAACCGGAGTGCTCGACAAGATCAGCCGCAACCGTGAGCACCTGTTCGGGACGTCCGAGGAGGCGATCGCCCACGCCAGGGTGCACTTGCGGAGAGAGGATCACCGAGCGGCTGGATAGCCGCTTCCCGCTCCCGCTACCACCGGCACGTGGCTCGCGGTTGCCGCGTGGGGGGTGGCCTGCCTACTCCTCCTGCTCCGGCTCCCTCCGCATCTGCTTCGTCTCGGCGCGTCGCCGCTTGCGCTCCAACCGGCGCCGCCGAACCGATGAAGGGACCCGGGTCGGGATGCGGTCGGGATCGACGCGGATCGCATTGGTGAGGATCTCCTCCATGCGGCGGCGGGCGAGCGCCCGGTTGCGCCACTGCGATCGGGTGTCGCCCGCGATCACGGTGACCACACCCTGTGGCGCCCGCGGGCCGAGCCGCTCGAGCATGTGCCTGCGCAATCCGTCGGGAATGGCGGTACTGGCGGCGAGATCCCAGGAGAGCTCGACCCGCGTCGACGCCTTGTTGGCGTGCTGGCCACCGGGGCCGCCGCTGGTGTCGAAGCGCCAGCGCAGCTCCTCGGCGGAGATCACGAAACGCCCGCCGATGCGGATCGGGGCTCCGGTCACGCGCGCAGCAGGGCGGCGGCAAGGAGCCCAATCCCTCTCACGTTCCCTCCGGAGTTGTGGCAGCCGATTGTGCCGTCGTGACGGCGATAACCAATGCGTCGGCGCGCCGTGGGGCGTTTTGGCGGGCGGCGGGCGGCGGGCGGCGGGTAGCCTCTTTGCCATGGCCATCTTCGATCCGTTCTGGCCGCGCGCCGACACCTGGCTCGCCTCGGCGGCGGCGAGCCCAGACTTGATCGTGGCCGGGGTGCCCTCGTCTTCGGCCTCGCTCAGCAGTTCCGACGCGTGGCGATGCCCCGCCGCGGTGCGGGCGGTGCTGGCCCGATTCTCGGTGTTCGATGGCGAGACCGGTACCGACCTGCGCACCGTGGAGGTCGCCGACCTCGGCGACTGGCCGGTCGAAGGACTGGACATGCACACCATGCCGGGTGAGGTGCGTTCGCTCGCCGCCGCCCTCGACCCGGCTCCGGTGAAGGCGTTCCTCGGGGGGGACAATGCCGTCACCCGCCCGTTGGTGAACGGGCTCGCCGTGGGTGACCTCGATGCGGTGGGAATCCTGACCCTCGATGCCCACCACGACGTGAGGGTCACCGACACCGGCCCGAGCAACGGCAGTCCGATCCGCGGGCTGATCGAGGACGGACTCCCCGACGGACGGGTGGTCCAGGTCGGCATCCACTCGTTCGCCAACTCGGCGGAGTACCGCGCCTACTGCGACGACCACGGCATCGAGATCGTGACCATGACTACGGTCGACGAGGTGGGGGCGGGATGGGTGGTGACCAGTGCCCTGAACGATCTCGCCCGGCGCTGCGCGTGGATCTACGTCGACGTGGACGTCGACGTCCTCGACCTCGCCTTCGCTCCCGGCTGTCCCGGCGCCCGTCCCGGGGGGATGACCCCGCGACAATTGGCGGCGGCGTGCCGCGCCGCCGGACTGCACCCGGCGGTGCGGGCGGTGGACTTCGTCGAGGTCGATCCGGAGCGCGATCGCGACGGGCTCACGGTGATGAACGCTGCCACCGCTTTCCTCGCCTTCGTGTCGGGTCTGGCGGGAAGGGAGGCATCATGAGCACGGTCGTGATCACCGGAGATCCGCTCCCCGCCGCCGACGTCGTCGCCGTCGCCCGCGGCCAGGCCACCGTGGAAGTCGGGCCCGGAGTCGCCGCCCGCATGGAACCGGCACGCCGCATCGTCGCCGGGGCGGTGTCCCGCGGTGAGACCGTGTACGGAGTGACCACCGGTTTTGGCGCTCTCGCCTCCACCCGGGTCGAACCGGAGATGTCCGCGGCGATGCAGGTGGCGCTGCTCCGCTCCCACGCCGCCGGGGTGGGAGCCGCCCTTCCCGATCATCTGGTGCGGGCGATGCTCCTGCTGCGGGCGCGCACCCTCGCCCAGGGCTACTCGGGGGTGCGGGTAGAGGTGGTGCGGTGTCTTGTCGATCTGCTCCGCCACGACATCCTGCCGGTGGTCCCCTCCCAGGGCTCCGTCGGCGCATCGGGGGATCTCGCCCCCTTCGCCCACCTGGCGCTGCCCGTGATCGGGGAGGGCACCGTGCGTGTCGCCGGGGTCGAGATGCCGGCGGACGAGGCGCTGCGACGGGCCGGCCTCATTTCCCTGGTCCTGGAACCGAAGGAAGGGCTCAGCCTGCTCAACGGCACCGAGGGGATGCTCGCCATGCTGGTGCTCGGCCTCGACCGGGCTCGCCGCCTCGTCCGGATCGCCGACCTGGCTGCAGCGCTGAGCATTGAGGCGCTGCTCGGCAGCGAGCGTCCGTTCGCCCCGGAGATCCACGCCCTGCGCCCCCATCCCGGTCAGATCGAGTCGGCGCGGCGGATCCGCAGCGCACTCGCCGGAAGCGGAATCGTGGCCAGTCACCGCGACGACTTCGACCACGCGGTGCAAGACGCCTACTCGTTGCGCTGCGCCCCCCAGGTCCACGGCGCCGCCGCCGACGTGCTCGACTTCTGTGATGCGGTGGCGGCCCGCGAACTCGGCGCGGTGGTCGACAACCCGATCGTGTTCCCGGAGAGCGGGGAGGTGGTGTCGGCGGGGAACTTCCACGGCGAGCCGCTGGCGTTCGCCCTCGACTTCACCGCGATCGCGGTGTCCGAGATTGCCTCCATCTCCGAGCGGCGCACCGACCGCATCCTCGATCCAGTGCGGTCCGCCGGGCTGCCACCCTTCCTCGCCACGCGTCCCGGTCTCGACTCGGGCTACATGATCGCCCAGTACACCGCCGCCGCCCTCGTTGCCGAGAACCGGGTGCTGTGCCATCCGGCGTCGGTGGATTCGATACCCACCTCGGGGCTCCAGGAGGATCACGTCTCGATGGGATGGGGTGCCGGGCGCAAGCTCGGGCCGGTGCTCGACAACACGGTCCGGGTGGTGGCCGTGGAACTGCTGTGCGCCGCCGAGGGGGTCGATCGCCGGGCGCCGCTCCGCCCCGGGGCCGGCACCGGGGCGGTGCACGACGCGGTGCGCCGGATCGTTCCCCCGTTGGAGCACGACCGACCGCCCGGGCCCGCCATCGAGGCGATCGCGGCGCTCATCGAGGCGGGTGGGTTCGACGCGTTGGCGTGAGGAGACCCTGACGGCAGCCGAGTCGAGAACAGCCGGGTGAGCCCGGCGCGGTTATGGCCGCCGATGGGACCAGCCCGCCGGAGCCCTTCATCAGAGTTCGCGGCGGCGTCGAAAACGCCTCTCAGGCGGCGGAAGCCCCGGCCTCGAGTTGCTCGATCAGAGGCGACGCATCGATGTTTTGATCGCGCGGGGAAATCTGATCGACTATCCGTTTCGGGTCGATCTGGACGAGCTCCGGGTGGGCGAGAGCGTTTCCCTGGGCGTCGGCGACGATTGCCGCGGTGGGCCGGGTCATCGACTCGCCGGTGCTGCGAATGGCCACAGCGATCCGTCCGTCGTCGAGAAGCAACCGGCTGCCGGGTGGATAGACCCCCATCATGCCGATGAACGCCTGGACGAAGTCGGGGTCGTGGGAACGCCCGGCGCCCGTGAGGAGCAGATGCAGGGCCCGGCTCGGACTCTCGGCTCGTCGGTAGGCACGGCGAGTGGTGACGGCGTCGTAGGTGTCGGCCACTGCCACGAGCCTGCTGAACAGGTGGAGCGAGGCCCCCGACTTGCCGGTGGTATGACCTTGGTCGGCGTGGCGATCGACGGGGATGGTCGGATAGCCGGCTCCATCGAAGCCGGCGTGGTGCTCGAAGGCGACGACCGCAGCCGCCTCCATACCTCGCTCGGAGGCCGCGATTATTGCCTCGGCTCCAACCTGTGGATGAAGCTTGATCTCGGCCCAGTCTTCGGAGCGCAGTCGACCTGGGTACTGGAGGATCGACGCCGACACACCGATCTTGCCGATGTCGTGCAACAGCGCGCCCACGCCGAGGACGAGTTGGTCCTCCTGGTCGAGCCCTATGAAACGGCCGAGGGCGATTGCGAGGATCGAGGTGTTGACCGAGTGGTAGAACGTGTACTCGTGGTGGCTCTTGATGGTGGTCAGCAGAAAGGCGGCCTCCGGCTGTGACATCACTTGTTCCAACAGAGAACGCACGGCCGAGGTGGCATGCGACAGTTCGAGACCGCTGCCCGACTGGACGGCTTCTCCCAATGACCGCAGCGCGATCAGCGAAGTTGTGTAGGCGTGACGGAGGTCCTCGGTAGGCGAGTCTTCCAGATCTGTGCGTGCCCATGAGTCCTCATTGAGGACGACCGAGCCGGTGGGAGGATCGCCCACACGACCGAGAAAGGCTGCGAGCGCGCCGCAGTCGGCGGGTCGCACCGGGGCCTCGAAGATGATCGACTCGATTCCCCTTTGTTGCAGGTCTTCGATCATGCCGTTGAACTCCAAGGAGATCCCCGCCATCGGAGCTCGGTCGACATAGAGCGTGTGGTCCAGCAGGGTGATCATCGTCTTGGCAGAGTTTCCGATCAGCTTGTCAGCTGCGGCCGCTACGTCGGTGAAGGCGACCTGGGTCAGCTCGTGCCCTGCCCCGTAGATGCGATGATGGGCTGCCGCCCGGCGGATTGCCGCCAATAGCGAGCGGATTGCGGGCTCGGTCATGGGGCGTGCTCCAAGGCGGCCTGGGCAGCGGTGCGCAACGCCCGCGTCGCTGGCGATGCCGACATCCGCTTGGCAGCGAGTTTTTCGAGAAGTGTGCGGGCATCCCAGGATGGCAGGTAACCCAGCAAGGCGATGACGTCGCACTTCGCTTCCGTCGAGATTCCGGTCTCGATCAGCCCGGCGAGAAGCGGAACCATCTCGGGGGAGGGTGCCGATCGGATCATTGTCGCGGCAACTGCCCGCACAGATTGGTCCGGGTCGCCCAGCCCCTCGAGCAACACGTCTGCCTCTCCACCACCGAGGGCGTGGATCGATCGCAGCGTCTCACGCCTAACCCGGGGGTCGGGGTGGTGGGCGAGGGGGCGGAGGACCTCGGCCAGCTCCGGTTTCCGGGATCGGCCCACGACCAGCACCAGGTTCCGAACCAGGTACCACCGCGGGTCGTCGAGGTGGCGAACGATCGGCTCAGCATCGCGTCGCGCCACGATGGTGAGCATGTCGATCATCGTGCGGCGAAGTCGCTGGTCGGGTTCGTCGCCGAGGCGGTCGACGATGGCGTCGGCGATGAACGGCAGAACCCGGGCTAGACCAACGTCTTCACGCATCTCGGTTCGGTGAAACGCTTCGACCAGGTGGGCGACGACTGTGGGCGTGACTACATCACGGAGGGTTGTGGTGATGTGGTTGGTGTGCTGAGCCAGCTCTGGATTGTCGAAGACGACGGACACCCAAGTCTTCGCCGCCTCCACGTCGTCGGCCTCTATGGCGGCTCCCACCTTGCGGGCCCAAATCCGAAACCGGCGCACGAGATCGGGAGCGGACGAGGCCATCTCAAGCAGTCCGAAGAGAACATCGGCTGCGACCTCGGGCGGAGCGGCTTGCGACGGGACTTGAGACTGGAGACGTTGCACCGCTCCGCCGACCGGCGCCTGCCCGCCGCCCTGGGGATTGAGGAGCTGCCCGATCTGATGCTCGATCAACGCGCCGATCGGTCTGGATGCGGTGGATTCGGTGAGCAGGATGTGCAGCTCATCGAGACGTTCATCGCTCTCCGCGGCGACCTTGGCGTACTCCAGCAGCAGTGGATGGATTTCGTCGTCGAGCAGGGGGGCCAACTCGCGCAGCTCATGCCGGGCGAACTGATCGAGGAACATTCGAAAGGGCGGCAGGTCGCGTCTTACCAGCAGCTCGGCGAGGATCGGCGCCTGGAACTCCCGGGGAAAGTAGAAGAAGGTGTCGACAAAGGTGTGGACGATCTCTTCCATGGCCCAAACGTCCTCGTGGTCGACCAGCCTGCTGGCCTCCAGGTAGCGGTCGACCACGAGCTCGGTCAGGCGGACGCGGTCGTTGCCGGCTGCGTTGAGCAGCGCCGCAGCGAAGGATTCGGGTTGGAAGCCGAAACTCGCGACGTCGGGTTTGTCGGGCCTGCCGGGAATCGTTGCTGCAGCCTCGGGAGGCGCCTCGTCGGGACTGGCCTGGTGGAGCATTCCGCGGACGAGCAGGCGGATCGCCGAGACCCCACGGTTGGCCAAGGCGAGCCCTGCACCCTCGGGAATGTCCTCAGGGTGGTGCCGGATGACGTCAAAGAGGGTGACGAGGTCTGCCGCCGACGGGGAGGAGACAAGACGGACACCCGCCACGTTATGGAGAAACAGCTGGACCGCCAGACGGCTCACCCCGGGATGCTCGACCGGCACCTGGCTGCGACCCCAACGGAACCCGTTGTCGGTGACTTCCAGGACGCCGAGCGCGGTGGCGCTGCCAAGTTCATCGACTGCCTGACCGAAGGCATCGCGGCCCTGCGGGTCCGCGAAGAGCTGGAAAGTGGCAAAAGCAATGCCCAACGAGTTGACGGCTCGAATTGCGGATTCGAGGGTGCCCGCCGAGGCGGGACGAAACGCCTTTCCGGCCGTCTCGTCCACGCTGACAGCATTGTTGGCAGGCATAGCTATTCCCATCCTCAACGGGAACCGTCGACCTCTCATATCGGCTCGTGCGGCCGGTGCATTGAGCGGGAGATAGGCGCTGTAGTGGTGCGGTCTAGCCTTCCTGAGACATGAAAAAGACTGGGTCTGTGGTCGTCATCGTGTGGGCAATCGCATTTGGACTCGCGGCCTGTACCGGTCGGGGGTCAGGTTCAGTTGAGGTGACAACGTCGCCCACGGTGAGCGAGGTGGCCACCACCGGGTCGACCGAGCCTGCGGAACCCGGCGAGCCAACGACCCTGCCCCCAACAACTACCTCCGTGCCGACCGAGATTCCGACCACAACGACGCCGATCCCGGACGTTCCGCCGCAGTGGATTTGGGCCTGGCTGCAAGATCCGGCACAGATCGTCGCGATCAGCACCGACGGGCGAGTCAACGTTCTGCTGGACACCCCCGATCCAGCGACCCTCAACAGCGGCACCATGTGGCAGGTCGCCCCGGACAAGGCCATTGCGATGTACCTGGACGGCAGCGCGCCGACTGCCTACCTGCTGACGACGACCGACGCCACCGAACTGGCGTTTCTGAGCGTTCACATGGCCGCGCCCGAAAACGCCTGGACCCTGGTCGCCGTGAGCGGACCCTATGTAGTGATCCGTTACCCGTACGGTGTGTCCGAAGCCGCCGTCCTGATCAACTCCGATACGGCAGAGGCCACGCTTCTCGCCTCCAATGTGGCCGACCTGAACCGGGCCGCGATGTTTTCCGCCGATGGCCGCTACCTGCGGTTTGTGACCACCGCTGGGAGCGGAACCCCGTCCCGGGTGGTGGAGCGGGACCTGACGACCGGCCAGGACCGGACGCTGTATTCCTACTCGAATTTCGATCACGTCTTCGCCGACGCTACCGGGGAGGTCTGGTTGGACTATCGAACCGGGGACATTGTCGCCGCCGATGGCCGCGCCACCAACGGCCGACATTCCACTTCTGCCACAACCGGACGGTGGTTGGCGGGCGACTGGTTCATGACCTACGACTTCGGTTGCGGAGTGGACTGCCCACTGACGCTGGTGCCGGTATTCGGCAGCGAACCGGCGCTGACGTACATCATCCCGGAGAAGACCGTTGACCGGGG
>DATDRW010000102.1:0-60431 GCA_035291545.1 Acidimicrobiia bacterium
GACCGAACAGATGACGGCAGCCGCGCCGGCACCTGCCGCCGACGCCGCCAGCCGCGAGACCATCCGCCCCCTGGTCGAGCCGGTGAGTGTCCCGACCGCCGCCTCGTCGAGGCCGACCCCGAGGGTGTGGACCACGATGCCGCACCCGGTGCCGGCGACCGCGTCGACCGCCGCCCGGGTGGCCTCGGCCCCCGCTGCGGCGGCCACGGTGACCCAGACGGCCCCGAGACGGGCGAGGCGGGCGGCGGTCGTTCCGACCACTTCCGGGGCACCGGAGACCGCAGCCACCACCATCACCGGCCCCAGCTCGTCGAGCGCACCAACGAGGGCGGCGCCCAATCCGGTCACCAGGTCGGCGTCCAGGGCGAAGCCGGCTCCGCCGCCGACCCCCCGCGCCGAGCGGAACGCCTCCTCGGCAGAGCGGGCCGAAAGCCGGACGTATACGTCCATGATCAGTCCTCCCCGGGCCGCAACTCGTCGGCGAGCCGGGCAAGCACGCCGTTGACGAATCCGCCGGATCGCTCCGTGGAATAGATCTTGGCGAGTCGTACCGCTTCGGAGATCACCACCGGAATCGGCGTCCGCGGGCGGTTCCGCAGCTCCCAGAGGGCGAGGCGGAGGATATTGCGGTCGATCGGCGGCATCCGCTCCACCCGCCATCCGGTGGCGGCCTCGCCGATGGCCTCGTCGAGCGACTCTCGCTCCGCCCAGACGCCGGCGACCATGTCCGTCGCCCGCCGGCCCAGCCCGCCGAGGTCGGGCTCCTCACGGCGCTGATCTGCCTCGTACAGCGTGCGGAGCGCCTCGTCGCGGGTCTCCGCCGACCTCACGACACGCGGGTCATGTAGGCACCGGTCCTCGTATCCACCTTGATCCGGTCTCCCTGGATCACGAAGAGCGGCACCTGGACCACGAGACCGGTCTCCAGCTTTGCCGGCTTGGTGCCCGCCGAGGACCGGTCTCCCTTTACGCCCGGCTCGGACTCGACCACCAGGAGCTCGACGGAGGTGGGGAGATCCAACCCCACCAGCCTCCCGTCGTAGAAGGCGAGGTGCACCTGTTCCCCGTCCTTGAGGTACGAAGCGGTATCGCCGATCTCGTCTGGAGCGAGTGCCACCTGGGTGTACTCCTCGACATCCATGAAGTGGTAGCCGAGGTGATCGTTGAACAAGTACTGATGCGCACGACGCTCGACGATCGCCTGCTGAACCTTCTCATCGGCGCGGAAGGTGCGATCCACCACGGCGCCGGTCACGATGTTCTTCAGTTTCATCTTGACGAAAGCCTTGCCCTTTCCGGGCTTTACGTGGTGATAGTCGACGATCTGGAAGATGCCGTCCTCGAGGTCGAGCGTCATCCCGGGTCGCACGTCGTTGGTCGAAATCATCGGTTCTGCAACTCCTTCGGGGAAGTCGTGAGCATGCGGGGCCCGGCGGCGGCAACCAGCACCATGTCCTCGATACGGACCCCGCCGATTCCCGGCAGGTAGACCCCGGGCTCGACCGTGATGACATCGCCTTCCTCGAGCGGGTCGTCGTTGCCGAGGCGTACCCAGGGTGGCTCGTGAATCTCGAGGCCCACGCCGTGCCCGGTGCTGTGAAGGAACTGCTTCTCGTACCCGTACCCGCGCAATACCGCGCGACACGCCTCGTCGACTGCCCCGCACGGCGTTCCGGGTGCCACCGCGGCGATCCCGGCCTCCTGGGCTTCGAGCACCGCGCGATACACCCGGGAGAGCTCCTCGTCCGGCTCGCCTTCCCGCCACACCGTTCGCGACATGTCGCTGTGATATCCCTCGACCACGCAGCCGTAGTCGAGAAGCAACAACCCACTCCCCACCGGCTTGCGTCCCGACCGGTAGTGGGGGATCGACGCCCCCGCTCCCGCCGCCACGATCGGCTCCCACGAGGCGCTCTCGGCTCCGCGGCTACGCATCAGGTCGATGAGCCTCCACCCGAGCTCGCGCTCGGTGGTGGCCCGGTCCGCCAGGGTTCCCAGGGCCGCGAAGGCGGCATCACCGGCGGCGGCCGCCTCCGTCAGCGCGGCGACCTCATCGGCATCCTTGCTGCGACGGAGCCGCTCCACCGCTCCCCCACCCGCGGTCGGGGCGGCACCGGTCTCGCGCCCGAAATCGCTGGCGAACGACCACATGACCCCGTCGGCTTCGAGGGTCACCGAGCCCAGTCCGGCCGTCGCCTCACGAAACACATCCCATAGACCCGAGGTGTAGACGACGAGGTCGGTGTCACCGAGCCCGGCCACGAGGCCTTCGGCCATCTCGCCGTATCGGCCGTCCGTGATGAATGTCGCCGCGCCACCGGGTCTCACGAGCAAGAACCCGTTCGACCCGGTGAAGCCGGTGAGGTACTGGAGGTTCGCAAGACGCGACACGAGCAGGGGCGCCGAGAGGCCGGTCCGGAGCGCGTCGAGGCGCCCGGCGTGGTTCATTCGCGTTCTCCTCCGATTCCGACCGCCGTGAGGGCGGCCGTAACGGTAGCGTCGTCCACCGGCACGACCTGCGGGCGCCCCACGTCCTCGAGCACCACCATCCGTATCGCTCCCCCGGAACGCTTCTTGTCCTGGGCGAGGAGGGCTCGCACCATCCCCGCGTCGACCGGCGGAGCCGTCACGGGAAGTCCCAAGCCGGCAATGATCGCCCCCTGCCGCGCCTCGCCGGTGAATCCGGCGACGAGCGCGGAGACCCTCCCGGCGGCGATCATCCCGATGGCGATGGCTTCGCCGTGAGGGATTCCGGCAGCGACCTCGACCGCGTGCCCGACGGTGTGACCGTAGTTGAGGTGAGCCCGCACCCCCGTTTCCCGAAAGTCGCGGCCGACGACGGCGGATTTCACCCTGATCGCCCGTTCCACCACCTCCGCCACCGAGGCGGTGAGGCCGTCCCGCTCGTACAGGGCGACCAGGCCGGGGTCACCGACCATGCCCGCCTTGAGGGCCTCGGCGGCGCCGGAGCGGAGCAGGTGGTCGGGTAGCGCTTCGAGCACCGCCACGTCGATCACCACCCTGGCCGCGTGGCGGAACACCCCAACGAGGTTCTTGGCCCCGGCGTTGACGCCCGTCTTCCCTCCGATGGCGGCGTCCACGGCGCCGAGGAGCGTCGTCGGCACGTAGTGCACCCGGATCCCGCGGAGGAAGACTGCGGCAACGAAGCCGGCGAGATCGGTCACCGCACCCCCTCCCACCGCCACGATGAGGTCGCTCCTGTCGAGGCCGAGCTCGGCGAGGCGGCGGCACACCTCCTCGACCACGCCGAGCGTCTTGGCCGCTTCCCCGTCGGGTACCTCGACCACGGCCGACTCCACCCCGGACCCGCTTGGGGTGGCGAAGCGCCGTCCGAGTTCGGCGGGCACCCCGGGCTGGACGATGTAGGCGACCCGGTGGGGCCGGGCGTCACCGAGCACCGTCGAGGTGTCGGCTTTCCGGCCGAGCCATATCCGGGTCTCGCCGCCTACGACGAGATCTTCCACGCTGCGATCACCGCCTCGGCCATTTCACCCGGGCCTCCCGTGCCGGGCACGGTGACGTGGGCGGCCGCCCGATACGCCGCGAGCCGCGCGGTGCGGATCCGCTCCAGATCGTGGGCGGGATCCTCACCGAGCAGGGGCCGCCCCGATCCCGAGCCCACCCGCTCCGTGAGCGCAGCCACCGGAACGTCGAGCCACACCACCAGCCCGCTCCGGCGCATTGCGGCGACGGACCCTTCGTCGAGCACCGCTCCCCCGCCACAGGCCACCACGACCGCCCGCCCCGCCGCAGCCATTACCGCAGCGCGCTCCGCCTCCCGGAAGCCATCGAGGTCTGCGGAGAACCAGTCGGGGATGGAACGCCCGGTGGCGGCAACGACCGTTTCGTCGGTATCGACCAGAGGCCTGCCCAGGGCTGCGGCGACGAGACCGGCGACGGTGGTCTTGCCGCTTCCCATCATCCCGACGATCCACAGCGTGCCCATTCAGAACCCGGCCAGGCGCGTCCGGTAGGAGTCGGCGCCGTGCCGCACTGCGGTCACGGTGTCGCCGCCGAGCATCCGAAGCAACTCGACCGCCAGCACCCAGGCCACCACCTGCTCCGCCACCACCCCGGCGGCGGGCACCGCACACACGTCTGAGCGCTCACGGAAGGCGACGGCCGCCTCCTTGGTGATCACGTCGACCGTGTCCAGCGGTCGCATGAGCGTGGACAGCGGTTTCATGGCGGCCCGTACCCGAATGGTCTGTCCGGTCGACATTCCTCCCTCGATGCCTCCGGCGCGGTCGCTGCGCCGCACAAATGCGCCCCTCACGTAGTCGATCTCGTCGTGGGCCATCGACCCAGCAATGGCGGCCACCGACCAACCGTCGCCGATCGCCACCCCCTTGATCGCCGGGATCGACATGAGAGCGCCGGCGAGCGCCCCGTCGAGACGGCGGTCCCAGTGGACGTGGCTCCCCACACCGGCAGGGACCCCGTAGGCGAGCACCTCGATCACCCCGCCGAGGGTGTCCCGGGCATCGTGGGCGGCATCAATGGCGGCGACCATCGCCGCCTCGACGCTCCGATCGAAGGTCCGCACCGGCGATGCGTCGATCGCCGGCTGATCCTCCGCCGTGGGACGCCCGTCGCCGGCTGCGACCTCCCCGATGGCGACGACGTGGCTGACGACGGCCACCCCGATCTCACCGAGGAGGCGCTTGGCGAGGTATCCGGCCACGGTGCGTGCCGCGGTTTCCCGCGCCGATGCCCGTTCGAGGATGTCGCGGGCGTCGTGGGTGTCGTACTTCATCATCCCGGCGAGATCCGCATGACCCGGGCGGGGGGACCGCAAGGGGCGGGTGGCGCTGCCCTCCCCGACCGCCATCTCCTCCTCCCAGCGGGGCCACTCGGTGTTGTGCACCACGACCGCCACCGGGGAACCGAGCGTACGCCCGAAACGGACCCCGCCGAGGATCTCCACCCGATCCTGCTCGATGGCCATCCGCCGCCCCCGCCCGTGGCCGAGTCGCCGGCGGGCGAGCTCTGCGGCGATGCCCTGGACCGAGACCTCCAGACCGGCAGGGAGTCCCTCGACCACCGTCACCAGGCCGGGTCCGTGCGACTCGCCTGCGGTGAGGAATCGGAGCATGCCGGAATGGTACGGCACCCGGCAGAGGCACCAGGCACCAGGCGTCAGGCACCAGGCACCACAAGCGCCAGGCCTTCTTCTGGCAGGCGGCGGAGAGCGGGCAGCGGGGCTCTGGCTGAAGCCTGGTGCCTGGAGCCTGAGCCCTTTTACTTGAGGATGCTCTGCCCGACGGCGAGCGTGAAGGCGCTGTCGCCGTAGGTGAAGACGCCGCCGTTCAAAGTCAGGCTCACCACTTTGAAGCTCGTGGCGAACGTGTCGCCCACCTTGACCGTGTAGGCGACACCGTCGACCTCGACCACGGCGACCCTTCCGGAGGCCTCGTCGCGGACCTCGAGGAGTTTCACCCGGATCCCGTCCGGATCGTCACCCTGGGTCGTGGTGGTCGTGCCCCCCGCCACGGTCGTCGTCGTCGATCCCCCGCCGCCGGTAGTCGTCGTGGTCGACCCCCCGCTGCCGGTAGTCGTCGTGCTCCCGTCGTCACCGCCGGGGCTGGTGATCAACGGCTCGAACGGATCGCGTGGCTGCGCCACCTGAAAGCCCGGGGCGATCGAGACGGTGCCCGCAGGTGCCGCGACCAGAGTCCCGGACCCCGCAGGAGCCCCCGGAAGTGCAGCCTCGCCACCGGTGAACACTCCGGCGGAGGCCATGAGCCAGACGGAGGCTACCGCGGTGCCCACCAGGAGCACCGAGACGAAGACCGAGAGCAGCGTGCGCCTGAAGCCGATCACGGCTCACCACCCGTGCTCGCCTCCGGCCCCGGTTCGGCCGAAGTGGTGTCGGTCGTGTCCACGCCGTCGGTGTCGTCCCCGGGGGATGGCACCGTGATGGGAAGCAGGTCGGCCAGGGTGAACAGCCGTAATTGGAGGCTGGCCGACAATACGGTGGTCCCGTCTTCCTCGGCGCTCGACGACAACGCCACGGCGTCGACCCTCACCAGGCGCTCCATGTCGCTCAACCCGAACAGGAAACCGAGGATCTCGAAGAACTCGCCCTCGACCTGGGCCGAGATCGCGATTTCGCGCAGCTCCGAATCAATGGTGGCCGCAGCCGGTACCGAGGGAGACAGCGTCTGCAGGTCGACACCGGTGTCACCGGCGAGCGCGTAGATCTGTTCGATGAAGTTCTCGAGGAGCGGCCGATCCGGGATCAGCGCATCGAGCTGACCCACCGCCGCGATGTATTCCACCTCACGGTCGCGGATGTCCTGCAGCTGGCGGATCTGAACCCGAAGCCGCTGTTCGCTGTCAACCGCCACGAAGCGCTCGTCGTGGAGGTCGGCGATGCTGCTGTTGCGCGGACCGATCAGCAGGAACCACCAGGCCGCCGTCGCCAGGAGAGCCCCCAGCGCCACAAAGAGCGACACCCGGCGCATGTCAGGGAACCTCGGGGATCAGGGTGTCGGCTCGGTCGGCGGCCGCACCCGTGGTGAGCACGGCCGTCGACGAGAACGTCACCACGGATTCGGCACCGATGATCCCCTGGGTCACGATGCTCACCCACGGCCCGGTGATCCCGGCGAACTGGTCGGAGTCGAGGGCGCGCAGCCATGCCGAGACGTCGGGGAAGTCGAAGCCGACCCCGCTGAACGAAATCTGTCCAATGATCCCCGGAATCGTCTCGGGCGCCACGGAGCCGTTGAACGTCTCCACCCACACCCGGGGCGGGAGCAGACGGGCGAGGTCGTTGAGCAGGATCCCCCAGTCGACGTCCGTGGCAAGCGCGTCGCGCACCAGGGTCGCCTTCTCCTCGTACTGGATGCGCACATCGGCGGTCTCGGAGAGCGCCGTCACCTCCCGCTCCAGCGCCTGGTTGATCGACACCTGGGCGTCGAGGTCGTCGCGGGCCGCATCGACCTTGCCGTTCCAGTACAGCACCCCGACGCCGAGCAGGAACACGTAGGCGAAGGCGCCGAAGATGGCAATGGCCACCCGGCGGCGCCGGCTTCGCTCCCGGGCGACCTCCGGCGGAAGCAGGTTGATGGGTCTCATGCGCTGCTCCTGTGCCCCGTCACGTGACGTTGGTGGTGCTCAGGGCGAGCCGGCGGCGTCATCCGGCAAGGACGCACGACGAAGGCGCACTCGACCGTGCGTCGAAGAGGAGGACACAGCCGGGGGCGTCGGGGGCCGTCGTGAGCGCACCAAACGTCGCGGGGCGGGGCATTAGGCGACATGGGCAAACCGGTTCGAAGGCGGAACGATGAACGACCCCCACAGGCCGAGTCCGACGGCGGCCGGAAGCACCGGCTGGTACGCGAGCAACTCCGCCTCGGTCATTTGCAGCCGGCCCACGTTGAGGTGATCGAGCACCCGAACCGGCTCGACCCGCGTGTTCAGCGACCGCGCCACCCGATTGGCGAGGTGGGGCAGCCGGGCGCCGTTGCCGGACACGACCAGTCGCTCCAGTGAATGCTCACCCGCCTGGGTCAGGTAGTAGTTGACCGACCCACGGATCTCCTCGATGAGGGCGTCGGCGGTGCGCGTGAGGATGCGCCTGGCGATCGCCGTGCTGTCGTCTCCTTCGGGAGTCCCCTCGGGGGCCACGCCTACCTGCCGCTTCAGCTCCTCGGCATCTTCGCGGCTCAGCGACATCCCGGTCATCAGGGTCTCGGTGAAGTGCTCGCCACCGGTGGGAAGGATCCGCACGAACCGGGTGATGCCGCCCCGCACCACGACCACCTGCGACATCGACGCCCCGATGTCCAAGAGGGCCTGCGGGCCGTCGCCGAAGCTGAGGAGATCCGAGCCGAAGGCGGCACGCACCAATCCGAATGCCTGGAGATCGATGGAGAGCACGCTGAGACCGGCGTTGGTTGCGATGCGCACCAGACCCTCGACCATGTCGCGCTGGGCGGCGACCACGAGGATCGACAGCATCAGGTCGCCCTCCGGAGTGGTGTACTCCTCGAGCGGCACGAAATCGAGCACGGCTTCCTCGACGGGAATCGGGATGGCGTCTTGAACCTGGAACGGGAGGGCGTCGGCGAGCTCGTCCTCCTCGAGATGGGGCACGTCGACCTGGCGAACGATCACGCGCTGATTGGCGATGCCGACCACGACCCGCTTGCGGGGCAGCCGGTGCCGTTTCCACAGCGCGGCCACCACTTCGGTGACGGCGCCCTCGTCGACGATGTCCCCCGCCTGGACGAGACCGGGCGGAAGCGGCATCTCGGCGAACCGGCGCAACACGGCACCCGATTTGGACGTCTCGATGACGGCCGCCCTGACCGCGTCCGACCCGATGTCGAGCCCTACCGTGATCGACATGAACACGCCCTCCGCATTGCGCGGGCCATTTCGGCTCCTGACCTGTCCACAGGCGTGTAGTTACACCCCTGTGGGTAACAGCGTACCGGTGGGGCGCGCCGCGGCCAAGGATTGACGCGGAGCGCGAGTTGTGCGCGCTGAGCGCGGCCGACGGCGCTCAGCCGAGGTACCACCCGAGGATCGACTCCCCGGCGAGGATCCCGACGAAGCAGCCAACAATCAAGGCCGGCCCGAAGGGAATGGCGTCCCGGCGGTGTACCCGTCGGGCGATCAGCAGCCCCGCCGACAGCGCGCCCCCGGCGAGGAACGCCGTGAACCCGCCGACGAGGAGCGACCCCCACGACCGGAAGGCGGCGAACTCCCCGAGCAGAAACCCCAGTTTGACGTCACCGAAACCGAAACCACCCCGGGCGACCAAGGCGAGGCCGAGCAGGAACCCAAAGTAGGCGACCGCCCCCGCCAAGGCCCGCCAGAAGGCGTCGACGGTCCCGTCGAGGAGCGCCCCTCCCCCGAGCAGGGCGGTTGCCACGATTGCCCCCGGGTACAGGATGCGGTTCGGGATCCGCCGGTGATCGACGTCGATGAGGGCGAGCGTAACGGTCACCCCGACGAACCACAGGAAGGCCGGCAGCACCCAGACCGGGCCGATCAACCATGCCGTGAACCCGAACAGGACCGCGGTCGCCGCCTCGACCAGCGGGTATCTGGCCGAGATCGGCTCCCCGCAATCGCGGCACCTGCCCCGCAGTATCAGCCACGACACCACCGGCACGTTGTCGCGGGCCCGGATCAGGTGGCCGCACCGCGGACAGGCGGAAGGGGGCCGCACCACCGCCAACCCGGCGGGTATCCGGTACACCACGACGTTGAGGAAGCTCCCGATCAGGAGCCCGAGGAATGCCGCCCCGGCGATGATCAATTGATCCACGGTTCTCCTCGGACGAACGCGGGGAGGGTACCGGGAGGGGATCCATCCCGTCACCGATACCGGACGCGGAGCAGGGGGCGGGAAACCCGCCCCCTGCTCAGGTCATGTGACTGACCGTGGGTGGCTTACCAGCCGCCCTGCGTGTAGGTACCAGGGGCAGCTGCCGGGCAGTCGCCCGCCCCCACCAGGTTGGTCGCCCCGTAGTACGTACCGGCCGACGCGCTCTCCCAGACGGAGAACGAGTTGCCGGAAGCGGCGGTCCTGCTGACGCAGACGATGTCGGCGTCAAGATCGCGCAGGTCGATCGCCACACCGAGTGCCGGGTCGGCGTTCAGGAGCGCGTTCGGCTCGAAAGCGGTGATGTCGGCTGCGGTCTGGGTGTAGTTACCGTTGTCCAGCCAGAACGCCTTCTCCGAGAGAAGGACGTTGCGCACCTCGCTCTGGGCCGAGCGGTCCTGGGCCGACTTGCGGAAGCCGAGGAACGACGGAATGGCGATGGCGATGAGGACTGCAATGATCATCACCACGACCATGAGCTCGATGAGCGTGAACCCTTCATCCCGCTTCAGGCCATTACGAATGGTCTTCAGCATGTCGAGAACCTCCTGGATCTCTCGTGCGGGCCGCCGATTGACGACCCAACACACTTATCGGCCCAGGCGAATCGGGCGCTTGAGTCCTTTTTCGCGAGAGAGGGCGAAACGCCAAGAGGTGGTCAACCGTCGACCGCGCGCGAGCGCTAGTCCATAGTCAATAGTCAATCAATGAACTATGGACCATCGACCAGGGACGGGCCACCGGCCATGTCCCATCGACAGGCCCGGGCACCGCTATTTCTGGATCAGACTGGCGATGTTGAACATCGGCAGGTAGAGCGCGATCAGGATGCCGCCCACCGCCACGCCCATCACGATGATGAGCAACGGCTCGATCAACGAGGTGAGGGCGCTCACGGTGTCGTCCACTTCTTGGTCGTAGAAGTCGGCCACCTTCGACAGCATCGTGTCGAGGGCGCCGGTCTCCTCGCCCACCGCCATCATGTGGGTCACCATCGGGGGGAAGACCGTGTGTTTGTGCAGAGGGCCGGCGAGCGACTCGCCCCGCTTCACCGAGGACTGCACGTCACCGATCGCATCGCTGACGAGGCTGTTACCGGCGGTGGCGGACACGATGTCGAGGGCCTGCAGGACCGGGACCCCGGTTCGGCTGAGCACCGACAGAGTCCGGGCAAACCGGGAGATCGCCACCTTCTGCACCACCTTGCCGAAGATCGGGGTCCGCAGCTTGAGGCGATCCCAGACCCGGCGGCCTTCCGGGGTCTTCTTCCACCTCCGAAAGCCGACGATGCCGCCGATGATGAGGGCCAGGACGATCCACCAGAAGGTCGTGATCGTGTTCGACACGTTGATGAGCAACCGAGTGGGAAGCGGCAGGGTCCCGCCCAAATCCGCGTACATGCCCTGGAAGATCGGCACCACGAACAGCAACATCCCGGAGACGATCAGGACGATCAGGGCGAGCACCACCACGGGGTACGCCATCGCCGACTTCACCTTGGAGCGGAGCCGAACGGTTGATTCGAGGGTGTCGGCAAGCCGATTCAGGGTTTCGTCGAGCGCTCCGCCGACCTCGCCGGCGCGGATCATCGACACATAGAGGTGGTTGAAGACGACGGGATGGGCCTCCAGGGCGGCAGACAGGCTGTTCCCCTCTTCCACCTGGGTGCGCACGTCGAGGATGATGCTCGCCAGCAACGCGTTCTCAGTCTGCTGCTCGAGGATGGAGAGTGCGCGGATCAGGGTGAGCCCGGAGTTGACCATCGTTGCCAGCTGTCGGCTGAGAATGGCAACTTCCTTCGACTTCACCTTCTTCTTGAACCCGGGGATGGAAATCTCCCGGTCCAGCGTCGAGGTGCGCTTCTCTTCGATCTTGAGTGGGACGAATCCCTTCTCGCGGAGCGCCACTGCAACCGCAGCCGACGACGCCCCGTCCATGCTCCCGGCATGCACCCCGCCCTTGCGGTCCCGGGCCCGGTATTCGAAGGTCGCGGTGCTCATCGGACGGCTCCTCTCAGGAGATTCATGAACTCTTCGATGTTCTGGGCCCGCTCGCTGGCCACCTTGAGGTCGACCTTGCCCGTCTTGACCAGCTGCGCCAACGCGTGGTCCATCGTCTGCATCCCATGACGACCCCCGGCCTGCATCGCACTCCTGATCTGGTGAACCTTGCCTTCGCGGATCAGGTTGCGAACCGCGGGGATGGCGATCATGACCTCGACCGCGGGAACCCGGCCGCGGCCGTCGACGGTGGGAAGCAGCTGTTGCGCGACGACACCCTGCAGCGTCTCGGCGAGCTGAACCCGCACCTGTTGCTGCTGGTCGGCCGGGAACACGTCGATGATCCGCTCCACCGATCCGGGGGCGTCGTGAGTGTGCAGCGTCGCCAGCACGAGATGGCCGGTCTCGGCGGCGGTCAATGCGGTCGTCATGGTCTCGAGATCCCGCATCTCGCCGACCAGGATCACGTCGGGGTCCTGGCGCAGGGCATGGCGCAACGCCGAGGCGAACGACGGCGTATCGGCGCCCACCTCGCGCTGGTTCACGACCGCCTTCTTGTGGTGATGGATGAACTCGATCGGGTCCTCCACGGTCATCACGTGCACCGACCGGCGGCTGTTGATTTCGTCGATCATCGCCGCCAGCGTCGTCGACTTGCCGGACCCGGTGACTCCGGTGACCAGCACCAGACCGCGGGGCAGCTCGGCGAGCTCGCGGACGATCGGCGGCATGCCGAGCTCCGTCAGTCCGGGGATACGGCTGGGGATCGCCCGCATCACCGCCCCGACCGATCCCCGCTGGAAGAACACGTTGACCCGGAACCGGCCCTTCCCGGGAAGAGGGTGAGACGCGTCTAGCTCGAGGCGCTCTTCGAGCTGTTCCCGCTGCCGCCCGGAGAGGATGCCGTACACGAGACCGCGCAGCGGTCCCGGCTCGAGTCGGGCGTATCCCTCGATGGGCTGCAGCTCCCCGTGGAGGCGGATCTGCGGCGGCGAGCCGGCCGCGAGGTGGAGATCCGACCCGCCCACCTCGAGCAGGTGTTCGAGGAGCTCATTGATGTGATACCCGACCTCGTCGCTGTAGTTCCCTGGGCCCCCGGGGGCCGCAGCCGGAACCGAAACGACGGTCGCAGGAGCGAGCCGGGCTGCCGCGCCTTCGTGATACACCTGCCTGATCAGCTCCAAGAGCGGACCGCGAGCGGCGAGCGCCAGCATGACCTCGCTGCGCGATACCTGTTCGAGGCGAACCCGCCGAGCGTCGTCGAGCGGATCGTCGGTGGCGACGACGAGCCTGCCGGAGTCGATGCGGACCGGAAACGCCACTTCGGCCAGTGCCGCCGCGGCGGGGAGCCTGCCGATTGCCTCGGGGGAAAGCCCGGAACGGGAACCGGGTTCGAAGTACTCGATGCCGAGCCGGGCGGCGATCGCCCGCAGCGCATCGCTGCGACGAACCCGTCCCGTGGCCACCAGGTGAACCGGAATGGTGACGCCGGCGGCGTCGGCGCTGCGACGCGCCTCGGCGAGAGCGTCGACGGTCAGCAGGTTTCCGTCGACAAGCTGCTGGGCGATCTGGGCCCCGGCCTGTTGCACGCTCATCACACCACCACCCGGAGCACTTCTTCGAGCGTGGTCATGCCAAGCTTGACCTTCTCCATGCCGTCCTGACGCAGGGTTCTCATGCCCTGCTCGACGGCGAGACGCTTGATCTCGTCCGAGGGACGGTGCTCCACGGCCATCCGCTGGATCTCCTCGGAGACGAGCATCACCTCGTTGACCGAGAGGCGCCCGCGGTACCCGGTGTCCGAGCACACCTTGCACCCCACCGAGGCGTAGATGGTCACCGGGCCGGCAGTGGGATCGAAGCCCATCTGGCGGACCACCTCGGGGCTCGCGGTGCGCGGATCCTTGCAGCGATCGCACAGCTTGCGAGCAAGGCGCTGGGCGAGCACCGAGTCGAGAGCCGACGACACCAGGTACGGCTCGACGCCCATGTCCACCAGACGCCCCACCGAGGAGGCGGCGTCGTTGGTGTGCAGGGTGGTGAGGACCAGGTGACCGGTGAGGGCGGCCTCGACGGCCGTCTTTGCCGTCTCTGGGTCGCGAACCTCGCCGACCAGCACGATGTCGGGGTCGGAACGCAGAATGGCCTTGAGGGCGGTGGCGAACTGCAGGCCGGCCTTCCGGTTGACTTGCACCTGGGTGATACCGGGAAGCCGGTACTCGACCGGATCCTCGACGGTGATGATGTTCACGCTGGGGCGATTGAGGACATTGAGCGTCGAGTAGAGGGTCGTGGTCTTCCCCGACCCGGTAGGACCGGTGACGAGGATCGCACCGTATGGCTTGGTGTAGGAGGTCTCGAAGCGGGCGAGGGAATACGGGAGGAAACCGAGATCGGCGAGGTCGAGAATGGCGTCGTCCTTGTCCAGGATTCGCAGCACCACCTTCTCGCCATAAATCGAGGGCAGCGTGGCGACGCGGAGATCGATCGGCCGCCCGGAGACGCGGATGCTGACCCTGCCGTCCTGCGGCACCCGACGCTCGGCGATGTCGAGGTCGGCCATGATCTTGAGGCGCGACACCACCGCGCCGGAGACGGAGCGAGGGGTCGTCATGACCTCGTGGAGGACACCGTCGATGCGGAACCTGACCCGGAGATCACGCTCCCCCGGTTCGATGTGGAGGTCGGAGGCGCGCTCGTTGACGGCACGGCTGATCAGCGTGTTCACGAGCTTGACGATCGGCGCCTCTTCGACGGCCGCTTGCACCTTGCTCAGGTCCTCTTCCTGGACGTCGGCGCCGAGCATGTCGGCGAGGTTGGACACCGAGTCGTCGTAACGACCCTGGCGGCGGATGGCGTCCTCGATGTCGGCACGCGTGGCGATGCGCGGCACCACCCGGCGGCCGGTGATCGCCCGGACGTCGTCGACCACCAACACGTTCCCCGGATCGACCATCGCCACGATCAGCGAGTCGTCCTCGAAGCGAACGGGAATGACCCCGTAGCGCCTGGCCAGCGCTTCGGGGATCAGCGCGGCGGCGGCCGGATCGATCGTCGTCTCGGCGAGACTGACGAAGTCGACCCCGATGTGGCGCCCAAGCGCCTGGACCAGGGCGGTCTCGTCGACCATTCCCTCAGCGACGAGAACGCGTGTGAGCGGCTCCCCCGTCTCCGCCTGACGTTCTCGGGCCCGCTGCATGTCGAGCTGGGAGACCAGTCCGGACTCGACGAGGACCGCTCCAATGTGCTCGCGTTCCAACACGATTCCTCCCGTGACCCACGTATGTGGGTTACGAAGGGATTGTCGGCACGGTTTCAGGGGGTCTTGAGCTTCTCGGGCCGGCGCGCCGCCTGCTCCATCACGGCCCGCGGGGCGGAGAGACCGGTCCAGATTTCGAACGACTCCGCCGCCTGGGCGACCAGGATCGAGATTCCGTCGATGGCGGGGAGACCCCGGGACCGAGCCCACCGGACCGCCGGGGTCGGCGCCTCCCCGTAGGCGAGGTCCACCAGACCGGCGGCTGCTTCCAGAACCCCGGCCGGCAGCGGCTCACCCTTCATTCCCAGCGGCGTCGCATTGACCACGATGGCGCCCGGCACCGCGGTACCCCAGGGGACCACCCTCGCATCGGCGTGGACTCGATCGACGAGCTTCTTGGCCGTCGCCTCGCTCCGCGCCGCCACCGTCACCTGCCGAGCTGCGCCGGCGACGAGGACCGCAGCCGCGGCGCCTCCCGCGCCGAGGAGCAGCACCTCTTCCTCCGGCAGAGACTCGAGGGCTCGGCGAAGGGCGGCGACATCGGTGTTCCATCCGGCAAGGATTCCGTCGCGCCGGGCGAGCGTGTTGACGGCTTCCGCCCGCACTGCATCTAGGTCGAGGAGACGGCATGCGTCGTGGGCGGCGCGTTTGTGCGGCATGGTGACGTTGGCTCCATCGAGCTCGCCGGCGGCGATCTCCTCACACGCCCCGGCAAACCCGATGGCGTCGACCTCCCGCGCAACGTACTCGCCGGCCAGACCGCAGGCAGCCAGGGCCGCCCGGTGGATGCGGGGAGACCGGGAGTGCCCCACGGCCATCCCGAGCACGGCCAGCCTCACGAGTTGGCTACCGCCTCCTGTTGCCACTGGAGGAACTCGTCGTAGTCCGCGGTGAAGGAGAACTTGCCGGAGTCGTCCTTCGTCAGGAAGTACAGGTAGTCGCTCTCGGCAGGTTGCGCGGCGGCGACCAGCGACGCCAAACCCGCTCCGGAAATGGGCGTCGGCGGCAGGCCCGCATGCCGGTAGGTGTTGTAGGGCGAGTCGATCTCCAGGTCTTCGAGGGACAGCCCACCCTCGGGCAGACCCCCGAGGGCATAGACCACCGTGGCATCGAACTGGAGACGCATCTCGAGATCGAGCCGATTGAAGATCACGCTGGCAACGAACGGCCGATCCTCGTCGAGCGCGGCCTCTCGCTCGATGAGCGAGGCGATCACGATCCCCTGGTACGGGGTCATGCCACGCTCCACCAGGAAGGTCCAATCGATCTCTCCGACCCGATCCTCGGCGGTTGCCGCCATCAGCCCGACGATGTCGGTGGCGGTGGCATCGACGTGGAACTCGTAGGTGTCGGGGAAAAGCAGACCCTCCCAGTCCTGGAGGCTGTCGGGCTCCTCAGGGAGCAGTCCGCTGGTAATCGTTCCGTCGAGCAGCGGGGTCGTCAGCTCCTCGAAGGGAATGCTGGTCTGAAACGACACCGACTCCAGCATCCGGCCGACGGTGAGCCCCTCGACGATCGTGAGGAGATAGACCTCCGAGGGCGGGCCCTCGATCAGGATGGCGAGCACAGCTTCAGGCTCCATCCCGGTCTCGAGCTCGTAGGTGCCGGCCTGGAGCCGGTCGCTCGCACGCTCTTCCCGCACCACCCGGTCGAACGCCGACGCCGACGGGACTACCCCGGCGGCGGCGAGATCTCGGGCGATCTGGCTTGCCGGCGCCCCCGGCGCCACCTCGAAGGTGACGGGGGTCCCGGCGACGACGGTGGTCCCCTCCGGCCCGGCGATCACGTCGCTGACCTCGGCCGCCAGCCACTTCACCCCCAGGTAGGCGCCGAGGAGCAGCCCGGCGGTGACACCGAGTCCGAATAGGATCCGGATGGCGCGGGAGCGGCCCGGCCGGGGGTGCCGATCCTTCCGGTATCTCTCGAGTTCGAGGCTCATCCTCGCCCGTTCAGGTAGTCCTGCAGGAACACCGCAGCGGCAACGCCATCGCGTCGGGCCCGCCGTCGCTCGCGGCGCGCCCCACCGGCGATCATCGCCCGCTCGGCGACCACGGTACTGAACCTCTCGTCGTAGAGCACGGTGTGACGCCCCGTTCCGGCCGCGACCTCGGCGGCGAAGGCTCGCGCCGCCTCTGCCGCGCTCCCCTCCGTGCCGTTGAGTCGGATCGGCAGGCCCACCACGATCACATCGACATCCCACTGCTCCAAGAGCAGGAGCAGCCCGGCGAGAAAACCTTGACCTGCCGGGAGCACGCCCACCGGCTGGGCGGTGATCCCGATCGGATCGCTGACCGCGACGCCAACGCGCCGGGTGCCGTGGTCGAGAGCGACTACGCGGCCCACGCTCAGCCTCCCAACGCGGCCGAAGCGGCCCGGCGCGCCTCGGCGAGGGCGTCGCCGAGACGGTCCCCGTGCGGCCCACCCGCCTGGGAGAGCTCCGGGTCGCGGCTCCCGCCGCCCCCGACGACGCGAGCGGCCGGACCCACCACCGCAGCGGCCGAGACCCCCCGGGCGACGAGATCGGGAGACACCACCGCTACCAACCCCGCCTTGCCGTCCCGCTGCGATCCGAGGACGGCGACCCCGGACCCGAGATGATCGCGCACCTGCATCGCCAGCAGCCGGAGCGCCTCAGGATTGAAGCCCGACGCCTCGGCGATCACCAACCGGACGCCTCCGATGATCTCGGCCCCGGCGGCGATCTCGGCGGCCAGCTGGGATCGGCTCTGCGCCTCGAAGGCCTCGATGCGCTCCCCCTGGGCGCGGGTGCGGGCGACGAGCGCTCCGGCGGCTGTCCCCACCTCATCGGGCCGCACCCGCAGGTGCTCGGCGGCGGTCTCCAACTGGCGACGAAGGCCGGTCAGATACTCGTACCCGGCGGATCCGGTAAAGGCTTCGACGCGCCGCAGGTTCGACCCGATCGACGATTCTCCGACGATCACGAGTGGCCCGATCTGGCCGGTGGTGGGCACATGAGTGCCTCCACACAACTCCCGCGAGTAGGTGCCCGCCTCGACGATGCGGACCTGCTCGCCGTACTTGTCGCCGAAGAAGGCGAGAGCGCCCATCTCGTCGGCCTCGGCGCGCGACAACTGGTATGCCCGAACCGCGGCGTTCTCGATGACGCGCTCGTTCGCCAATCGCTCGGTGGCGAGGATCTGCTCGTCGTCGAGCGACGCGAAGTGCGAGAAGTCGAAGCGGAGGCGGCCTGACTCGACCAGCGAGCCCGCCTGCTGCACGTGGGGACCCACGATCTCCCGCAACGCCCAGTGCAGGATGTGGGTTCCGGTGTGGCTCTTCCGGATCCGCTCCCGCCGTCCGGCGTCGACCGACAAGAGCGCCTGTTGCCCCACCTTCACGGTGCCGGACTCGACAGTCCCCCGGTGCCCATAGAGACCAGCCACGGGGAGCTGGGTGTCCGTGATCCGGAGCATGCTCGACTCGGTGGTAGCGGTACCGGTGTCACCGATCTGGCCACCCGATTCGCCGTAGAAGGTGGTCCCCGAAAAGAACACCTCTACCTCGGCCCCGGCCGGTGCCGACCGCACCGGTTGGCCGTCGCGGACGATGGCGAGCACCTCCGACCCGATGTCCAACTGCTCGTATCCGTGGAAGTTGGTGGCGCCGTGGGCGTCGAGGATGCCCCGGTACACCGGCGAGGCCTCCGACACGCCCGCCTTGACCCGTGCCGTTCGGCCCCGTTCCCGCTGCGCCGCCATCTCGGCGTCGAAGCCGGTGCGGTCGACGGCAAGTCCTCGCTCCGCGGCGATCTCCTCGGTCAGTTCGACCGGAAAACCGAAGGTGTCGTGCAGCCGGAACGCGGTCGAGCCCGGCAGGGTTGCCCCCTCCTCCAGGCCCCCCATCTCGGTGGCCAGCAGGGTGTGGCCCGACTCGAGTGTCCGGCGGAACCGCATCTCCTCACGCTCCGCGATCTCGACGATGCCGTCACGGGCAGACCGCAGCGCCGGGTATCCCGAGGACATAACGTCGATGGTGGCATCGACCAGGTGCGGGGTGATCGCCTTTTCGGCGCCGAGCTGCCAGGCATGGCGCACGGCCCGGCGTAGCAGACGGCGCAGCACGTACCCCCTGCCCTCGTTGGAGGGCACCACCCCGTCTCCGATGAGAAATGTAATGGCGCGCCCGTGGTCGGCGAGGATGCGCAGGCTGACGTCGGCGTCGGGGGATGAGCCGTACCGCACCCCGGTGGCCCGCTCGCCGGCTGCGAGCACCGGCCGCACGAGGTCGATGGCGAACACGTCGGCGACGCCCTGAGTGAGGACCGCGACCCGATCGAGACCCGAGCCGGTGTCGATCGACTTCGCCGGGAGATCGCCGATCACGTGATACGGCTCGTCCTGGACGTACTGCATGAATACGAGGTTCCAGAACTCCATGAACCGCTCCTCGTCGACGACGGGCCCCCCGTCGGATCCGAAGGCGGGACCCCGGTCATAGAAGACCTCGGAGCACGGGCCGGCGGGTCCGGCGACGCCCATCTGCCAGAAATTGTCCCGGTCCCGTCGCTGCACCCGCTCCGGCGGGACCCCGACACCGTCGATCCAGATGGCAGCCGCCTCGTCGTCGCTGTGGTGCACCGTGAACCAGAGGCGATCGGGATCGAAGCCGAGCACCTCCGTGGAGAACTCATACGCCCACGGAATCGCCTTTTCCTTGAAGTAGTCGCCGAAGGAGAAGTTGCCGAGCATCTCGAAGAAGGACATGTGCCGGGCGGTGGTGCCGACGATGTCGATGTCGACCGTGCGAATGCACTTCTGCGAGGTCGTGGCCCGCGGATACGGGGCCGGTTCGTCGCCGAGGAGGTACGGCTTGAAGGGCACCATCCCGGCGACGGTGAGCAGCAGGGTCGGGTCGACCGGGATCAGGGAGGCCGAGGGCACGATCGTGTGACCGCGCGCCGCAAAGAAGTCGAGGAAAGCCTTCCGGATTTCGGCCCCGGCGACGGGGTGGCTCGGCATCGGGCGGAGAGTACCGGAGTCGCTGCCGCTCTCCGGATCGCCTCCCTCAGCGCCGACCGCTGCGGCCCATGCGCCGGTCGATCTCGGCGAGGCGTTCCGCGATCGCCGTCTCGGCTCCGATGTCCCCGGGCCGATAGAGGATCCGGTCCCGGGCGGCATCGGGGAGATACTGCTGGGCGGCGAGGCCGCCGGGGTGGTCGTGGGGGTACACGTACCCGGCGCCGTGCCCGAGCACCTCCGCACCCCGGTAGCCCGTCGACCGGAGGTGCGCCGGGACCACGGCCGCCGGGGTCTCCATCACCGCCGCGCTCGCAGCCGACATCGTGCGCCCGATCGAATTCGACTTGGGAGCCGTGGCGAGATACAGCGTGGCGTGGAACAGCGAATACGCAGCCTCGGGAAGCCCGACGAACTGGAGAGCCTGGACGGCGGCGACGGCCACCAGCAGGCCCCTGGTGTCGCCGAGCCCGACGTCCTCCGAGGCGAGGATCACCAGACGCCGGGCGATGAACTCGGGATCCTCGCCCGCATCGAGCATCACCTGGAGCCAATAGGCGGCGCCGTCGGGATCCGACCCGCGGACGCTCTTGATGAACGCCGAAATGACGTCGTAGTGCTGGTCGCCGGCACGGTCGTACCGGATCACCCGCCGCTGCAGCGCCTCTGAGACCGCAGGCAAGTCGACGACCGACGCACCCCTCCCGGCGGCGATGAGTGCCGCCACCTCGAGGGCATTGAGCGCGAGGCGAGCGTCGCCTCCGCATCGTTCTCCGAGGAGCGCCTTCGCCTCCGGGGTGATCCCGGGAGGTTCCCTGATTCCCCGCTCGTCGCCGAAGACACGATCTATGAGGGACTCCACTGCTGCGGGGGAGAGCGCCTCGAGCCGAAACAGGGTGCTCCGGGAGATCAGGGGCGAGTTCACCTCGAAGAAGGGGTTCTCGGTCGTCGCCCCCACCAGGATGACGGTGCCCTTCTCGACCCCGGGCAGCAGGGCATCTTGCTGCGCCTTCGTAAAGCGATGGATCTCGTCGAGGAAGAGCACGGTGCGCCGCTCATCCTGCTCGAGACGCTGGGTGGCGGCGGCGAGGACGTCGCGCACGTCCTTGACCCCGGCCGAGGTGGCCGACAGCGAGGCAAAGGCCGCGTGCGTCGCCGAGGCCACCAGGCCGGCAAGGGTCGTCTTCCCGGTGCCGGGCGGACCCCAGAGGATCATCGAAATCGGCTTCCCCGCCCGCACCATCTCCCCGAAGGCGGCCCCGGGGGCGAGCAGGTGCGGCTGGCCGACCACCTCGTCGAGGGTGCGGGGGCGCATGCGGGCCGCCAGAGGTTCGGCGGCCCGTCGGTGCGCATCCCGATCGACGGCGAAGAGGTCGTCCATCAGGGCGTGGACGGCTCCCCCGCCAAGGCGGCCTTGACCTCGGGACGAAGATCGATCCCGAGCTCTTCGAGCTGGAGCTCGTCGACCGGTCCTGGGGAGTTCGTCATCGGGTCGTATCCGGTCTGCGTCTTCGGGAACGGCATCACCTCGCGGATGTTCGGCTCGTTCTGCAGGACCATCACGAGCCGGTCGAGGCCGACGGCGAATCCGGCATGGGGCGGCGTCCCGAACCGCAGCGCCCGCATGAACCACCCGAAGCGAGACTCGGCCTCCTCCTCGGAGATCCCCAGCACCTCGAAGACCTGCCTCTGCGCCCGGGGATCGTGGATCCGCTCGCTTCCCGAGCCGAGCTCGACCCCGTTCACCACGAGGTCGTAGGCCCGGGAAAGGGCGTGCTCCGGATCGTCCCGCATCTCGTCGACGCTGTAGGGAGCGGTGAACGGATGGTGCTCGGGGGCGAGACGGCCATCGTCGTCGACCGAGAATACCGGAAAGTCGAACACCCATAGGAAGTCGAGCCGGTCGTGCCGCAGCGGGCGGCCCAGGTCGAGACGCAGGGCCCCGAGCACCGACCGGGCCACCTTGGCACGGTCGCCGACCACGAGGAGCAGGTCGCCCGGTCCGGCGGTGAGGGCCCGCCCGAGCGCCTCTTGTTCGCCGGGGCTCAGGTGCTTCGCCACCGGTGATCGGAGCGTCCCATCCGACTCGACGACCATCCACACCAGGCCCTTCGCCCCCAGCGTGCGGGCCCGCTCGACGAGGGCGTCGAGCGCCGAACGAGGCGTCTCCCGGGCCCCGGCGTTGATGCCGGCGATCAACCCGCCCCCGGCGAGCACGGCGGAGAACGCATTGAAGCCGGTGCCGGCGAACACCTCCCCCAGGTCGACGAGCTCCATCCCGAAGCGGGTGTCGGGCTTGTCGGTGCCATAACGCCGCATCGCCTCCTGCCAGGTCATCCGGGGGAAGGGAACCGGCAGCTCGATCCCGCGCAGCGCCTCGGTCACTGCGACGATCACCGGTTCCAGAGCGGCGAACACGTCCTCGCGACCCCAGAACGAACCCTCGATGTCGAGCTGGGTGAACTCGATCTGGCGATCGGCCCGGAAGTCCTCGTCGCGATAGCACCGAGCGATCTGGTAATACCGCTCCACCCCGCCCACCATCAGCAGCTGTTTGAACAGCTGGGGAGATTGCGGGAGGGCGTAGAACGACCCCCGGCGGAGCCGGCTCGGGACGAGCACGTCCCGCGCCCCTTCCGGGGTCGACTTCACCAGCGTCGGCGTCTCGACCTCCAGGAAACCCTGGGCGAGCATGGTGGTCCGCATCGCCCCCATCGCCCGCGACCGTGCCAGCAGGTTCGCCGCCATCCGGGGCCGGCGGAGATCGAGGTAGCGGTACTCGAGCCGCCGCGACTCGTCGACCTCGGCACGGTCGTCGATCCTGAAAGGGAGCGGGTCGGACGGTGAAAGCACCGTGACCTCGGCGACGGCGACCTCGATCGACCCCGTGGGCAGATCGGAGTTGGTGGTGCCCGCCGGACGCAGGCGCACCATGCCCGCAACCGCGATACAGAACTCGTCGCGCAGCGATCGGCCCGCCTCGGCGGCGGTCGGGTTCTCCACCGGATCGATGACCACCTGGACGATCCCCGACGCGTCGCGCAGATCGACGAACAGGACACCTCCGTGGTCGCGGATCGTGCCCACCCAGCCGGCGAGGCGCACCTCGCGCCCCGAATCCTCCTCCCGCAGCTCCCCGGCTCGCGCCGTTCTCACCGGTGCAGCCACTCGCCGACCTCCTCGATGTCCAATGCGGCCTCCTCGCCCGTCGCCAGGTCCTTCACCCTCACCTCGCCGGCGTCCCACTCGTCGCCGACGATCGCCACACCCCGCGCCCCGCTCCGGTCGGCGGCCTTGAACTGCGCCTTGAGCGAGCGGCCCCCGCCCTCCCAGTCCACCCGCAGGCCGGCGTCACGCAAGCGACGCACCCACGCCGCCGCCTCCGCGGTGCGGGCGTCGCCCGCCATCGCAACGAAGAGGTCGAGCCGCGGCTCTCGCGTCTCGGGCATCGCCGCCACGATCCGTTCGCATCCGAGGGCGACGCCGACGGCCGGGATCGGTCGCCGGCTCCCGATCAGCTCGCCGAGGGGGTCGTAGCGCCCGCCGCCGCCCAGAGATGATTGCGCCGCCGCGAAGGCGCTCGAGAACAACTCGAACACCGTGCGGTTGTAGTAGTCGAGCCCCCGCACCAGGCGGGGAGCGATCTCGTAGGTGACTCCCAGTGCGTCGAGACCAAACCGCACCGCGGCGAAATGTGCCTTCGCCTCCGCCCCGAGGTGGTCGAGGGGCACCGGAGCGGCGGCGACGACGGCGGCATCCGCCTTCGAGTCGAGAATCCGGAGCGGGTTGTCGTCGATGCGGCGCCGGGAGTCCAGGGACAACTCCCCGGCGACACCGTGGAGGAAGTCGCGCAGCAACTCGCGATAGACCGACCGATCGGCGGTATCGCCTATCGAGTTGATGTGCAGCGTCACGCCGGGGACGCCGAGTTCGGCGAGCAGCCGGCACGACATCTCGATGATCTCGATGTCCGCCCGGGCCTCCGGATCCCCGAGGTACTCGAGGTCGACCTGGTAGAACTGCCGGCGGCGCCCCTTCTGCGGTTGCTCGTAGCGGAACTGGGGCCCGGCGGCGGAGAGCTTCATGAACCCCGCGCCTCCGGACTCGAGGTAGGCGCGGACCATCCCGGCGGTGAACTCGGGGCGAAGGGTCACCGAACGGCCGCCCTGGTCGATGAAGGTGTACATCTGCTTCTCGACCACCTCGGTGGCCGCCCCGACCCCGCGGGCGAACAGCTCGGTGCTCTCCAGGACCGGCATGAGCGCCAGGTCGTATCCGTACCGAGCGGCGAGGTCATCGAAGGCGCGCAGCAGCCTCCGCCACCTCGCGGACTCCGGGGGGAGGATGTCGTCGGTTCCCTTGAGCCGGGAGATCACGTGCGAAGTGCCTCGAGGAAGGGGTTGGACTCGAGCTCGCGGGCCAGGGTAGTGGTGGGGCCGTGTCCGGGGAACACCGCCGTATCGGGCGCGAGCGTCAGCACTCGATCCCGCATGCTCTGCATCAGAGCGCCGAAATCGCCGCCGGGGAGGTCGGTCCTTCCGATCGATCCGGCGAACAACTGGTCCCCACTGAAGAGCAGCCCCTCGCCCGGCAGATGGAAGCAGCAGTGTCCCGGCGTGTGCCCCGGAGTGTGGATCACCGCGACGGCGAGCCCGGCGAGGTCGAGTCGCTGGCCGTGATGGAGTCGCTCCCATCGCTCGGGACGGGAGTACTCACCGGGCGGCACCATCCCCCACAACATGCGCAACTGCTCCGCCGGATCGAGGGCCAGCCAGTCGTCGTCGGGATGGAGGTAGGCGCTGAGGGCGTACCGGGCGGCCACCGCCCCGGCCCCCCCGATGTGGTCGGCGTGACCGTGCGTGGCGAGCAGCGCCACCGGCGTCAGGTCGTGGCGAGCCAGTAATTGCGCCACCCCGGAAGGGTCGGGGGGGGCATCCACCACGATCGCCGGCCCGCCCCGCTCCCGGGCGAGAACCCAGCTGTTGGTCTCCGCCAGCCAGAGGCCGGCACCGTCGACGAGCATCTCGCCAGGTTACGGCCCCAGCGCTAGAGCTCGTACCAGCCGACCACCTCGGCGCGCAGCGTGTTGGCGAAGAACGGCGTACTCACCGGTCCCGCGAAGTTGATCGTCGCGTTGCCGGTGGTGCTGCTCGTCGAGTTCTTGCTGATCGGCGAGCCCGGGGTGTCGCAGGCGTCGACCGCCACCACCGGGCCCCAGGAGTCGGCGGTGCCCTGGTAGCGGATCTGCTCGTGAGCCAGGATCGCTCCTCCGAAGGTGGCGCTGCCGTTGAAGGCGACGTCGCCCTGGGCGACCAGTGTGATGTCGTAGCCGGCCGCGGCGAGCGAGGCATGGCGGACGACACTGCTGTTGGCTCCGATCTCGATGTTCCCCGTGGCCGGCATGGCGCACCCCGACCCCTGCCCGTTGGCGACGATCAGCGAAGCCTCCAGGACGAGCGCGGAGTCGCCGAGCTTTCCGGAAAAGTTGCCGTTGTCGATGTAGAACACGCCTCCGGTCGAGGCACTGGGCCCCGTCGTCCAGCCGACGACCCCACCCTGGAGCTTTGCGGTCCATCCGGCGAGGGCCACCACGGTCTCGTTGCCGCTGCAGGGGACCAGGTCGGGGTCGGGGGTAGCGGCATGGGCCGGCCCGCCGTACACCAACTGGTCGTCGCAGAGGACGAAGTGGGCGAACGGATACATGGCGAGCGGCTCGATGACCGGAAGCGGTTCGACCGGGGCCGGGCTCGGCGGGCACTGCGCGGTGGCGGCGAAGGTGGTCGCCGAGGCGGTGACACAGCCCTCGACGACGTATGAGCCGGACGAGCCGATCGTGCCGTTGGCGTGCACCGCCGCCCCGTCGTTGGCGCTGATGTCGGTGATGGTGGTATTTCCGGAGACCTCGAGATTGCCGCCCACCAGCAGGGCGTGCTCCACCTCGTAGATCCAGGGAACCGCGTCGACGCTGGCCCGAATCACCCGCACCCGCCGCTCGGTGGCCGATCGCGAGGGTGCGTAGCCCACCGCCAAGAGCATCGTCGAGTTGGCCGGGCGCACCACCACGTACTCCCCCTCGGAGACCACCACCACGTCCGCAGCGGACCGGGCATCGGCCGCCGCAACCGCCCACGGGCCCTCCGCGGCGGTGCCGACGACCTCGACGGGGATCGTCTCACCGGTGGTGAAGGCGAAATCGCGATCGAGCACCTGCAACCCCTGATCGAGGCCCGCTTCGGCCGCAAACAGGCCGTTGTCCCAATTGGTGTCGCCGGCGGTGTTGACCAGCTGGCGCATCCCCCGGGCGATCATCACCGAGGAGAGCAGAACCAGCACCACGCCGACGAGCAGCACCAGGGCGATGGCGGCCCCGTGTTCATCCCGGTGGAGAGTGCGCAGCCTACGGTTCATCACGCGTTCCTCAGGTAGATGTCGAGGGTGTGCTGCAGCTCGTCGTAACCCGCCTGGGTCTCGGCCAGGGCCACAAATGTGATGGTGACCCGGGTGACGTCGCCGGGGATCGTGGCGTCGTAGGCGAAGCTGCTGGCAGCGCCGGAGAGGTTGGTGGCGAGCACCGCCCCCGGTTGACCGTCGTCGGCGGAGCGAACGATGGTGGATCCGTCGATCGCCCAGGTGATCGTCTCCCCGGCCTCGGCGACCCCATCGCGGTCCCCATCGAGCCAGTAGGCGAGCGACGACACCCCCGCCTCGGTGAGGTAGCCGGCGCTGCGGATCTCCCTGCCCAGGCGGTCGGTGACCTGGCGGAGATCGGCGAGAGCGTCGTCGTAGGAACGGTGGCTGTTTTCCGACGACACCCCGGCGAACACCCAGGTGATCATCACCGTGGACAGCAGGGCCGTGATCAGCATCGCCACGCCGAGTTCCACCATGGTGACACCGCGCTCCCCGAACCCGCCGCCGGGATCGCATTGCACCGTCTCCGCCGGGTTCCGCATCATCCTGGCGATCCCAGCAGCGTCGTGGTGGTCGTGGAGGTCGTGGTGGTCGTGGTGGTCGTGGTGACCCCACCCGGGTTCTGGCGGGCCGTCACCTCGGAGACGAGCGTCGAGGAGAGCAGGGTCTCCGCGGCGGTTTCACCAATCCAGGTCACGAGCACCACGAAGCGACGCAGGCCGCTCCCGGCGTGGGTGACATAACGCCACACCGTGTAACTCTGCCCGTCGACCTCGTGGGTTCCCCATGGGTGGACCGCGCCGGTGAGGGGGAAGACCGCCAGCACCTCCGTCCCGGCGAACCCCGCCTCGCTACCCAAAAGCGCGGTGTCCGTGGCGTCGAGCATCGGAGCGGCGGCGTCGACCGAGCTCATCGCCACCTCCGGCCAGGCGAGGGACCGCACGTGCTCCACCTCCTCGTTGACCACGGCTGTGGCCTGCTGGCGGAGCAGGTTCCCCCGGGTGGCCCCGAAGGCGACCCCGAAACTGGTGGCGAATGCCAGGGCGAACATCACCACGAGGCTGGCGGCGACGCTCACCTCGATGAGGGTGAAACCCGATTCGCGATGGCTGATGGGCATGGTGACGGGTGACGGGTGGTGGGCTTGGCCCGCGAATGGACTATCGGTAGCCGCCGATGCCACTTTGAGTGTTATCGGGCCCGGCGTCGCGCTGACTAGTCCTCGGGGTGGTCGGGTCCGCCGCCGGGGAGGAGGCGGTATGCGTCGTAGACGCCGTCGACGCCCCTCATCTCTTCGATGGCGCGGTCGAGGGTGGCAGCGTCGGAGAGCTCGATTTCGAATCGGAGGATCGCCACCCGGTCGCGGTTTGTGACCGTCGAGGAGGCCACGATGTTGGCCCCGAGGTCCGAGAGCGCCGAGGTGACATCGCGCAGCAGCCGGGGTCGATCGAGCGCCTCCGCCTGCACCGCAGCCCGAAACGTCCCGGCGTGCTCGGCGGTCCAGCCCACCTCGATCATGCGCTCCGAACGATCCACCAGCGCCCCCACGTTGGTGCAATCGGCCCGGTGGATCGACACGCCCCTCCCCACGGTGACGTAGCCGACGATCGAGTCTCCCGGAAGCGGCGTGCAGCATTGCGCCACGCGGACGAGCATGTCGTCCATCCCCTCCACGGCGATCCCGCCCGCCGGCATCCGACGTACCGGCATCGCCGAGGGGTGGACCTCATCCTCATCATCATCGCGCTCCTCCTCGGGACGAACCAGGCGCACCAGGCGGTTGACCACGGTGTGCGCCTGGGTGTTCCCATCACCGATGGCGACGTACATCGTTTCGAGGTCGCGGAACCCGAGCGAATCGGCTACCTCGGCGAGGAGCTCATCCCGCTTGGCGGCGCCGAGTCCCAGCCCCTCCCGGCGCAGCAGCTTGGCGACCACCTCGCGGCCTTCGTTGAGCGACTGTTCCCGTCGCTCCCTGGTGAACCAATGCCGGATCTTGGCGGCGGCGCGCGAGGTGCGGACGAAGGAGAGCCAGTCCCGGCTCGGGGCATCGGCCTTCGACGTGATCACCTCGACGATGTCGCCCGATTCGAGGCGGGTCGACAGCGGGACGAGACGGCCGTTGACCCGGGCCCCGGTGCAGCGGTGCCCGACCTCAGTGTGCACCGCATAGGCGAAGTCGACGGGCGTGGCTCCCCGGGGCAAGACCTTGACGTGACCATTGGGCGTGAGGGCGAACACCTCGTCCTCGTAGAGATCGAGTTTCAGCCCGGCGAGGAACTCCGCCGGGGTCTCGTAATCGTCCGCGGTGTCGGCAAGATCACCAGGCATCGCCAGATCCTCGGCGGTGGCGCCGCCCTCCTTGTACCGCCAATGGGCGGCGATCCCCTGCTCGGCGCGATCGTGCATCTCTTTCGTCCGGATCTGCACCTCGAGGGCCTTGCGGTCCGGCCCCAGCACCGTCGTGTGCAGGCTCTGGTACAGGTTGAACTTGGGCATCGCGATGTAGTCCTTGAACCGGCCGTGGACCGGCGGCCACCGGGTGTGTGTCACGCCGAGAGCGGCGTAGCAATCGGCGACCTCTTTGGCGATGATGCGGATGCCGATCAGGTCGTGGATCTCGTCGAAGGTGCGGGCGCCATCGACCATTTTCCGGTAGATCGAGTAGATGTGCTTCGGGCGGCCCGTCACCTCGGCGGCGATGCCGGCGTCGGCCAGCATCGCCTCCACTTCCGCGATCACCGCACCCAGATAGGCATCTCGTTCGGGAGCCCGAGCCCGCATCAGCTCGACGATCTCCGCATACCGGCGGGGATGGAGGATGGCGAAGCAACGGTCCTCCATCTCGTGCTTGATCTCCTGCACGCCGAGGCGGTGCGCCAGGGGGGCGTACACCTCGAGCGTCTCTGCGGCGATGCGCTGCTGCTTCTCCGGAGAGAGCGGAAAGATGGTCCGGACGTTGTGCAGTCGGTCGGCGAGCTTGATGAGGAGAACCCGTACGTCTCGCGCCATGGCGATGACCATCTTCCGGATCGTCGCTGCTTGCTGGTCCTCCCGGTTCGAGTAGCGGACCCGATCGAGCTTGGTGACCCCGTCGATCAGGAAGGAGACGGTCGAGCCGAACTGGCGCTGGACCTTTTGCAGGGTGAGACCGGTGTCCTCGACGGTGTCGTGGAGGAGCGCAGCGGCAACGGTCTCGGCATCAAGCCCGTAGTCGGCGAGGATCGATGCAACGGCCAGCGGGTGGGTGATGTACGGCTCGCCCGTCTTGCGGAATTGGCCGTCGTGGGCCGCCGCTGCCACGTCGTAGGCTCGGTGGATCAGGGTGTCCGATTCGTGGGGATGATGCCGCCGGTACCGGTCGAGCACCGGACCCAGCTCGGCGATCACTGCATCTCCGGGCCGCGAGCCGGCTTCAATCGACACGGATCACCGCCTCGAAAGGCACCGGGATCCGCGAGCGACCCCCGAGGAATCCGAGCTCGACGAGCACCCCGAAGCCGACCACCTCGGCACCCAGGTTGCGGATGAGCGAGATCGTCGCCGCCCCGGTGCCACCGGTGGCGAGCACGTCGTCGATCACCAAGACGCGGTCGCCCGGCCCCACGGCGTCGGCGTGTACCTCGAGGGTGTCGGTGCCGTACTCGAGCGCGTAACTCTGCCCCACCGTCTGCCACGGAAGTTTGCCCGGCTTGCGCACCGGGACGAAGCCGGCGTGGAGGCGCGCCGCCACCGGGCTGCCGACGATGAAGCCCCGGGACTCGATGGCGACGACATGGCTCACCCCGCGCCCCCGCCACGGCGTCGACATCCGCTCGAGGGCGCGGTCGAAGGCGTCGGCGTGCGCAAGCAGCGGGGTGATGTCCTTGAACACGATCCCGAGCTTGGGGAAGTCGGGCACGTCGCGAATCAAGGCGCCGAGGTCGGTCATTCAGCGATTGTACGGCGGGAGAGACGGCAGACGGCAGACGGCAGACCGCAGACGGCAGACGGCAGACAGCAAACTGACCGCTAGAAACTAAAGACTGAAGACTGGAGACTCCCCTACCTTCGCTTCTTCCGTTTCCGCGGGGGCCGAGGAGCGGCGCCCGAGGCCGCCACCACCGCGCCCACCGTGTCGGCGGCGGTGGCCACGGCGAGCGCGTGCGGGGCGAAGTCCTCGGCAACCCCCCGCCGCTCGAGGCGGCGGCGCACCTTGATCCAGTGGTCCTCGCGCTCCTTCCAGATCCCGAGGAGCGGGGCCGCCAGGAAGATCGACGAGTACGTGCCCGTGCCGACTCCGATGAACAGAGCCAATGCAAACTCGCGCAGCGTCGTCGCCCCGAGGAGGAAGGAGCCGACGAACAACAGGCTGCCGATGGGGAGAAGGCTGGTCAACGACGTATTGATCGAACGCATGAGCACCTGGTTCATCGACATGTTGACGATCGCCCCGTAGGTGTGTCGCTCGCCGCGCTCGTGGACGTTCTCCAGGATCTTGTCGAACACCACCACGGTGTCGTACAACGAGTACCCAAGGATCGTGAGCACGGCGATCACCGTCGCCGGCGTGACCTCGAAACCGACCAATGCGTAGATGCCCGCGGTAAAGACGAGGTCGTGCCCCAGTGCGACCAGGGCGGATCCGGCCATCTTCCATTCGAGGCGCCACGACATGTACAGCGCGATCACGATGAGGAACACGATCAGTGCCCGTGCCGCCGACTCGGTGACCTGGCCGCCGAACGTGGGCCCCACCGACTGTCTGGTGGCGTCGCCCGGGTCCTCGCCGAGGAGTTCGGCGAGATCGGCGACGAGCCGGTCCTCGGCCGCGGGTTCGAGCCGTGCGGTCTGCACGCGGATGCCGGTCCCGCCGACCTCCTGAACCCTGGCGCTCCCCACCCCGGAGGCGACCACGGAGCGCACGTCGGACACCGACACCCCATTCGGGTTGGCGAACTCGATCAGGGTGCCTCCGCGGAAGTCGACGCCGAGATCGAGGCGGAAGAAGATCAGGGCGAACAACGACACCGCGATGATCACCCCCGAGAACGCGAACCACCGGCGCCGGCTTCCGAAGAAATCGAAATGGGTGTCCCCGTGGTAGAGGTCGCGCCACAGGCTCATTCCACTGCCTCCGTCGGCAATCCGGTCGCACCCCGGATGGAGAAGCGACCCCCGTCACCGAGTCGGGTATAGCCGAGCAGGGCGACGGCGGGGCGGGTGAAGAAGACGGCGACCAGCACGTCGCAGATGGTCGCGATCAGCAGAGCGAGAGCGAAACCCTTGACCGACCCGATGGCGAGGAAGAACAGGAGCACCGCGCCGGCAAACGACACCGTGTCTGCGGTGAGAATCGTGCGGATCGCCCGCGAGAAAGCGTGATCGATCGCCGAGCGCAACGACCGCCCGCGATGGACCTCTTCCTTGATCCGTTCGTAGTACACGACGTAGGAATCGGTGGTGATCCCGACGGCAACGATGATGCCCGCCACCCCGGCCAGGGTCAGCGTCACACCCTGCCACGCGCCGAGCAGGGAGAAGATGACCAGCATCAGGCTCCCGAACACGGTGAGCCCGATGACGTTGAGCAGCCCCAGAGCCCGGTAGTAGAGGATCATGGCGACCGCCACCAGCAGGAGGCCGCCGAGGCCGGCGATGAGCCCGGCCCGGAGGGAGTCCGACCCGAGTGTCGCCGAAACCGACTGCACGCTCGACTGCTCGAAGGCGACCGGAAGGGACCCGTAGCGGAGCACCACCGCGAGATCGCTCGCCTCGCCCTGCTGGTCGGTCGAGCCGCCCAGGGTGATCACGGCCGAGCCGCCGCTGATGCCGGTGGCGGGGCTGACGTCGGCGGCCACCGCCGGCGCCGACTGCACCACTCCGTCGAGCACGATGGCGAACTGGCGGCGGGGATCGCCGACTGCGAACGAGGCAAGTTCCTTGGTCACCTCGGTGAACTTGTCGCCACCTTCGGCGGTGAAATCGAGGACCACGAGCCATTGCCCGGTCACCGAACCGGAGGCGGAGCCCTGGAACTGGGCCTGGGCTCCCTCGAGGTCGGATCCGAGCACCCGGGCCGGACCGGTGTGATAGACGATCCCTCCGCCCGTAGCGAAGTCGGTGGCGAGGAACGCCTCGAGATCCGGGTCCGGATCCGGGGTGAGCCCGGTCTTGGGATCGACGCACCCGGGCTGCTCCACCTCGTCGCACCAGGTGACCCCCTCGGGGAGCACCACCCCTTCCTTGGGGTCGACCGGGGCGGCGGTCGTCGTGGTGGTCTCGCCGGCCACGGTGGTGGCCGTCGTGCCGCCGGACGTGGTCGTGGTCGGAGCGGCCGTCGTCGTGGTCGGAGCGGCAGTGCTGGTGGTACCTGCGGTCGTGGTCGTGCCGCCGGATGCGGCGGTGGTCGTCGTCGTGCTGTCGAAGACCTGGGTGGTGGTAGTAGTGGTGCCGTCGGTGAGGTCGACGTTCACGAAGATCGGGCTCAGCCCGGGTATCGGGCTGACGTCGAGCACGGGACGGAACTCGAGCCGACCGGTGGTGCCCACCGCCGCCAGCGCCCGATCGCGGTCGGTGACGCCGGGGAGCTGGACTTCGACCGTGCTGTCCCCGACGACGGAGATCTCGGGCTCCTGGACCTCGCCGAGCGCTTCGATGCGACGCCGCATGATCCCGACCGCCTGGTCGAGGACTTCGGCATCGGTCCCGGGTGGAGCCTCCAGGACCACAGAGAAGCCCCCCTGCAGGTCGAGTCCGAGCCGCGGCGTGGTACCCGTCAACTGGGTCAGGACCAACAAGCCGTACACCAAGACGAGCGTCGTCGTGAGGGTGATGAGGGCACCGCGCCGCGACATGAACCTACCCGGTCACCTTCCCGGCCAGAGCGCGGCGAGCGACCCGCAGGCGGCCTCCGCCTTCGACCTGGAGCACCGCGGTGGCTTCGTCCATGAACTCGATGCGGCCGTAGATCCCGCCGATGGTGGTGACCTCGTCGCCGACTGAGAGCGCATCGATCATCTGCTGGTGGCGGCGCATCCGTGTGCGCTGCGGCCGGATCATGAGAAAGTAGAAGAGCCCGCCGATCACGACGGCGTAGAGCAGGAGCATCTGCCAAGCCGACCCGTTGCTCGTGGTCGCGTCTTCAGCCTGGGCGAGAATGGTGATCATCGGACCTCCGGAACCTGCCACCACCGGGTGGCGGGGCGGTCACCTAGCGTAGCCCTCCGGTCCGGACATCCGAACCGCGGCCGGCCACCACCTCCCTGCGGAAGGCGGCGAACCCCCCGGACGCAACCGCGGCTCGGGCCCCACCGACGACCCCCAGGGTGTACGCCAGATTGTGAATGCTGAGCAGGCGGTGCCCGAGCAACTCGTCGGTCACCCGCAGGTGGCGGAGGTAGGCACGGCTGTGACGCCGACACGTGAAGCAATCGCAGGCGGGGTCGAGCGGGCCCTGATCGATGGAGAACTCGGAGCGCCGGATCGAAAAGTCGCCCCGAGAGGTGAGGACTTTGCCGTGGCGGGCGAGGCGGGTCGGCCACACGCAGTCGAAGAGATCGAAGCCCCGGGCAACCGCATCGAGCATCCCCGCGACGTCCCCAAGGCCCATGACGTATCGCGGCCGGGACGCGGGAAGGAGGCCGGCGACTGCGTCGAGGGCGATGCCCCGCTCTTCGGGCGACTCGCCCACCGAGAGACCACCGATACCAAAGCCTGCAAAGCCGAGCTCCGCCGTCCGCCGGGCGCTCTCGGCACGGAGATCGAGATCGACACCACCCTGCACGATTCCGAACAGGGCTTGGTCGGTTCGGCGATGCACCGCCAGCGCCCGCTCCGACCAACGCAGCGTGCGCTCCATCGCATCGGCGACGACCGCGGCGGGCGCCGGCAGCGCGACGAGGTGGTCGAGGATCATGGCGATGTCGGAGCCGATCTCTTCCTGGATCGCCACCGCCGATTCCGGGGTCATACGGACCGTCGAGCCGTCGTAGGTGGAACGGAAGGTGACACCCTCCTCGTCGATCCTGGGATCGAGGGAGAACACCTGAAACCCCCCGGAGTCGGTGAGCACCGGCCCGGTCCATCCCATGAACCGATGCACTCCGCCGACGGACGCGATCACCTGCGACCCCGGTCTGAGCATCAGGTGGTAGGTGTTGGCCAGCACCATGGCCGTTCCGACGGCCTCGAGGTCGTCGACCCCAACCGCACGAACCGTCGCCCGGGTGCCCACCGGCATGAACGCCGGCGTCGGCACGAGGCCGTGGGGGGTGACCATGGTGCCGGTGCGTGCCGCACCGTCGGTCGCGTCCACGGTGAAGGTGATCGCGGTCACGCCCCCCGCTCCGCCAGCATCGCGTCGCCGAACGACAAGAATCGGTAGCCGCGGGCGAGTGCGGCGTCGTAGGCGGGTCGCCACGCCTCGCCCATGAATGCAGCAACCAGCACGATCAGGGTCGAACCCGGCACGTGGAAGTTCGTCACCAACAGGTCGACCACACCGAAGCGGTAGCCGGGGGTGATGAAGAGATCGGTCGGGCCATCCAGCGGGCGCAGCCTCCCCTCAACCGCCGCCGCCTCCAGGGATCGCACCACCGTGGTGCCGACGGCGACGACCCGGCCCCTGCGGGATCGCGTGGCGGCCACGGCCTCGACGACGTCCTCCCCCACCACGACGTGCTCCCGGTGCATCCGGTGGCCGTCGAGGCGCGCGGCCGCGATCGGGCGAAACGTGTCGAGCCCGATCTCGAGGTCGACCGATGCCACCGGAATGCCCCGGGTGACGAGTTCGGCCAGCAGCCGGTGAGTGAAGTGAAGCCCGGCGGTCGGTGCCGCCGCCGAGCCGATCCGCTCCGCAAACACCGTCTGGTAGCGCTCGGGATCGTCGAGGACGCCGCGGAAGTACGGCGGGAGCGGAACCGCACCAACGGTATCGATGGCGGCATCGAGCGATCCCGCGATCACCGCGAGCACGACGACGCCGTCCCGGGGGTCGCCCGTGGCCTCGAGGACCACCGGGCCGGCGGTCAGCCGGGTGCCGGCGCGTACCCGGCGTGCCGGGCGCACCAGCGAGTCCCATGACCCATCCCCGAGCGGAGCGAGCAGCAGCACCTCGACCGTTCCCCCGGAGTCCTTGATCGCCGCCAGCCGGGCCTTGCGCACCCGTGTCGTGTTGACCACGACGAGGTCGCCCTCGTCGAGCAGTGCGGGGAGATCAGCAAAGCGGTGATCGCCGAGATCGCGCGTGTCGAGCAGCCGGGCGGAGTCCCGGGGTTCGACGGCAGCCTGTGCAATCGCCCCCTCGGGGAGGTCGTAGGAGAAGTCGGAGGTGAGCATCGCGACGGCGAGTGTGGGGGAATTGAATCGCAATTCGCAATTCGCAAAGGACGAAAGGCGAAGGGCAATGAGCAATGAGCAACAGCGCGACGGTTCAGGCTGTAGACGGGTAACCGGCAACAGGTAACCGTTGGGCGGGCGACGGGCGACGGGCGACGGGCGCCTACAACAGCTTCCCCTGCTCCGCAGGGGCGGGCACCTCCAGCCCGAGATGCCGGTAGGCCAGCGCAGTGGCGATCCGCCCCCGGGGGGTCCGCTGCAGGAACCCCATTTGAAGAAGGAAGGGCTCGTAGGCGTCCTCAACGGTCTGGGTCTCCTCGCTCACTGCGATCGCCAGGGTCGATAGGCCGACGGGACCGCCGTCGAACTTGTGGATCACCGCCTCGAGGATCGCCCGGTCCACCTGATCGAGTCCGGCGTGGTCGACCTCGAACACCTCCAGGGCTTGCTCGGCAATGGCGGCGTCGATGACGCCGCCGGCACGCACCGCGGCGAAGTCGCGCACCCGGCGCAGCAGCCGGTTGGCGATGCGCGGCGTTCCCCGCGAGCGCTGGGAGATCGCTCGTCCTCCTTCGCGATCCACCGGGATCCCCATCAGGCGCGCCGATCGTTGCACGATCGCCTCGAGTTCCTCGGGCCGGTAATAGTCGATCCGGGCCACGTACCCGAAGCGATCGCGCAGGGGCGCTGAGACCCTCCCCACCCGGGTGGTGGCGCCGATCAGGGTGAACGGGGGCAGGGGGAGTCGGATCGAGCTGGCTCCGGCCCCCTTTCCGACGACGATGTCCAGCTGAAAGTCCTCCATCGCGCTGTAGAGAATCTCCTCGACGGCCCGGGGGAGCCGATGCACCTCGTCGATGAACATGACGTCACCGCGCTGGAGATTGGAGAGGATCGCCGCCACGTCGCCGGCACGCTCCAGCGCCGGCCCCGAAGTGGCCCGGAACTGCGCTCCCATGCTGTCGGCGAGGATCGCGGCGAGGGTCGTCTTTCCCAAACCAGGGGGCCCACTGAACAGCACGTGGTCGAGCGGTTCGCCCCGGCCCCGCGCGGCCTCGATGAGGATCGAGAGCCGCTCCTTCAGTTCGTCCTGGCCGACGAACTCCTCGAGGCTGACGGGTCGCAGTCCCGCCTCGAAGGCGGCCTCCTCGGGACCGGGACGGGAGACGAGGAGACCGTCCTCCCTCATCGCCGCCCCAGTCGCTGCAGCGCCGACCGCAGCATCCCCTCGACGTCCTCGCCGTGAAGGCCTTCCACCGCCACGCGGATCTCGGCGGCGGCATAGCCCAACCCCTCGAGCGCCGTCCGCACCGAGGCAAGGCCACCGGTGGAGGGGATGCCGCCAGCAGGGAGCGCCAGACGGGCGCGCAGGTCGAGCACGAGTTTCTGGGCGCTGCGCGTTCCGATTCCGGGGACGGTGGTGAGGGTGTCGACGTCCTCGGCGGCGACGGCGCCGCGGAGCCGATCCGGGCCGAGCGTCCCCAGGATCGCCAACGCCAGTTTCGGGCCCACCCCGCTCGCCGCGATCAGATGGCGGAACACGGTTCGTCCGTCCTCGTCAACGAACCCGAAGAGCGCCATCTGGTCCTCGCGCACGTGGAGATGGGTGTGGACCACGACCTCCTCCCCGATCGGGGGCAGTGCTGCGAGGTCACGGGCCGGCATGGCGATCTCGTACCCGACCCCGCCCGTCTCGACGGTGACGCCTTCGGCCGTCCGGGCCACGAGCGTGCCGCGCAGCCTTCCGATCACGACCGCTCACCGATCAGGCCGCGTAGGGCGGTTGCCTGCAGGTGGCACAGAGCGACTGCCAGAGCGTCGGCGGCGTCTGCCGGCACCGGTGCCGCCGGAAGCCCGAGCCGGCGTGCCACCATCGCCTGGACCTGTTCCTTGGCGGCGTCGCCGTAGCCGGTGACCGCGAGTTTCACCGCCGACGGCGTGTACTCGGTCACACGCAGACCGGCGCGGGCCGCGGCGAGCACCGCCACACCCGACGCCCTTCCCACCGACATCACCGTCTGCAGGTTCCGGTTTACGAACACCTCTTCGATCGCCGCCTCCGTCGGCCGGTACTCGCGGATGACCGCGGAGAGGTCGTCGGACAACTCGCAGAGCCGTTCGGCCAGCGGCAGCCGGGGGTCGGTGCGCACCACCCCGGCGGCCACGGCCCGCGGCGATCGGCCGGCTTCGACGATGCCGTAACCGGTGGCGGAGAGCCCGGGGTCGATTCCGAGGACAAACATATGTTCGGTCAGGATAGCCCCAGAAGTACCAGATACCAGGCACCAGGCACCAGGCACCAGATCGGACGCGGTCTGGCTGGCATCTGGCATCCGGGATCCGGCATCCACCATCCGGCATCTTCTTTTGTGTACCTTGCTCGTCGGAATCACCCCAGGGAGCGCTGGTGACCCACGACCGGCCGTCGGCGGCAACGCTGGCCGCGGCGACGCCCGACGATCGGGATCGGTGGATCGACTTCCTCCGGGCCCTCAGCATCGCGGTCGTCGTGATCGGGCATTGGCTCGTCGCCGTCGTCGTGTGGCGCGACGGCCGCGTCGAGGGTTTCAACGCCCTCGAGCGGATCGGCGGATTGTGGATGGTGACCTGGGTGCTCCAGGTGATGCCGCTCTTCTTCTTCGTCGGGGGCTTTTCGAACCTGGTGAGCATCCGGGCTGCACACCGTCGCGGCATCGGGTACGGCGGGTTCCTGCACGGGAGGGTGATTCGTCTCATGCGACCCACCGGCGTATTCCTCGCGATCACGGTCGTGGTCGTGGCCACCCTCGATGCCCTCAACCTCGCCGACGACGTGGTCTTCCCCGTCGCCACCCTCATCACAGCACCTCTCTGGTTCCTCGGCGTGTACATGATCGTGATCGCGCTCGCGCCGATGATGGTCCGCCTCCACGATCGCTTCGGCTGGGGGGTGCTCGCCGCGTTGGTGGCCGCGGCGGTAGCCGTCGACATCGTGCGCTTCGCCGGCGGCGTCTCTGCCGTCGGCTACGCCAACTTCCCGATCGTCTGGCTCCTCGCCCACCAATGGGGCTTCGTCTATGCCGATGGGCGCCTCACGACGGCCCGGGGTCGCCTCCTCGCGGCCGCGGGTCTCGGCTCACTCATTGCCCTTGTGAGTCTCGGCCCCTATCCGCTGTCCATGGTGGGACTGGCCACCGACGAGTTCTCGAACATGGATCCGCCCACCCTCGCCATCGTCGCCCTCACGATGTGGGAGATCGGTTTCGCCCTCGTCACACGGAGCGCGGTGGCACGCTGGCTGCGGCGACCCCGACCGTGGACGGCGGTCGTCGGAGTCAACGCGGTGATCATGACGGCCTTCCTGTGGCACCTCACCGTGCTCGTGATCGCAATCGGAGTCCTCTACCCCATCGGATTCCCCCAACCCGAGGTGGGCACCGCGGCTTGGTGGTCGTGGCGACCGATCTGGTTGCTCTGCCTGGCCATCATCCTCACCGTATTCGTCGCCACCTTCGGCGGCATCGAGCGGCGCGGGCTCCTCCGTCCCCGGCGTGAGGTCTCCGCCATCCCCGGGAGCGCCGCGCTCGCCGCGGTGGCGGCGGTGACCACACTCGTCGGCGTCCTCGGTTTCGCCGTCGGGGGGTTGCATCAGGTCTTCTCCCCCACCGGAACCGACCTGATCGTGATGTCGGTCAACCCGATCCAGAACGTCATGCACATCGGCTGGGGGACTGCCGTCCTGGCGGCCGTCGTCGGAGGTCGGCGCATGGTCACGGCCGGGGCACTCGGGTCGATGCTGATCGCCGCCGCCCTCGTTGTCGCCGGGCCGATCTTGCGTGCGACGGGCGACGGGAACGTGCTCGCCCTCGATGGCGCCGGCGACCTCCTCCACGGAGGGATCGCGGTGCTGGCGGCCGCAGCCCTGGTGCGCAGCCTGCGGGCTCGGGACGAGAGCCGACCGGTCGGACGTCAGACGCGATGACCCAAGGGCCGATCTCCGCTTGTTCTCAGCCGGCGAACGCCGCCATGATCTCATCGCTGATGTCGAAGTTGGCGTAGACCGCCTGCACGTCGTCGAGTTCCTCGAGCGCATCGATCAGCCGCAAGACCGACCGGGCAGCGGACTCGTCCAGGGCGATCGAGGTCATCGGGAGACGGGTCACCTCGGCATCCTCGACCGTGACGCCGCCGGCCTCGAGGGCAGCCACCACCGCGTCGAGATCACCCGGGGCACAGATCACCTCGTGCTGGCCCCGGCCGGGACGAACGTCTTCGGCGCCGGCGTCGAGGGCGGCGAGCATGACCTCGTCCTCGTCACCGGCGGCAAGCACGTATCCCTTTTGCACGAACAGGTAGCCGACGGACCCGGGCTCGCCGAGGTTGCCGCCGTTGCGGGCGAACGTCGACCGGATGTCGGAGGCGGCACGGTTGCGGTTGTCCGTGAGTGCCTGGACGAACACCGCCACCCCGCCGGGGGCATACCCCTCGTACCAGATCTCGTCGTAGTGGGCCCCGTCGGTCTCGCCCGTACCGCGCTTGATGGCGCGCTCGATGTTGTCGTTCGGCATCGAGGCCGCCTTGGCCTTGGCGACGGCGTGGCCGAGGGAGGCGTTGGCGGAGACGTCATTTCCGCCGTCGCGGGCGGCGACCTCGATCCCCCGGGCGAGCTTGTTGAACACCTTGGCGCGCTGGATATCCTTGGCACCCTTCTTGTGTTTGATCGTCGACCATTTCGAGTGCCCCGACATCACATCCTCCCGCACATTTCCAGCAGCAGTCTATGGATCCGTGGATCGCCGGTCAGTTCCGGGTGGAACGCCGTGGCCACGATGTTTCCCTCGCGCACCATCACCGGGTGCCCGTCGACCTCGGCGAGAACCTCGACACCAACGCCTACCTTCTCGATCCACGGTGCCCGGATGAAGACGGCGCGCACGGGACCCTCGACTCCGGCTACGTCGAGGTCCGTCTCGAACGACGCCACCTGCGGACCGAAGGCGTTGCGGCGCACCACGACGTCGAGCACCCCGAGTTGCACCTGGGAACGGGCCCCGGTGGTGGCGGTGGCGAGAAAGATCATTCCGGCGCAGGTCCCGAGGGTGGGGAGACCCGCAGCGATGACCTCGCGGAGCGGCTCGACCAGCCCGTAGCGATCCGCCAGCTTGCCGATCGTGGTGCTCTCGCCACCCGGGATCGCCAGCGCGTCGACGCCGTCGAGATCCCCGGGGAGACGGACCATCACCGGCTCCGCCCCGGCGGCGGCAGCGGCGGCGGCGTGCTCGCGGAAGTCACCCTGGAGCGCCAGCACCCCGAATCGCACGGTTCACCAACCCCGTCGGGCCAGCCGGTCCTCGTCGGCGAGGCGATCCATCTCGATACCCACCATCGGCTCGCCGAGACCCCGCGACACCTTTGCCAGAATCTGCGGATCGTTGTGATACGTCGTCGCCTCGACGATCGCCCGCGCCCGGGGGCCGGGATCGGCGCTCTTGAAGATCCCCGATCCGACGAAGACGCCGTCACAGCCGAGCTGCATCATGAGCGCGGCGTCGGCCGGGGTGGCGAGGCCGCCGGCGGCGAAGTTGACCACCGGAAGTCTGCCGGTGGCGGCCACCTCCTCCACCAGATCGAAGGGGGCGCCGAGGTCGCGGGCGGCGGCCATGAGCTGTTCGTGTCCCAGCGACTGCAGCCGTCGGATCCCTTCGGTCACTGCGCGCATGTGGCGAACCGCTTCGACGACGTTGCCGGTGCCGGCCTCACCCTTGGTGCGGATCATCGCGGCTCCCTCACCGATGCGCCGCAGTGCCTCGCCGAGGTCACGCGCCCCGCAGACGAACGGGACCGTGAACTGCCATTTGTCGATGTGATGTGCCTCGTCGGCGGGGGTGAGCACCTCGCTCTCGTCGACGTAGTCGACGCCGAGCGCCTGCAGGATCTGCGCCTCGACGAAGTGCCCGATGCGAACCTTCGCCATGACCGGAATCGACACCGCGGCAACGATCTCCTCGACCCGGGCCGGGTCGGCCATTCGCGCCACGCCACCGTCCCGGCGGATGTCGGCCGGAACGCGCTCGAGCGCCATGACGGCAACGGCTCCCGCCTCCTCGGCGATCTTCGCCTGTTCGGCGGTGGTGACGTCCATGATCACGCCACCTTTGAGCATCTCGGCGAGGCCGCGCTTGACGCGGTCGGTGCCCTGCTCCACTCGGCGACTCCTCGGCTGGGTTCGGACCCCATCCTACCCCCGCCGGCGCTTCAAACCCCGTGCCCGACCGCGTCGCGGTAGGCGATGAGGTACGACCGGGTGACCGCCTCCCCGGAGAACATCTTCGCCCGCTGCCGTGCCGCGGCGCCGAGGCGCGCTCTCGTCTCGGCATCACCCAACAGCGCGGCCACCCCGCGGCCCAGTGCAACCGGTTCCCCGACCGGGACCCACAGCACGGTGTCCGCCGCTACCGCCCGGAATGCGCTCAACTCGGCGGCGACGATCGCCCGACCGGCCGCCATCGCCTCGAGTACCACGATCCCGAAGCTCTCGCCGCCCGTGTTGGGGGCGGCCACCACCGAAGCCTTGCCCAGCTCAGATCGCTTCGTCGCCTCGTCGACCCTCCCCAGGAACGTGACGCCGGCAGGCCCCGACTCGCGGTCGGTGCCGATGATGCGCAGCGATGCCCCCGGCACGTCGCGGAGGATCCGGGGCCATGCCTGAAGCAGGATGTCGAGCCCCTTGCGCGGGTCGTCCCTTCCGATGAACACCACACGGCCCGGCACTGCGCTCCCGATGGCCGCGTAGTCGGCGAGGTCGATCCCATTGGGAATGATCCGCATCTCCCGCACCGCGGGCACCGCCGAGGCAGCCACTCCGCTCACCGCGGTGGCGACTGCGATCCGGGCCGCCACCCGCCGCACCACCGGCTCGGCAAGCCGATAGGCGCTGCGGGCAAAGGTCCCCGGGGCGGCGTGGAACGTGCCGACGATCGGTGGGGTGTCGGCCAGCACGGCCCCCAGCGACACCATCGGCATGAACGGCTCGTGGACGTGCACGACGTCGGCATCGGCGACGGCCTCGGCCACACGGCCGATCACCCGCGGATCGACCGAGATCGGGGCTGAGGATCGATTCGCCCGCACCGATCGCCACGATCCCACCGATCGGGTCCCCGGTGGCCCGGCGTCACCGGGGGCCACGGCCCAGGCATCGTGCCCGGCCCCACCGAGCCAGCGGACCAGCCGGGTCACCTGATCCTGAACCCCACCGTGGGCCTCGAACGCGTAGGGGCAAACGAGGGCGATCCTCACGACGCCGTCTCCCGGTCCGACGGCCAGTTGGGGACGATCAGATGCCACTGCTCGGGCGCCACCCGGATGATGTCTTCGATGACCTCGGCGAGGCGCTGTGTACCCAGGCGCACCCGCTCGTCGGCGTCCTCCCCCTCGGGGATTTCCAGCGGCGACCCGACCACGAAGCGGTATCCCGCGCCGGGTGCAAAATAGGTGCCGGCGGGGAGCAGCACCGCCCCGGTGCGATCGGCGAGCGCCACCGGTCCCGGGGGCAGTGTCGTCTCCTCGCCGAAGAACTTCACCCGGACTCCCCTCCCCGAGAGGTCGCGGTCGCAGAGCAGGGCGATCACCCCTCCCTCCTGCAGGCGTTGGAGGAGGTCGCGCGTCACCCGCGACCCCTTGCGGGCGATCACGACGTCTATGTCCATCATCTTCCGGAGATGGATGAACCATTGCACGATGCGCTCGTTTCCCAGCTCTTCGGCCACGGCCAGCACGCGGGCACCCTCGGCGGCGGCGCGCAGGCCGGCTACCTCCCAGTTGCCGAGGTGCGGGAGCGCCACCACCACCCCCCGGCCGGAGGCAACCGCGTCCAGCAGCCTGTCGACGTTCTCGAGGTGGGACCGGGCCAGCACCCGGCGTCGTCGCCTGGGACGCATCCAGAAGACCTCGGCCCAATACCGCCCGTACCAGCCGAAGGCACGCCGCGCCGCACGCCGCGCACCCATCGCAGTGCCGGCCACTCGGGTCTGGTGGCGCACCGCCATGCGAAAGCGGCGCCGGGCGACGAACGAGCCGAGCCACCCCACCCCGTAACCGAAGCGGCGCATGATCGGCTCGGGAAGCAGTCCCAAGAGACCGGTGAGCACCCGGTAGGCGTAGTACCCAACCGCCCCCTTCACGCCGGGAGCCGGCGCCAGGTCCGCACGAACCGCTGGATCACCGTCAGCCATGTCCCCACCGCCAGGATCCAGATCGCTCCGACGAGCGTGGGAAGCCCCATCCCTTCGAGGCCGACGCCGAACCCGAAGACGAGCAGGCGCTCGGCGCGCCCCAAGAGGCCGCCCTTGCCCTCGACCCCGAGTGCCTCCGCTCTCGCCCGAATGTAGGGGATGAGCAGCGAGCCGCACACCGCCACGATCGACAGGGTGACCAGTGCCGCCTCGGCGCGATCCCCCAGGTAGAAGGCGAGCCCGGTCCACATCGCCACCTCGCCGAGGCGATCGGTGAACGAGTCGAGGAGGGCACCACGGTCGGTCTCGCGCCCGGTGACGCGAGCCAGCACCCCGTCGAGGATGTCGAACAGTGCACCGACACCGAGGATCGAGGCGCCGACGGTGAGTCGCCCGCTCCCGATGAGGACCGAGCCCGCCACCGACAGAGCGAGTCCGGTGAGCGTCACCATCGTTGGACTGACCCCGATCCGGGCGACCAGGCGCGCCACGGGATCCACCGCCCGGGACACGTTCTTGCGCGCTCTGATGTCGAGCATTGCGACCTCGTGCGGGAACCTACCACACGGGTTCGGCCCCGTTCCCGCTCACTACAATTCTGCCCCACTCCAGGAGGTTGGATGGGCTCCGAGAAGATCCGCAACGTGGTACTCGTGGGTCACAGCGGCAGCGGCAAGACCGCCCTCGCCGAAGCCCTCCTCTTTGCCGCCGGGGTCACCACGCGAATGGGCAGGATCGAAGACGGCAACACCGTCACCGACTTCGAGCCCGAAGAACGCGACCGGCGGTCCTCGGTGAGCCTGGCGATGGCGCCGCTCACCTGGGATGACCACAAGGTCAACGTGATCGACACCCCGGGGGTGTCCGACTTCATCGGCGAGGTGCGCGCCGCCCTGCGCGTCGCCGACCTCGCGCTGTTCGTGGTCTCCGCGGTCGACGGCGTCGAGGTCCAGACCGAGCACATCTGGAAGCTGGCCGAGGAGGAGGGCATCGCCCGCGCCGTCTTCATCAACAAGCTCGACCGGGAGCGTGCTTCGTTCTCCCGGACCCTGCAACGTCTCAAGGAGGTGTTCGGGACCCCGATCGCGCCGATCCTCGTGCCGATCGGATCCGAGCACGCCCTCTCCGGGGTCGCCAACCTGGTGGGGGGACGCGCCTACTCGTACCCGGGTGGCGGGACGAAGTCGGTGGAGGGAGACCTCCCCGAGGCGATGCACGGCGAGGTGGCGGCTCTCCATACCGCGCTGGTCGAGGCGGTGGTCGAGACCGATGACGCGATGCTCGAGAAGTACCTGGCGGGCGTCGAGCCCAGTGGCGAGCAGCTGATCGCCGGCATGCATCGCGGCATGGTCCTGGGGACGGCCTTTCCCGTGCTCTGCGGGTCCGCCACCCGCGGCATCGGCATCGACCGTCTCGCCCAGTTCATCGTGGACTTCGGCCCCCGTCCCGACGAGCGCCCCACCCCGCCCCTGGCGGCAGGGACCGGCCTACCCGATTCGGGCGTGGTCGTATACGTGTTCAAGACCATGTCCGACCCCTATGTCGGCCGGATCTCGCTGTTCCGGGTGTTCCGCGGGGTCGTCGATGTCGACGTGGAGCTGGAGAACCCGACCCGCCACGTCGGCGGCCGGATGCACAACGTCTTCATGATGCGAGGCAAGGATCACGAAGACCTCAAGCGCGTGGAGGCGGGCGACATCGCCGCCGTCGCCAAGCTCGAGTCGACCCTGTCCGGTGACACGCTGTGCTCCCCCGGCCTCGCCGTAGTGATCGCGCCCGTCGTTCTCCCCAGTCCCACGATGTCGCTGGCGGTCTTCCCCCGCAGCCAGCACGACGACGAGAAGCTCTCCACATCCCTGGCGCGGGCCGTCGAGGACGATCCCACCGTTCGGGTGGCGCGCAACACCGTCACCAACGAGACGGTCCTCTCGGGGCTGGGCGACGCCCACCTCGAGGTCACGGTCTCTCGCCTGGCGGCGAGGTTCGGCGTCGAGGTCGACACCGCCCTTCCCAAGATCCCCTACCGGGAGACGATCCGCGGCAAGGCCGACGTCGAGGGCAAGCACAAGAAGCAATCAGGTGGCCGCGGGCAGTTCGGAGTCGCCAACGTCCGCTTTGAGCCGGCACCGCCCGGGACGGGCTACGAGTTCGTCAACGAGACCAAGGGCGGCTCGATCCCCAAGCAATACCTCCCCGCGGTGGACAGGGGGGTCAAGGAAGCGCTTGACCGTGGAATCCTCGCCGGCTACCCGGTCGTCGACGTTCGGGCGATCGTCTACGACGGCAAGTATCACGCCGTCGACTCCGACGAGCTGTCGTTCCGCATGGCCGGCATCCTTGCGGTCAGGGAGGCAGCGCCGAAGCTGAAGGCCGCCCTGCTCGAACCGATCATGAAGGTGACGATCCGCATCCCCGAGGAACTCATGGGGGACGTCATCGGCGACCTGAACGCGAAGCGGGGAAGGGTCCTCGGCATGGACTCGGACGGGGGATTCCGGGTCGTGAGCGCCGAGGTCCCTTTGGCGGAGATGCAGCGCTACTCGGTCGATCTCAGGTCGCTCACCAGCGGTCGGGGCTCATTCGAGATGCAGATGGGCCACTATGAGGAGGCGCCTCCCCACGAGGTGCAGAAGGTCATCGCCGCCGCACAGAGCGACGACTGAGAAAGGGAACCATGGGCGATCGGAATGCGGTTCTGAAGTTCGACGGCGGCGAGATGTCGCTGCCGGTCGTTGAGGGCGTGGAAGGCAACTCCGGCGTCGACATCTCGCAATTGCGCGCCAAGACCGGCCTCGTGACCCTCGACTACGGGTTTGCCAACACCGCCGGCACCACCAGCGCGGTGTCGTTCGTCGACGGAATCGCCGGCGAGCTCCGCTACCGGGGCTACCCAATCGAGCAGCTCGCCGCCAAGTCGACCTTCCTCGAGGTCGCCTATCTGCTCTTTCACGGCGAGATGCCGACCCCGGAGCAGCGGCAGACGTATTTCGCCGAGATCACCCGTCACACACTTCTCAACGAGGAGATGAAGCGGCTGTTCGATGCCTTCCCGAGGAACGCACACCCGATGGCGATTCTGGCGTCGGCCACCAACGCAATGGCCACGTTCTACCCCGACTTTCACAACCCGACGGATCCCTACGCCGTCGAACAGTCGGCTCTCCGGCTCATCGCCAAACTGCCGACGGTGGCCGCCTTCGCCTACAAGAAGTCGACCGGCCAGCCGTACGTCTATCCCCGCAACGACCTCGACTACTCGACGAACTTCCTCCACATGATGTTCGCACTGCCGGTCGAGGCCTACGGGGTGGATCCGGTCGTCGCCCGAGCGCTCGACGTGCTGCTCATCCTCCATGCCGATCACAGCCAGAACTGCTCGACCTCGACCGTCCGCCTCGCCGGATCCAGTCAGGCGAACCTGTTCACTTCGGTGGCGGCGGGAATGAGCGCGCTGTGGGGACCGCTGCACGGCGGCGCAAACCAGCAGGTCGTCGAGATGCTGCAGCAAATCCACGACGACGGAGGCGATCACACCAAATGGATCGCCAAGGCCAAGGACCCCAACGACCCGTACCGTCTCTGGGGCTTCGGCCACCGCGTCTACCGCAACTACGACCCGCGCGCCCGCATCCTCAAGTCCTTCGCCCATGAGGTGATCGAGCGGATGGGGGCCAACGATCCCCTGCTCGCGATCGCGCTCAAACTGGAGGAGACCGCACTCGCCGACGATTACTTCGGGGAGCGCCGCCTCTATCCGAACGTCGACTTTTACTCGGGTCTCATGTTCCAGGCCCTCGGATTCCCGCGCCGGATGTTCACGCCCCTCTTCGCCATCGGTCGCCTTCCCGGCTGGATCGCCCAGTGGAAGGAGATGAGCGAGGATCCCGATACACGGATCGGGCGTCCCCGCCAGATCTACGTCGGACACCCCAAGCGCGACCTTCCCTGAGTGACCGATCTCCACGCCCGCGAGACCGAACTGCCCGACTGGGACGGCCCCATCGTCGAACTGGTCGAGGAGGAACGCGTCGTCGGGATCGTCTACAACGACGAGGGCTCGCTCATGGCCGAGTTCTACGCCGACGAGGACGGCGAACCCTGGGTCTTCGAGGCCGCCGACCTCCAGCGAGTCCTCGACACGGCCGCCGCCATGCTCGGCCTGGGCGAGGAGCCCACGACGATTGCGGCGCCGCACGACATCCATCCGGTGGATCGACTCGCCGAGGAGTTCGACGCCGCCGCGGTGCATCGCGGGGAAGAGGACGAGGGGTTCTACCCACCCGCAACGGCGGCGGCGATCACGGCCCGGTGCGAGACGCTCGATCTCGCCGTCGTCTCCCTCGAGGGGTTTTCCCGCGACGGCGGCGACGTCGTCCCGGTCCCGGGACACCGGCTCGATCTCGCCGAGGCCCACGGCGGGGAAGTCTGGCTCACCTTCCAGGCCGGGTGCAACGTGCAGGCGCGGGCCCAGCTGGAACGATGGTCCACTCGCTCCGGTCTCGTCGTGGCGATCGAGGTCGGCGACCGCTCCGGTGAGCGGTATGTGCTGTAGTAGGCGCCAGGCACCAGGCGCCAGCCGGCAGGAAACGGGAAACGGGAAACGGGAAACGGGTTCTGCGGGTCGCGGGTCGCGGCCTACGTGATCCGTTCTTCGTACTTCTCCACCACGTGACCGTCGACGGCATCGACCCGGACCAGCCCGCGCCGCGTCGGTGGCTCATCGGCGCTGAACACCAGCACGCTCCACACCGGTCGGGCGCGGACGCCGTCGAAGGACACCGCCGCCGAGGCGTGCCCGACGGCAAAGCCGATCTCGCGTCCGGCGATCTCCAGGGCTTCCGGATCGAGGACGCCGATGCGCCACGCCCCGGCAAAGGACCACAGAGCGAGCACCGCCAACATCCCGGCAACGACCAACAAGCCTGCCGACGCCCCGAGCGCCACCGCCCCGGTTGCCGCCGCCGCTCCCGCCAGGTGAACCACCCCGGCGGTGCGACGCCTCCGGGTGCTGGGGATTGTGTACGGCTCCCGCTGGGCGGCGTCGAGGTCCTCGGGGACCGCCTCGGCGTGCGCCACGTCCTCGGGGATCTCGATCCGGGTGCGACGGCGGCGCCTCAGGCGTGCACCTCGCGGTCATGTGCCGCGGAAGCGGCGGCGTGTCCCTCGATGTCCAGCTGTGGGAGCCACGAGAGCCATTTGGGCAGATACCAGTTCCATTCGCCGAGGAGCCGCATCCCGGCGGGAACCAGGATCGACCGGACGACGGTGGCATCGAGGAAGACCGCGATCGCCAGGCCGAAGCCCATTTGCTGCATCATCACCAGATCCCCGGCGGCAAACCCCCCGAACACCGCCACCATGATCAGTGCCGCCCCGGTGATGATGGCGCCGGTGGTGCGCAGTCCGTGAGCCACCGCCTCCTGGTTGTCGCCGGATCGGTCGTAGTACTCGCGAATCCGGGTGAGCAGGAAGACGTGGTAATCCATGGACAGGCCGAACAGGATCGCGAACAGGAACAGCGGCAGCCAGGCCTCGATCGATTCCACCTGGATGAACCCGAGGCCCTCGGCTATCGACTGGATCCAGCCGGGTGAGGCCGTGGGCTGGAAGAACAGCACGATCGCACCGTAGGCCGCCCCTACGGAGAGCAGGTTGAGGAGGATCGCCTTGATCGGGAGCACGATCGAGCGGAATACGACGGTGAGCAGCAAGAAGCTGAGACCGAGGACGAACACGAAGACGATTGGGGTGTAGCTGTTGACATCGTCGAAGAAGTCGACGCTGAACGCCGGCCAACCACCCACGAGCACCGGGGTGTCGACACCGGAGAAGGCCTCGGGCACGTAGGTGCCGCGGAGCCGCAACACCGCGTCGGTCGACGCCTGCGACGCCGAGTCTCCCTGCAATGGGACCGAGAGCAGTCCGATGTCACCGGCGTCATTGACCTGAAGTTCACCCAGAGGCGGACCGAAGGCGGGATCCCCGGCGAGGATGCCCATCAGGCGATCGAACCCCGCGGTCACCTCTGGGGTGATGGGACCGTCGGCGACGATCTCGACCGGCTCGCCGAGCCCGCCCGAGAACTCGGTCTCCAGTATGACGAAAGCCTGCTTCGATTCCAGACCGTCGGGGAGGGTGCTCACCCCCGAGAAACCGGTCTGGATCTGGAAGTAGGCGATACCGATGGCGGCGAGCAGCGCCGCACCCCCGAGAAGCCACGCCACCGGGCGGTGCATCACCGCATTCGTCATCTTGTCCCAGAAGCCGCCGACCTTGTCGATGTTGTTCAGCGCATCGTGCTTTCGCACCCGAAGCCTGTTGACCTTGTCGCCGAGAAGGGCCAGCACCGCCGGAAGCAGGGTCATCGAAGCCGCCATCGCCACCAGCACCACCAGGATGGCCCCGGTGCTCAGGCTGCGAAAGATCGTGTTGGGCATGAAGAACAGACCCATCAAGGCGAACACGACCGTGATCCCGGAGAACAGCACGGCCCGGTTGGCGGTGGCGCCGGCCCGCCCGATCGCCTCCAGCTTGTCGGCGCCGCGCACCCGCTCCTCGCGATACCGGGCCACGATGAAGAGCGAGTAGTCGATCCCGACCGCGAGGCCCATCATCGTGATGAAGTTGGTGATGAAGAAGGTGAGGTCGAAAAAGCGCCCCACAACGGCCGTCAGACCGAAGGCAATCGCGATGGCGGCGATGGCGAGGAGCAGGGGAAGCACCGCGGCGACCACGGTGCCGATCACGATGAGCAGCACGACCAGCGCCACGGCGATGCCGAACGTCTCGCCCTTGGCGAGGGTCTCCTCGGCGAGCTCCTGGAAGTCGTTGTTCAGCGTCGCCTGCCCGGCGATCAGCGTGTCGAACCCCTCGGGATGGGGAACGGCCGCAACCGCATCGGCGAGGTCGATGGCGTGCGTGCTGGCATCGTCGAGATCGGGATCGGCCAGCGTCACCGGGAGGAGCACGGTGCGGCCGTCTGCGGACACCGGCCCGGTCTCCTCGAGATAGGACCCGACGAACTCGACCTTCTCCGGGCCGAGGGCAGTGACGGCACCCTGGAGCCGGCCGACGAACTGCGCGTACTCGGCATCGCCGACGGTGCGGGTCTCGGACACCACGACGACGAACTCGGCGAGCTTCTGCTCGCCGCGCATCTCCTCGATGAGGTCGCGGGCCTGGACGGCCTCGGGACGATCGGTGAAGTCGATGTCCGTGGTGAGCGCCTCGGCGAGGAACGTCGAGGTGAGATAGCCGGCCACGGCGATGGCGGCCACCCAGACCCCGACCGTGGCCCAGGGGTGGCGGCTTGAGGCGCGTGCCACCGCTTCGGGACTCAGCTTCATGGTTCTTCACTCCTCCGCGCTGCGGCGGCTCCTCGCTGCGGCGGCAACGCTAGACGCAACCCGTACCGGGTCAAATACCATCCGCCCTGCGCGAATCCGCCCGGCCGCGGGGCCGGGCGGACGAGACTCACGCCAGAGGCGGTCAGGCCGACGGGTTGTCGTACACCGTGAGCACGGCGCCGCCGACGGTGCCCAAGATCTCGATTTCGCCCTCTACCCATTGGGAGATCGGGCTCCCTTCGGGGGCGGTTCGCAGCCCCGTCATCCCCTCGCCGTCGAAGCCGACCACGGCGACGGTGGCGCCGCCCGGCTGGGGCGGGAACGATTCGAGCACGAGGTCGGCGAGCACCATCGAGCCGTCGGCGTTGACGAACAGGTAGCCCTTTTCCAGGATCGGCCGGTCGAGGGTGCTCGCCAATGCCTCCTCCACGGTCACGGCGGGACCGGCCGCGACTCGTCCGGCGTCGCTCGAACTCGTCGTGGTGGGTGCGGCGGCGGCGGTTGTGGTCGTGGCGGCGCCGTCGTCCCCGCATGCCGCCACGGCCAGCAGGACGGCGACGATCGGTACGAGTCGTTTCATGTCACACCCTCTGAGAGATTGGTCTCTAGGACGAACCGAGGGGACAGACCGGTTCCCCTAACGCGGCGGCCGGCACAGCTCCAGCAGCGTCGCGGCGACCTCGACCAACGGGACGCCGCGGCGCTCGTCCTCACCACGCAGTCGTACCCCTACGGTGCGCCCGGCCACGTCGTCGTCGCCCACCACGAGCACTGCGGGGTGCTTGTGGGTGATCGCTCGGCGGATCTTCTCGCCGACGGTCTCGTCCGCATCGTCGACATCCACCCGCAGGCCTGCGGTGCGCAGCTCGGCCGCGACCTCTCCGGCATACGGGGCGTGGCGGTCGGCGACCGGAACAACCGTCGCCTGCACCGGGGAGAGCCAGCCGGGGAGGGCCCCGGCATAGTGCTCCATCAGGATCCCGAAGAACCGCTCGACCGAACCGAACAGTGCCCGGTGGATCATCACCGGACGTTCCCGCTCGTTGCCCGCCGAGGTGAACTCCAGGGCGAAGTTCTCCGGTTCGGCGAAGTCGACCTGCAGGGTGCTGACCTGCCACCGCCTTCCGATGGCATCGCGCACGTGGATGTCGATCTTCGGTCCGTAGAAGGCGCCCTCTCCGTGGGCGACATCGTGGGAGAGGCCGGCACCCTCGAGCGCGGCCGCCAGCGCCTCCGTCGCCTTCTCCCACAGCTCGTCGCGGCCCACGTACTTCTCCGGCTTGGTGGAAAGGTCGGCCTCGAAAGCCTCGAACCCGAAGTCGCGCAGCACCATCAGCACGAATTCGAGGAGGCTGCGCAGTTCCGCACCGATCTGGGATTCGGCGCAGAAGATATGGCTGTCGTCCTGGGTGAATCCGCGGGCACGGAGCAGGCCGTGGATGACCCCGCTGCGCTCGTAGCGGTAGACGGTTCCCAGCTCGAAGAGCCGCAGCGGGAGCTCGCGGTAGGAGCGGGGACGAGTGCGGTAGATCAGGATGTGGCCGGGACAGTTCATCGGCTTGAGCACGTACTCGTCGCCGTCGTCGGTCTCCATCGCCGGGTACATGTATTCCCGGTAGAAGGACAGGTGACCCGAGGTCTCCCACAGATGGCTGCGGGCGATGTGCGGCGTGACCACGATCTCGTAGCCGTGCGACAGGTGGGTGCGTCGCGAGTAGTCCTCCATGATCGTGCGCGCCAACGCACCCTGGGGGTGCCAAACGGCGAGTCCGCTGCCCAGCTCGGCGGGAAACGAGAAGTAGTCGAGTTCGACACCGAGCCTGCGGTGATCGCGCTTGCGCGCCTCCTCGAGGCGATGCACATACGCGTCGAGCGCCTTGCGGCTCTCCCAGGCGGTGCCGTAGATTCGCTGCAGTTGCGGACGGTGCTCATCGCCCCGCCAGTAGGCCCCCGCGGTACGCAGCAACTTGAAAGCGGCAAGGCGTCCGGTCGATGGCAGATGTGGTCCCCGGCACAGGTCGACGAAGTCGCGGTTGCGATAGGCCGACACGGAGTCGCCGGTCGCCCCCTCCCCCTCATCGACGGCCTGGATGATCTCGACCTTGAAGGGGTGGCGAGCGAACACGTCGAGGGCCGCGGCCTTGGACATCTCCAGCCGCTCGAACGACTGATCTTCCGCGACGATCGCGACCATCCGGGCCTCGATCCGCTCGAGATCCTCAGGGGTGAAGGCGCGCCCGATGTCGAAGTCGTAGTAGAAGCCGTCCTCGATCGGCGGGCCGATGGCAAAGGTGGCGCCCTCGAACAGCCCGAGCACGGCCTGAGCGAGCACGTGCGCCGCCGAGTGGCGCAGCACGTGCCTGCCCTCCTCGCTGTCGACGGTGATCACCTGAAGCGCCCCGGAGTGTGGGAGCGGCCGGCTCAGGTCGAGGGCGACCCCATTGAGACGCACCGCCACCGCGGCCTCGGCGAGCCTGCGGCCGATCTTCCGAGCGGCATCGGCACCCGTGCTCCCCTCCGGGAGATCGAGCGTCTTGCCGTCGGGGAGCGTGAGCGTGAGCGACATTTGCGGAGCAGCGTAGATGGCAGGGGGCAGGAGGCAGGTCGCAGGTCGCAGGTAGGAGAAGCATGCAGCCTGCAGCTTGCAGCCCCGCCACAACGGATCGCGGGCGACGGGCGACGGGCGACGGAACGCGAAATACCTCATCCCCGCGCGGGTGAGGCCTACTCTCGCTCCCGTGTTCGCCCTCGTGAGCAGCCTCATCCTCGGCTTGGCGGCATCGGTAGGACGCCCGTCGCGCCTGGTGATGCTGCACGACCCGATCAACCCGGACCTGCCCTGTCCATGGTGCCGGAGCGCGACGATCGAGGACGATGCAGTCTGCCCCGGGTGCGGCCACAGCTTCGGCCGAGCCCTCATCGATTGACGTCGGCCTCCCCCACCTAGTATCCCTGGAGTGTCTCGGGTCGGTCTCGTGCTCGGCGGCGGCGGCATCACCGGCGCCGCCTTCCATTTCGGGACCCTCTTCTCGCTTCGCATGGCCACCGAATGGAATCCCGGTGATGCCTCCGTCGTGGTCGGCACCTCCTCGGGAGCCGTGGTGGCGGCTCTGGTGCGGTCCGACCGCCTCTCTCTGGATGCCCTGATCGGCGACGTCCACGGTTCGGCCGAGCTCGCCTGGGAGCTGCGCACACGCATCTACCGCCGCACCCGGCCCCGCGGCGTGGGCCGCTGGATGCGGCACGGGTTGCTCCCCGGGCTCCGGCATCCCGGGATCGGCCTCGCCGTGGGTTCGCCGGCCCGCTACACCACCGAGGGGATCGCCGACTGGATCCGCGACATGCTCGGGGAAGCAGCCGAGACCTGGCCCAGCAAGCCGACGACGATCGTCGCCTTCGAGGTCGAGAGTCGCCGCCGCGTTGCGTTCGGAACCGAAGGGAGCCCGGACGTCGGCCTCGCCGCGGCGGTGGCGGCTTCGTCGGCGGTCCCACTCGTATTCGAGCCCGTGTTGATCGACGGCAAGTACTACGTCGACGGCGGCGTCGCCAGCGGGACCAGCGTCGACCTCCTGCTCGGGCACGCGGAGCCCCTCGATCTGGTGATCGTGATCGCCCCGATGGCGTCGGTCGAAACTCGGCCCGATGCTCCGTTCTACGCGGGGATCGTGGAGCGGATGGGTGGTGCCGCGTTGACCGCCGAGCTCGAAGCCCTGACCGCAGCATGGCCGGAGACGGACGTCGTGGTGCTGCGGCCGGATCGCACCGTGCTCGCCGCCAGCCGGCCCAATCTCCTCGATCCGGCTGCTGCGCTGCCGGCCTTCCTCGCCACCCTGCGTTCGATGCGCGACACCCTCGCCGGACCGGACGTCTGGCCCGTGCTGGAGCGCCATTTCCCCGGGGCGCGGAAACGCCTCCCCTGGAGAAGGCGCATCCGACCACTGCGCGGCTGACGACCGCGGGGGTCTCTCCAAACCGAGCGCTGCTTCAACCACCCGTCACGCCGCGGTGACCCGGATCGTGTGGTGTCCGGTGGCACCGTCGGGACGCGGCGGGACCCGGTCGGCCGTCTGCGTGTAACTCGTGCCGTCCATGGCCCGCACCGAGACGGTGTGCTCCCCCGCCGTCAGGTCGACCGACGCCCTCCACTGCACCCAGGCCCGCGACGACAGGGGTTCGGTGAGTGCGCACGGTATCCAGCCCCCTCCATCGACAGACACCTCGACCGCCGCGACGCCCTTGAGGGGAGCCCAGGCAACTCCCGCGACGTCGACCGGCCCCACGGCCACGGTCCGGCCCGATCGGGGAACGTCGATACGCGACTGCGTCTTGATCGGCGCTTCCTTGGCCCAGCCGCGGGGGACCCAGTAGGCATCGAACCCGTCCCAGGTGATCAGTTCGATCTCCGACAGCCACTTGGTCGCCGACACGTATCCGTAGAGGCCGGGAACGATCAGCCGTGCGGGAAACCCGTGGGCCGCCGGGAGCGGATCGCCGTTCATGGCCAGTGCGATCAGCGCCCCGCGGCCGTCGAACACCAGCTCTGGAGGGAATCCGACGGTGAAACGATCCACCGACCGGCCTACCAGCTGCGTGGCGCCGGGCTGCAGCCCGGCGCGCTCCAGCACCCCGGCGAGCGACACCCCCGTCCAGCGGGCGTTGCCGACGAGATCACCGCCGACCTCATTGGAGACGCAGGCAATGGTCACGTGATCCTCGACGAGTTCCATGCCCATGAGGTCGTCGTAGGTGAACGACAGCGGGTTGTCCACGAGCCCCGTCACCCTGAGCGACCAGGTCGACGGATCGACCCGGGGGACGACGAGGGCGGTGTCGATCCGATAGAAGTCTTCGTTGGGGACGACGATCGGCGTGAGCCCTTCCAGGCCGAAGTCGTGCTCCGGCCCGGGGACCGGGGCGGATTCGGTGGGCGGGGCGATCGTGATCGGGGGCAGATCGGGGGTCCGGGTGACCAACCTGCGCCCGATCACGCCGGCGGTGACCGCCCATACCCCGGCAGCCGCGGCCATGCCGAGGAACCGCCGGCGGGAACGATCGGCGGCCAGGCCATCGGTGGGATCGCCGGAGGCAGGTCGGGGCATGAGCCACCGGAAGGTGAGCAGGCCCGCCGAAACCGAGAGCACCGTGGCGACCGTGACGGAGGCGAGCGAAGTACCCGGTTCGGTGCCGGCGATGGCGATTCCGAGCGCGCCGAACACCAGGAATACGATCGGGACGACCTGGGGACGCCGCCGGCCTGCGGTCCCGGCGAACCATCCGATGACGCAGGAGAGAACGGTGATACCCACGGCGAGGGCGGTCTTGTCGGCAGTGCCGAAGGTGGCGATGGCGAAGTCCTCGAGCCAGGGCGGCGATCCGTCCACCACGGCCCCGCCGATCGCCGCCAGCGGCGACGGCACACCCGAGAACACCCCTGCGAGCAACTCGCCGACGCCGATTGCCATGCCCGCCCCGAGCAAGCCGGCGATTCCCCACCGCGGCGCTTCGCCCCCTCGCATGGACGCCTCAACGCCGCCGGTGGCCGGGGAGTTCCCCCATTAGCGTCGCGTCGATGCATCACAAGGCGCGCCGGGTCGCCGCATTCTTCATCGTGGCCGTGCAACTCGCCTTGATCGTCCGCGCCTACTCCGCCCCGATCGACACCTTCGGGTTCCAGATGTTCCCCGAGTCGTCGCAGTGGCAGGCGGACGTGTACCGGGTACTCGCCGACGGCACCCGGGTCGACGTTCGCGATCCCTGGCCGGGCGGATACCACTGGGAAGAACTCGTCGACACCCGCGGCCTCGGGACGCCGTTCGTGCTCCACCACGCCGATGCCGGGCTCGATGCCACCGTCCACCTCTTCGCCGCCGCTCTCGACTGGGTCGCCGCCAACACCCCCGACGACCATGAGACCGTTGGGCTGGTCGCCGAGCTCATCCTGATCCACAACGGGCGCAGCCCGACCCGGCTGCTGCTCGAGAGCGATCGGCGGCCGTGACCCGCATCTGGAACGCCCGCCTCGACGATGCCGTCGATCCCCGTCCGCTCGTTCCACTGCGCATGGCCGTCGGTCCGCTCGTGCTGATGCACCTCGCTCCGTTTCTGGAGCGTGCCGCCGACGGAATCATCTACCGGGATCGGTTCTGGCTGCCGTACGCCGGGTGGTACCCCCATCTCCCCCGCCACCTGTACGTCGCGCTCCTCTGGCTCACGGTTACCGCCGGGTTTCTGGTGTCGATCGGGTTGCTGACCCGCGTGGCGGCGTGGCTGACCGCAGGAGGCGTCGCCTACAACCTCTTCCTCAGCCAGACACACTTCCATCACAACCGCGCCTTCCTGCTGATCCTGCTGATCGGGATGGCGGTGCTGCCTGCGGGCGGTGCGGTGTCGCTCGACCGGCGGCTGCACGCACCGAGGCTGCTGGCGTACGGCGGGGGACGGCGGCTCACCCTCACCATCCTGCGAACCGAGATCGCCCTCGTATACCTCGCTTCGGGGACCTCGAAGCTCCTCGACCGCGATTGGTGGGGGGGAACGGTGACCCGGCTCCGCGTCGTCTCCGGCCTCGATCGCCTGCAGGCGTTGCCCGATGCCGTCGTCGACCTGCTGCTCGACCCCGGTTTCCAGGCCTGGGCGGCGAGAGTCGTCGTGCTCACCGAGCTGTTCATCGGTGCCGCACTCCTGTGGCGGCGCACCCGCCTCGCGGCCGTTTGGGTGGCGATCCCGTTCCACATCGCCATCCAGGCGACGGCGGCGGTTCAGGTGTTCTCATGGGCGGCATTGGCGGCACTCTTCGTGTGGGTCACCCCCACCGCGGCCGATCGGAAACTCCAGGTGTCGCAACCGTGGCACGGTCGGTTGGTGCGGATGCTCGACTGGACGGGGCGCTTCTCGGTGGCGGTGGGCGGGTCCACGCTGCTCGTCGACCGAGACGGCACGGTCCGGCGAGGCGGCCGGGCGGGACGATTCGTCGCCGGCCGGCTCCCGCTCACGTTCTGGTTCATCGCGCCCGCGGTCCTGGCGCGCAGTCGCATCGCCTACGCTTTCGGCCACCAGGAGAAAGGACCGCGGTGAACGAGCAGACGCCACTCTGGCAGACGCGAAAGTTCCGCATCGGGGTGCTGGCTGCGGTCATCGGAGCGCTGGCGCTCACCCTGATCCTGCAGAACTTCGACACCACCGAGGTCCAGTTCTTCTTCTGGCGGGCGGAGGCGCCGCTCGCCGGTGTGATCTTCACCTCGATGCTCATCGGCGCCGGGCTGCAGGTCCTTGTGAAAATGTTGCTGCGCCGCCGGCGTCGCCAGCGCGAGACACAGCGCGACGCATCCCGGCACACCGAACAGACGGAGCAGACCGACTGACCTGCCGCTTGTTCTAGCGGGGTCCCTGGTATCGCTTCGGGTCGCGACCGGTGAGGGATGGCGGGCCCCAGGTGTCGTGATACCAGACGTGGCGCAACATCAGGCGGGCCTGCTCGATCCACCCGGCGAGCGTCGTCTCTTGCGGCCGCTTCTTCGCCATCTGTTCGATCGCGGCCGCGATTTCCACCTCTTCGGAGAGTTCGAAGGGATTACGGGTGCTGAGATCGACGATGCCCGCCACCCCCGCCCTTCTGAGGAGACGGGCGTAGTCGTCGTCCACGCCCTTGATCCGCATGAGGTCGCAGCGATGGACCCAGTCGGCGATCCGCCGCGTCGAGATCTTGGTGAGCGCCCCGATCTCGGATCTGCCGTCCGGGGTACTCCCCCATTTCAACAGCGCGTCGGTGCTCCTGATCCCGGTCTTGTGCAGCCGCTCGATCTGCCTGTCGCCGATGCCCTTGAGCTTTTCCAGCTTCGCCATGCGCTCTCCTCGGGTATTGGGAGGAAAGTTACCAAGTCGGAGACGACCCCGCGCCGGGGTGGTTCGAACCCGGTCAGACCGCCCAGCGCTGCTGCACCGCAGGCGTCTCGTCATCATCGAAGAGGGCCGATCGGTGGGCGCTCAGGTTGACGACGAGGTGACCCGGCGGAAAAGGACCATCGCTCCCCCACAGCTCGGCGATCCCGACGGCACGCGCCAGATCGTGGTTACAGCGGCCTTTCTCACAGGCGCGGTAAGGGTCTCCGATGGGGTCGTCCACCCCTCAGCCATCGGCGCGGCAACTCCCATCCTTGACTAGTACCCGAGTTCACCGAGACGCTCGTCGTCGATGCCCAGGTGGTGCGCCACCTCGTGCAGCACCGTCTTGCGGATCTGTGCCCGAAGACGCCGGGGCGGCAGCCGGAGCTCGAGGTGCGGACCCATGAACACGGTGATGCGATCGGGCAGAAAGCCCGAATACCCGCTCGCCCGATCGTGGAGGTTGACCCCCTCGTACAGGCCGAGCAGGCCGCTTCCGGTGGGATCCTGCTCGGGTGTCGGCCATTCCTCGACGACGACCTCGAGGTTGTCCATCGCTCCGGTCACCCAGGATGGGAGATCTGCGAGGGCCTCGTCCACGAGGAGTTCGAACTCGGGGCGTCTCACGGAGAGCAAGGATACGGGGGTTACAATCGCTCCCCTCAGGGCGCTTAGCTCAGCGGGAGAGCGCTGCCTTCACACGGCAGAGGCCACTGGTTCAATCCCAGTAGCGCCCACCACGCGAAACCCCTGGGCGCAGAGGCATTCACCTCGTCCGGCATTACCCACGGATAGGAACCCAGGGCTTCAACCCCACAACCCCGCGCGTCGAGTCCAGCGTCCCACCCGGCAGCGGGTCACTCAAACCGCGATGCCACCCTGGTCTCGATCGACTGCGTACAGCTCCCACTCCCCCGGAACGCCCTTCAGCTCGCGCTTGCCGCGTTGCTGGAAGACCATGTCCGAACCAACGACGAGGTCCGTCACGGTCCGCGAGACCAGGATCTCCCCCGGCCCGGCCAGTGCGCCGACACGCGCCCCGATGACAACTGCGAGCCCACCCAGGTTGTCGGCGATTCGCTCGACCTCGCCCGTGTGGATGCCGACTCGGACCTGGAGCCCGAGCCTCGCGACGACCTCGATGAGCCCCAACGCGCATCGGATGGCCCGCGCTGGTCCGTCGAATGTCACGAAGAACCCGTCCCCCGCCGTATCGATCTCTCGTCCTCGGTACCGAGCGAACTCGCTCCGGACGACGGCGTAGAAACTCTCGAGCAGGTCCGCCCATCGCCGGTCGCCGATCTCCGCAGCTCGCTTCGTGGAGTCGACGATGTCGACGAACATCACGGTTGCCAGGACGCGCTCCGGCTCGGCGCTATCGCGCATCCCGGTGAGGAACTCCTGGATCTCCTCGACGGCCCGCTGATCTCCGATCCACGGCCAGTGGTCCGCGCCCGGAAGCGCGATGAACTTCGCCCCGGGCACGTGATCGGCGATGTACCGGCCTTCTTTGAGCGGAACCGCCTGATCGTCTCGCCGATGCAGAACGAGCGTGGGGACACGGATGGTGGGGAGGATGTCACGGACGTCGATCTGCTTGACCATCCGAGCCAGGGCCACCGCGGCGCCGGGGCTCGCGGCAAGTCGCTCGAGTTTGGCGAAC
>DATDRW010000103.1:0-35557 GCA_035291545.1 Acidimicrobiia bacterium
CGTCGTGACCATCCCCGCCCACGAACTCGACCGGTTGCGGCGCACCGTCACCGGTCGCAGCCGCACCGGTCTCGTGCTCCAACCCGATCTGAGCGACGAGGAACGGGATCGGCTCGCCGCGCTCGTGGAGCGGCGCCGGGCGGGGGAGCCGCTGCAGTACCTGGAGGGCACCGTCGACTTCGGGCCGCTCACCCTCAAGATCGACCGGCGTGCGCTCATCCCCCGTCCCGAGACCGAGCGGGTGTGGGAGGAGGCGGTCGCCTCGCTGCGCCGGGCCGGGCCGGGGACGGTGATCGTCGACCTCGGCACCGGGTCGGGGTGCCTCGCCCTCGCCCTCAAGCACGCCTTCCCGGAGGCCCGGGTCTTCGGCGTCGATCTCGACGCCGAGGCACTGTCGCTCGCCAGGGAGAACGGGGCGGCTACCGGACTTGGGGTGGAATGGATCGAGGGGGATCTGTTTGCGGCGCTGCCCGCTGACCTGCGGGGCCGCATCGACCTGATCGTGTCCAATCCGCCGTACGTGGCGACGGGCGACCACCTTCCGGCGGAAGTGGCCGACCACGAACCCCGCGTCGCCCTGTTCTCCGGCTCCGAGGGCACCGAGGTCCTCGCCCGGATCGCCGAGGAAGCGTTCTGGTGGGTGGGGATCGGGGGCTGGGTGATCTGCGAGATCGGGGACGACCAGGCGGAAGCGGTCGCCGCACTCTTCGGCGGCTTCGACCGCGAGGTTCGCAAGGACCTGGCCGGTCGGGATCGCATCCTGGTGGCGCGCAAGGGAGCGTCGTGTTGCGTGTGAGCGGCCCTGGCGGGCCGCTCCGCAATTGGCAATTGGCAATTCGTCAGACGCGGTGTGACGGCTCGGGCGCGCTCGCGCCGACGCTCCGGTTGCGAATTGCGAATTGCGAATTGCAGGCCGTCCCATGACTCCGGATCTCATCGATGCAGCAATGGAGGCCCTCCACGGCGGCCTCGTGATCGGCCTCCCCACCGACACCGTCTACGGGATCGGGGTCGACCCGATGCAGGAACGTGCGCTGCGGCGGCTGTACGCGGTGAAGGGGAGGGCGGAGGAGAAGCCGATCCCGATCCTGGCGGCGAGCATCGCCGATGCCCGTGGCTTCGGGATGATCGACGACGCGGTCGCCAAGTATTGGCCGGGGCCGCTCACCGTCGTCGTCCGCCGCATGCCGGCTGCGCCGTTGTGGATCGGGGACGACGCCCGGGGCACGGTGGCGATCCGGGTCCCCGACCATCCGGTCGCTCTCGAGTTGCTCGCCCGTTCCGGCCCGCTGGCGGTGACCAGCGCCAACCGGTCCGGGGCGGAGCCCGCCTCCGACGACATCGCCGCCCGCACCGCACTCGGCGACGCGGTGGCGGTGTACCTCGCTGGGCAGGGCTCCGGGGGTGCGGCCTCGACCGTGGTCGATCTCACCAGCCGCGAAGCGGTGGTGATCCGTCCCGGTCCCGTAGCCTGGGGATCATGAGCAGACAGAAAGGCTCGCGGCAACGTCCCGTCGCCGAGCGGAGGCGGTATCACGATCAGTTCCCCCGGCGCAGCCGGCGAGGACGGGTGGCACCGGCGGCCGTGACCGGTGAACCGATCACCCGCCGCCGCCGCTGGGGAGCGGCGCTCGGTGGCACCATCGTCCTCGTGTTCGCCTTCGCCGCGGTGGTCACCGCCATCGTCGAGCAGGACCGGGGCAACCCGCGCCGGGCGGCGGCCGCCGCGATTGCGGCCGCCGCGCTGGTCCCGGTGGTCTTTACGGTGCTCGCCCGGGTGTCGCGGGCACCGCGGCCCATGCGCGCGGTGTTGCTCGCCACCCCGCTGGCGATCGCCGGCTACCTCGGGGTGGGATCGCTGGTCCGCGAACCGACCTCGTCGTTGGTGCTCGCCTTCGGGATCGCCGGCGCCTTCGTGCTCAGAACAGAATCGGTCCACCGGATTCCGCTGCGGATCACCGTGGTCGGGGTGTCCTCCCTCGTCACCCTGCTTCTCTCAGTGGTGGCCCCGGTGGGTGCGGTGGTGATCGCACCGTTCCTCCCGTTCCCGGCGCTGGTGGTGGCCGACATCGTCGCCGAGGCCAGACCGACCACCTGACCCCCTCCGCCGGTGCTCCGTTCCGTGACCTTGGTGATGCTCGGGGCCGTCGTGAGCGCGGCAAATGTTGCGGGACGGGGCATTACCCTCGATTCCGGAGGTTGGTCATGGACGTCACCCGTCGCCTCGAAGAGGTCGATCCCGAGGTCGCCGCCCTCATCGCCCGCGACGCGGAACGGCAGCGCACCCACGTCCAGCTGATCGCCTCCGAGAACTTCGTGTCCCGCGCCGTGATGCAGGCCTCGGGGTCGGTGCTCACCAACAAGTACTCGGAGGGCTACCCCGGCAAGCGGTACTACGAGGGGTGCGAGCTGATCGACGAGGTGGAGTCGCTCGCCATCGATCGGGCCCGCAGTCTGTTCGGAGCCGAGCACGCCAACGTGCAGGCCCACAGCGGCGCCCAGGCCAACATGGGTGTCTACTTCGGCCTGCTCAAGCCGGGCGACAAGATCCTGGGGATGCGCCTCGACCAGGGGGGCCATCTCACCCACGGGTCCCCGGTCAACTTCTCCGGCATGCTCTACGACTTCGTCTCCTACGGGGTCCACCCCGAGACCGAGGTGGTCGACATGGCGGAGCTCGCCGCGGTCGCCCGCCGAGAGCGTCCCCGGATGATCGTGGCCGGCTACTCGGCGTACTCCCGGATCCTGGACTGGGCCGGGTTCCGCGCCGTCGCCGACGAGGTGGGGGCGCTGCTCATGGTCGACGCCGCCCACATCATCGGTCTCATTGCCGGGGGCGCCCACCCCAACCCCGTTCCCCACGCCGATGTGGTCACCGCCACCACCCACAAGGCGCTGCGCGGTCCCCGCGGTGGTCTCATCCTCTGTCGGGGCGAGCACGCCGCCGTCGTCGACAAGGGGGTGTTCCCCAACGCCCAGGGCGGGCCGATCAACAACCAGATCGCCGCCAAGGCGGTGTGCTTCCACGAGGCGGCGACACCGGAGTTCCGCGCCTACACCGCTCAGATCGTTGCCAACGCTGCCGCCATGGCCGGTGCCGTCGCCGGTGCCGGGGTGCGGGTGGTATCGGGGGGCACCGACAACCACCTCTTCCTGGTCGACCTGCGTTCGGTGGACGCCGACCTCACCGGTCGTGAGGCAGCGAAGCTGCTCTCCACCGTCGGCATCACGCTCAACTTCAACACGATCCCGTTCGATCCCCGCCCTCCCTATCGGGCCACCGGGCTGCGCATCGGCCTGCCGGCGGCGACCACCTGCGGGATGCGCGAACCGCAGGTCGAGGAGGTGGGGCGGCTGCTGGCGACGGCGCTGCAGCAGCGCGGTGATCGGGCCGCCCTGGAGCGGGTGCGGTCCCGGATCGGGGAGCTCGCCGCAGCCTTTCCGGCGTATCCGCCCGACTTCCCGGGGCACGTGTGAGCAAACTTGCCGGGCCGGGCCTCCGCCGATACATTGTGAAAGAAATCACAAAGGGCTCGGCACGAGGGGGCGCGTGAGCAGGTCGTACCACGAGGAGCTGGGCAAGGCGGTCACCGCCGAGCATCACGCCGCCGGGTTCTTCGCCTCGATCCTCTCCGGAATGCTGCTCGGGCTCGGTCTCGACGCCCTCCTCGACACGTCGCCGGCGCTGGTGATCGTCGGGATCATCGCCGGGTCGGTGATCGGTTTCTGGAGGATGTGGCAGGTGGCGAACCATGACGGGTGACGTCGAATCCGTGCTCGCCCGGCACACGGTGCGGCGGGCGGTGGTGGTGGGACCGGCGCTGGTCGCGGTATTTGCCGCCTTCCGCGGCACCGGCGGGGGAGTGGCGGCCGCGGTCGGTGTGCTCATCGTGGCCGGCTACTTCCTCTTCGGCGGGGCGATGCTCTCGGTGGCGGCGCGCATCTCCCTCGCCGCCTATCATGCGGCCGCCCTGCTCGGGTTCTTCCTGCGGCTCGGGCTCATCGCGTTGACGATGCTGGTCGTGGCGCGGGTGACCGATATCGATCGGATCGCCCTGGGCATCACCGTCGTGGTGGCGTATCTGACCCTGCTCGGGTGGGAGGCCGTTGCGGTGGCGAAGGGACGGGAAAGGGAGTTGGAGTGGAGCAACTGATCTGGGCCTCGTCGACCTGCGATCCGGCGACCGACATCATCTGCAAGCCGGAGTTCGTCAACGAGTTGTTCGAGACGCCCGTGGTCTTCAGCCTCGGCGGCTTCGAAGTCAACCGGGCGATGCTCCTCATGCTCCTGGCTGCGGTGATCGCGGTCGGTCTGCTCTTCTTCGCCTACCGCAAACCGCGGGTGGTGCCCACCAAGTACGGGGTGGCGATCGAAGGCCTCGTCGACTTCGTCCGGGATCAGATCGCCGTCGGAGTCATCGGCCCCGACGGGATCAAGTACTTTCCCTACCTGCTGTCGATCTTTCTCTTCATCCTGATCGGCAACGTCTTCGAGGTGACGCCGTTCGTCAACTTCCCGATCACCTCACGGATGGCGATCCCGGCGTTCCTTGCGGTCCTCACCTACCTGATCTTCGTGGTCGTCGGTTTCGCCAAGAACGGCTTCCACTACTTCACCGGAGTCGTGTGGCCCAAGAGCGTGCCGCTGGCACTCCGGCCTCTGGTGGGGCTCATCGAGTTCGTATCGACCTTCCTCATCCGACCGCTCACGCTGGCGGTGCGGTTGTTCGCCAACCTGGTCGCCGGCCACGTGATGCTCACCCTGCTGCTGGCAAGCGGCTTCATCTTCATCAAGGAAGTCGGCGACATCGGGTTCCGCTCGGCCATCGGGCTCGGGTGGTTCGCCATCGGGATGGCGATCTTCTTCTTCGAGATCGTCGTCGCCTTCCTGCAGGCCTACATCTTCACACTGCTTTCCGCCGTCTACATCCAGACGTCGGTGCATCCGGAACACTGATCGGAGGAGACCACATGGAAGAAATCAAGGGAGCGCTGGCGCTCATCGGCTACGGCCTCGCCGCCATCGGCCCCGGCATCGGCATCGGCATCGTGGCCGGGAATGCGGTGCAGGCCATGGCCCGGCAGCCGGAGGCGGCGAACATGGTCCGGACGACCATGTTCTTGGGTATCGCCTTCACCGAGGCGCTCGCCCTGATCGGCTTCGTCCTCTTCTTCATCGCCTGAACGGAAGGACGACACCGAGATGTTCAACGTGTTCGCACGCATCGCCTTCCAGGTCGGTGAGGTGACGCCGCCCGAGGTGCCCTCGGGGACCGATCTGGTGCTCCCCGAGATCAACGAGTTGATCGCCGGGATCATCGCCTTTGCGATCGTGTTCCTGGTCGTGTGGTTCAAGGGACGGGGGTGGATCTCGCGCACCCTGGCCGCCCGCCAGGACGCCATCATCGGACAGGTGAAGGCCGCCGAGACCACCAAGCTCGAGGCGGAGAGCCTGCTCGCCGACTACAAGCAGCAGATCGCCCGGGCCCGCGACGACGCCAACCGCATCGTCGAGGACGCCCGCCGCACCGCCGAAACGCACCGCAGCGAGACGACCGCCCGGGCGGACACCGAGGCCGCCGAAATCGTGCGCAAGGCCCGCGAGGAGGCCGCCGGCGAGAAGCAGCGCGCCGCCGGTGCAATCCGCGATGAGGTAGCCACCCTGTCCCTGGCCGTGGCCGCAAAGGCCGTGGCCGGCGCGGTCGACGCCAAGGCCCACAAGAAGCTCGTCGAGCAGTACATCGCCGAGCTGGGAGCGTTGCACCCGTAATGCCTACCGACGACCGTATCGACGGTTACGCCGCGGCGATCCTCGAGGTCGCCAAGGCCGAGGGTCAGTTGGAGCGCGTTGGTGACGAGCTGTTCCGGATCGCTCGCGCCTTCGAGTCTTCGACCCCGCTCCGAGAGGCCCTCACCGACCCCCGAATCCCCGCGGAACGGAAGAAGGGTGTCATCGACGACCTGCTCGGAGCGAAGACGTCTCCGCTCACGGTGAATCTGGTCGACTTCGTGGTGAGCGCGGGGAGGGCCTCAGATCTTCCCGCCATCGCCGATCGGGTCACCGCCCGGGCGGCATCCGCCCGCCGGAAGGCGATCGCCGAGGTCCGCACCGCCGTCGAACTCGACGCCGCCACCATCGAGCGGCTCACCGCGGCTCTGGGCAAGGCAACCGGCAAGGACGTCGAGGTGAAGACCGTCGTCGACCCCACCGTCATCGGCGGCGTGGTTGCCCGGGTCGGTGACGTCGTCATCGACGGCACCGTGAGCCACCGCCTGCAGCAGCTCCGCGAGACTCTGAACAAGCGCTGAGGAGATCGACATGGCCGAACTGACCATCAATCCCCAGGAGATCACCGAGGCGCTGCGCCGCAACCTCGAAGGCTGGACCCCGTCGCTCGAAGCAGCCACGGTGGGGTACGTCATTTCGATCGGCGACGGTGTCGCCCGCGTCTCCGGCTTGCCCGGGACGATGGCGTCGGAGCTCCTCGAGTTCCCCGGAGGCCTGCTCGGCGTCGCTCTGAACCTCGACGAAGACTCGATCGGCGCCGTGATCATGGGCGAGGCCTCCCACATTCAGGAGGGCGACACGGTGCGCCAGACCGGGAAGGTGCTCTCCATCCCGGTGGGCGACGCCCTGCTCGGCCGGGTGGTGGACACGCTGGGCAACCCGATGGACGGCAAGGGGCCGCTGGGGGCGACCGAGACCCGCTTGCTGGAGACGCAGGCGCCCTCGGTGGTGTCGCGCCAGCCGGTACATCAGCCGCTGCAGACCGGGATCAAGGCCATCGACGCCATGACCCCGATCGGCCGCGGTCAACGCCAGCTCATCATCGGCGACCGCCAGCTGGGCAAGACCGCCATCGTGGTCGACACCATCATCAACCAGCGCGACGCCGGGGTGAAGTGCATCTATGTCGCGATCGGCCAGAAGTCCTCCACCGTCGCCGAGGTGGTGCATGTGCTGGAGCGCGCCGGCGCCATGGCCTACACGGTCGTCGTCAACGCCCCCGCCTCCGCCTCCCCCGCCCTGCAGATGTATGCCCCGTATGCCGGATCGGCGATCGGGCAGCACTGGATGTACAAGGGAGAGCACGCCCTGGTGATCTTCGACGATCTTTCGAAGCAGGCCGTCGCCTACCGCGAGATCTCGCTGCTGCTCCGCCGCTCCCCGGGCCGTGAGGCGTACCCCGGCGACGTGTTCTACCTTCACAGCCGGCTCCTGGAGCGCTGCGCCAAGCTGTCCGCCGAGTTCGGCGGTGGGTCGCTCACCGGCCTGCCGATCGTGGAGACCAAGGCCGGCGACGTATCGGCCTACATCCCCACCAACGTGATCTCGATCACCGACGGGCAGATCTACTTGGAGGGCGACCTCTTCTACTCAGGGGTCCGCCCCGCCATCAACGCCGGCATCTCGGTTTCCCGGGTGGGCGGCAACGCCCAGATCAAGGCGATGAAGCATGTCGCCGGGACCCTCCGCCTCGACCTCGCCCAGTTCCGTGAATTGGAGGCGTTTGCCGGCTTCGGTTCCGACCTCGACGCCGCCTCCCAGGCACAGCTGGCCCGGGGCCGCCGGGTGGTCGAAGTACTCAAGCAGCCGCAATATCAGCCGGTGCCGGTGGCCGAGCAGGTGCTCTCGATCTATGCGGTCAGCAACGGCCACATGGATCGGGTGCCGGTGGAACGAATCGCCGAGTTCGAGCGCGGGCTGTCCGACCACGTTCGCACCCGCCATGGGGCGCTGCTCGAGCACATCGGCACCAAGGGAACGCTGCCGGACAAGGCGGCGCTCGACGCCGCCCTCTCCGAGTTCGTCGAGCGGTTCCTCGGAGACTGATCGACCGTGCCCAGCGCCGAACTCCGTCTCATCCAGCGACGCATCAAGAGCGTCCGTTCCACGATGAAGATCACCCGCGCCATGGAGTTGATCGCCACGTCGCGGATCGCCCGAGCGCAGCAGCGAGTCACCGCCGCCCAGCCCTACACCCGCAAGATGAACGAGGTGATCCGCAACGTCGCCGCCGCCTCGGGAGGGGCCTCGCACCCGCTCCTCGAGGCCCGTCCGGAGCGGACCGCCGGGGTGCTCGTGGTGACCTCCGATCGGGGGCTCGCCGGCGCCTACAACATCAATGTGATGCGGCTTGCCGAGCTGCGCATGATCGACCTCGTCCGCAGCGGCACCGACGTTCGGGTCTACGTGGTCGGCAAGAAGGCGCATTCATACTTCCGTTACCGCGGCTATCAGATTCAACAGGCGTTCCTCGGGGTCACCGACACCCCCGGGTACGGGGACGCCCGGGCGGTGGCCAACGTGCTGATGAACGACTTCGCCGAGGGAACCATCGACACCGTCGAGGTGTTCACCACCCGCTACGTGTCGGCGCTCACACAGACCGCGTCGACCTGGACCCTTTTGCCGATCGCGCCCCCACTCACGCCTGAGGGGATCGATGCGGCCGGACCCGTCGGGTACACCTACGAGCCCTCTCCCGACGCCATCCTGGGACGGCTGCTGCCGCGCTACGTCGAGGCGTCGGCGTTCGGGATCCTGCTCGAGGCCTCGGCGTCGGAGCACGCCGCCCGCCGCCGGGCGATGAAGGCCGCCACCGAGAACGCCGACGAACTGACCCGGGTGCTCAGCCGCCAGGGCAATCAGGCCCGCCAGGCGGAGATCACCACTGAGATTTCCGAGATCGTCGGCGGCGCCGAGGCGCTGACCCGCGGCTAGTCCCCAGGAGGAAGACACGTGAGCGAAGCAGTGAGCACGGGCCGGATCGTCAAGGTCGCCGGCCCGGTCGTGGACGTCGAGTTTCCCCCCGACGCCCTACCCGAGATCCACTACGCCATCGAGTTCGAGATCACCATCGGCGGCGAGATGCAAACGATCGTTGCCGAGGTTGCCCAGCATCTCGGGGAGAGCCGGGTGCGGGCGATCGCCATGAAGCCGACCGACGGCCTGGTGCGCGGCGCCGCGGTTCGCAACACCGGCGCCCCGATCTCGGTTCCGGTCGGTCCCGAGACCCTGGGCCACATCTTCAATGTATTGGGGGAGGCGCTGGACACCCCCGACGGAACCGTCGGCGCCAAGCTCCGTTGGCCGATCCACCGTCCGCCACCGGCCTTCGAGGACCTGGCGGCGCAGAGCGAGATGTTCGAAACCGGTATCAAGGTCATCGACCTGCTCGAACCGTACGTGCGCGGCGGCAAGATCGGCATGTTCGGCGGCGCCGGAGTCGGCAAGACCGTCGTGATCCAGGAAATGATCCACCGCGTCGCCACCGAGCACGGCGGGGTTTCGGTGTTCGCCGGCGTCGGCGAGCGCACCCGTGAGGGGAACGACCTGTGGGGGGAGATGAAGAAGTCGGGCGTCATCGACAAGGCGGCACTGGTGTTCGGACAGATGGACGAGCCACCCGGCGTCCGGCTCCGCGTTGGCCTTTCGGCGCTGACCATGGCCGAATACTTCCGCGACGAAATGGGTCAGGACGTGCTGCTGTTCGTGGACAACATCTTCCGGTTCACCCAGGCCGGCTCCGAGGTGTCCACCCTGCTCGGCCGCATGCCTTCGGCGGTGGGGTACCAGCCGACCCTGGCCGACGAGATGGGCGCTCTCCAGGAGCGGATCACCTCGGTGAAGGGAAAGTCGATCACCTCGCTGCAGGCGATCTATGTGCCCGCCGACGACTTCACCGATCCGGCGCCGCACACCACCTTCGCTCACCTCGACGCCACCACCGTGCTCTCCCGGAAGATCTCCGAACTGGGCATCTACCCGGCGGTCGATCCGCTCGCCTCGACCTCGCGCCTCCTCGACCCGCGAGTCGTCGGCGAGGAGCACTACACGGTGGCCCGGCAGGTGCAGCAGATCCTGCAGCGCTACCAGGACCTGCAGGACATCATCGCCATCCTCGGGATCGACGAGCTGTCCGAGGAGGACAAGCTGATCGTCGGCCGGGCTCGGCGCATCCAGCGGTTCCTGTCGCAGCCGTTCTACGTCGGCGAGCAGTTCATCGGGATCCCCGGCAAGACCGTGCCGCTCGAGGAAACGATCCGATCGTTCAAGATGATCGTCGCCGGCGAGGTAGACACGATCCCCGAGCAGGCGTTCTACATGCAGGGCGGCATCGAGGACGTGCTGGCGAAGGCGAAGGAGATGGCAGCCGCATGAAGGGGCTCAACGCCGCTTCATGCGGCGGATTGCAGATTGCAGATTGCAGACGTACGACGCTGCTGCCATCTGCCATCTGCCGTCTGCCATCTGCTTTCGGCGAGCCGGAGGCGAGCTGAATGGCGAGACATTTCCATCTCGACATCGTGTCCCCCGAGGCGATCGTGTGGTCCGGTGAGGCCGACATGCTGGTGACCCGGACCACCGAGGGCGAGATCGGCATCCTCGCCGACCATGAGCCGACGATGGCCGCCCTGGCCACCGGGTCCGCCGAAATCCACGCCGACGGCAAGGTGATCACCCTCGCCATCCACGGCGGGTTCCTGCAGATCTTCCGTAACGAGGTGACCCTCCTCACCGACCGCGCCGAGATCGCCGCCGGCGACAAGGCGCAAGCCCGGGAGCTGGCGCAGGCGCTGGCGGAAACAGCGGAGTAATCGACGCGGTCGGGCGGCTGGCCATCCGCCCAAGGTCCATAGTCCATGGTCCATAGTCGAGTGAGTTCGGTCTGGTTCGATTGACTGTCGACTATCGACGATCGGCTACCTTGTTCCTCGTGATCACCCTCGACGTCGGATCCGACGCCGATCTTCCCGCCATCCGGGTACTGCTCACCCAGGCCGGCCTTCCCCTCGACGGATTGATGGAACCCCCGACCCGCTTCGTGGTGGCGCGTAACGGTGACCGACTGGTGGGCGTGGGGGCTCTGGAGCAACACGGCTCCGACGGATTGCTGCGTTCGTTGGTCGTCGAACCCGAGGTGAGGGCGACCGGGATCGGGTCCGGGATCGTCACCGAACTAGAGCGGTGGGCCGACGAGATCGGGCTGACCGGGACCTACATCCTGACCGATACCGCCGAGCGGTTCTTCTCCCGGAGGGGATACCGCCGCATCGGACGCCGTGATGCTCCACCTGCCGTCATGGGCTCCATCGAGTGGGCCACGGCGTGTGACGAGTCGGCGACCGCCATGGTGCGCTGAGACTCAGAACCGGGCGGCGAACCCGTCGACCTGAGTCACCAACCCCTGCTGCAGAGCATCGCTCACCACCCCCCAGAACATGCCGGCGAGGATGCCGCGGGAACGGGCGGTGAGGGAGACGGTCATCGCGGTTCCACCTTCGGCGGGGACGAGCGTCACCCCGAGTTCTCCCGCGAGCTCCGACGAGTCGAGAGCGAGCACCATCCGTTCGCCCTCCACGCACCCCGTGGTGAGCGCGGACCCCTTGTGCCGGGTGCCGGCGGCGAGCGCGGTCCAGGCGAACGAGGCGAGGCGGCCATCACGCACCACGGAGTCGGTGACCGAGTCCATCATGCCCAGGCTGAGCCAGGTCTCGGCGTCCTGCAGGGCCGACCAGATGGCGACGGGCGTCGCCGCCACACGCACGGTGTGGGCAAAAGTGGATTCAGGCACGAGGCGAGAGGGTAACGGCGTGCCCGTGGTCAGGGCCGAGGGTCGGGCCCTGCGGCGCCTCCCGCAATTGGCAATGGGCGATTCGCAATTCGCCAGACCGCGGTGACGCGGGTCTTGCGGGCGACGGGCGACGGGCGTCGGGCGACGGGCGTCGGGCGACGGGCAGCGGTTCTCAACACCCCAGCTCGGTTGCGTGCCCCAGTTCTCCTGCACGCCGCTCCCAGGCGGTGCACGCCGCCGACACGGTGTCGGCGAGGGCGTCGAGTTCGCTCGAGGCCTCGAGGGCGGCGAGAAACTCCCCGGGGTCGAGTCCGGCCGTTTCCGCGAGGAATCCCTCAGTGGCAGCGACGAAGCCAGCCATTGTCGTGGTGAGGGCGAGGTGCTCCGGCCGCATCTCGTCCGGCGCTGACAGACGGGCGATTGCGTCGAGCGCGGTCTGCCGCGCCGCCACCACGCCCTCGATCTGTTCCCGGGTCGGCGCCGCACCCGGGGGGAGGGCGGCAAACGAGTCTCGGGTCATCTGTGCGGTTGCGGCGGCGATCTCGGTCACGTACCTGCCGACGGCATCATCGCCCGAACACGCGGCGAGGGTCACCGCGAGGAGCGCACCGGCAAAGGTTCGGGTCAGCCGCACGCCTTGAAGTCATCGAGGCCGAGGAAGGCGGCGAGGGCGTCACGGGTGTTCGGGCCGATCTTGCCGTCGACGGTGAGGCTGCCGTAGGCCCTCTGGAAGGCAGCGACCGCGGTTTCGGTCTTCGGTCCGTACACCCCGTCGGCGGGTCCGGGATCGTACCCCGCTACCGCCAGCAGCTTCTGGATGCTCTTGACGTCGTCACCGCGATAACCCGGCCTGATGGTCCGGTTGTTGTCGTCCAACACCGGCATCGCCGGCATCACCCGGTACACCTGGGCGATGTGGCCCCGTGTCACCGGGCCGATGACGCCGTCGGGGTTGATCCCCCGTCCCTCCTGGAAGGCGCGGATGGCACCGACGGTGAGGTTGCCGGCCACGCCGTCGATGGCTCCGGTGTCGTACCCGATGGCACTCAGGAAACGCTGCAACTCGGTGACCGCAGTGCCCCGCGATTCACGCTTGATGAGCCCGGTCGTCGCCAGCAGTGTGTCGATCGCCCCTGAGTTGGGGGGTCGGCAGATGGCGACGGGGTTGCCGGTCTCGGCGGCGCGCAGCGCCTGGTACGGGTCGACGATCACCCCGTCCTTGTCCATGAGCTCGAAGTGGAGGTGGGGAGAGGTCCCTTCGGCGTTGCCGCTGTCGCCGACCCATCCGATCAGCTGGCCGGCCTGGACTTGCACCCCGACGTCGATCCCCGGGGCGATGCCCCAGCCCTGGCCGTCGTCGGTGCCGGGGGTGTCGTTGTTGAGGTGGATGTACTTGGAGACCCACCCGCCCTCATGGGTGATACGCAGGGTGCAGCACCTACCGTACTTGCTGATCCACGTCTGGTTGCCCGAGCCGTTGACGTAGGTGATCGTGCCGTCGGCGATGGCGACGATCGGGGTCATCTTGGGCGCCATGATGTCGATGCCGTGGTGGGTCCCGCCGGGGCGCGCCGCCCAGAAGCCGGCGCTGTAGTGGTTGGTCCCGGCGACCGGGAACATCATCGGGAAGTCGACGACCTCGCCGAAGTTGTGTTCGGGCCCGTCGAACGGGGTCTCGTGGTTGGCGAGGGCGGTGGGTATCACCACCGCGGTGGCAACCGCGATGGTGGCAATGAGGATGGTGAGTCGCCTCGTCATCGAGCGCATGGTCTTCGGCCTTCCGCGCGGTTCGCTGTCGAGTGGTTCGGCTTTTCCGGTGGCTCACCGTAGCGAAAGCTGAATTTTGTGAGATATCGGCGTCCCACGGCGCCGGCCTCAGCGAATCGGCACGCGATCGGTCCACAGGGTGTGGTCGGGAAGTCCGCGGAGTACGGGGTGTGCGTGTGACTCGATGAAGGCCGGGATCAGCCTTCCGGAGATCGACCCGTCGGGTTCCACGATGACCTCGGCGACGGCCGTCGTGCTGCGATCGGCGTCGAGCCTGGCCCACACGAAGTTGCCCATGCCCCAGAAGATCGGGCGGTCGCGGTACACCTCGAGGGGGAGCAGCCGATGGTGGTGGTGGGCGATCACGGCATCGGCGCCGGCGTCGACCAGTGCGTGGCCCCGTCGCACCTCGAGGTCGGTCGGGGTGGGGGTTTCGTTGTATTCGCCCTGGTGGAGGGACACGATCACGATGTCGGCGACCTGATCGAGGGCCGCAACCACCTCGGTCATGGTTTCGAACCGCGCCGGGGAGATTCCCGGCGTGTCGGTCTCGGCGAACCATGGGTTGATCAGCTCCGGGCCCGGAGGGTAGGCCGGCATGTACGTGAGCCCACTGACTCCGGAGAACGACACCACCGCGATGGTCCACCCTCCCCGCTCGAAGAACACCGCCCGCGTGGCCTCCTCGAGGTTCGCCCCCGCACCTACCGGGTGCAGTCCGGCTGCGTCCAGGTTCTGCCTGGCGACGAGCATCGCCTTGAATCCATAGTCGGCGGAGTGGTTGTTGCCCATGGCGGCGACGTCGAATCCTGCGGCCGCCATGACCGGCAGAGCCGCCGTGTCGCAGCGGAACGAGTTGGGCTTGTCGGAGAGCAGCCGTCCGCCGTCGGCCGCGGCGCACTCGAGGTTGCCGATGGTGAGGGCGTCGCGCAGGAACAGCCCGTCCATCCCGGAGAAGGCGATCTCGTACCCGGAGTCGCGGAAGGCGTCGTGGAAGCAGTTGCACAGGACGATGTCCCCCACTCCGTGGATCACGATCCGGTCGCGTCGCGGCGGACTCGGCAGGATCGTGGTCGTCGTGGTGGGGGCGGGAAGCGTTGTCGGCACCGTGGTCGTCGTGACCGGTGGTGTGGTGACCGTGGAAGGGGTGGTGACCGTGGAAGGGCTGGTGACCGCCGTGGCTCCCGCCGTGCACGAGGCGAGCAGGAACGCCGCGATCGCCACTCGGAGTTTCATCGCCGGGAGCGTACCTTTCGTCCTCGGCGGCGCCGGTAGTGTTGCCGCCCATGTCCGGCCTGCTCTCCTTCCATGCCCATCCCGACGACGAGTCGATCTCCATGGGGGGCACGCTGGCGGAACTCGCCGATCGCGGTGTCGCCGTCACCGTCGTCACCGCCACCCGGGGTGAGGCGGGGGAGATCCACAACCGCGACGATGCCGAGGCCGTCCGGGAGCGGCTCGGAGAGATCCGAGAATCCGAGCAGCGGGCCGCGCTCTCCGTGCTGGGTGTCGACGACCTGTGCTACCTCGGCTACCGCGACTCGGGGATGATGGGGACCGCGCCGAATTCTCACGGTGGGTCGTTCTGGAATGCGGACTTCATGGAGGCCACCGGAAGGCTGGTGGCTCTGATCCGGGCCCGGCGACCCGAGGTGGTGACCGCCTACGACCCATTCGGGGGATACGGTCACCCCGACCACATCCAGGTGCACCGGGTCGGCACTGCCGCGTTTTTCGCCGCTGCCGACACCGGCCGGTTCCCCCGGGCAGAGTTCGGCGATCCCTGGCAGCCGGAGACCCTGCTCTGGGCCACCTGGTCGCGGGAACGGGCGGTGGGGGTGCGGCGAGCGATGCGCGGCGAGGATGCCGACGAACTCCAGGGAGAACTGGAAGAACCCGCCTCCGGTTTCGTCTCCCGATTCCTCTCGGTGCGCCGCGATGTCTCGTCGTTCGTTTCCAGGAAGCGCCGGGCACTGCTCTGCCACGACACCCAGTTCACCGCCGACTCCTGGATCAGGGCGATGCCCGACGATCTGATCGCCGGGTTCCTCGGGGAAGAGGTATTCATCCGGGTGTGGGGAGAGCCCGGCGTGGTCGATCCGCTGGGGGCGCTGGGCGAATCGCGTTAGCCGCACGCCTCGGGCACTGCGGCGACGATCGCGTCGGCGGTGATGCGCCACCCGGCGAGCCGGTTCGAGATGTCGGTCACCGGTCCAAAGGAACCCGCGAGCTCGGCATACCCGAGTTCGAACTCGGACCAGGCGGCGACGATCTCGTCGATGGTGGCCTGCAGCGTCCCCAGGGCGAGTGCCGTCGGTCCGGCCCGGTTCACCGCGACGAAGAATGTGGCGGACTCACCGGGTGGTGCTGCCGTCGTCGTCGGCCACCCCGAGGCGCGATCGGCGACGAGTGCCCGTACCTCTGCGGCGGCGGTGTCGGCCGCGGCGGCGACCGCATCGGCATCGCCGGGAGCCTGGGCGCAAACTGCTGCCGGGAGCTCCCACCGGACGCCGTCCACGACGACCCCGACCGTGCCCGGGGTGGTCGGTCCCGGCGCGCTGGTCGTGACCTCGATCGTGGAATCAACGCCCGCGCGGGTGGTGGATGCCGCATCGACGCCACACGCCGCCACCAGCAGCGATGCCGTCAACAGGAGGGAGCCGATGCGCATGCCCGTTGGACGCTCGGGACGGGGCTGTGGTTTCCTCGCCGTACGATGCAGGCATGGAGACCGTCGCCCGGGAGGCGTGGCGCTCGGCCCTCGAGGCATGGGCGATCCCACAGCGGCTCATCGATGCCGCCGGCGTCGATCCCCACCGGTGGCACCCCGAGTTCTGGGACCGGATGCGCCGCGCCGAGGCGGCATGGATCGGTGACTCGCCCACCGTCGCCAAAGTCGAGGAGCTCAGTCACGGCGGCAGCGTGCTCGACGTGGGTGCCGGCACCGGGCGGCTGGCGATCCCCCTGGCAGCCCGGGGACATCGCGTCACGACGGTGGAGCGCGACCCCGAGATGGCACGGTCCCTCTCCGAGGAGGCCGAGCGTGCCGGTGTGGTGATAACCCAGATCGTGGGCGCGTGGCCGATCGTCGCCGGCAACACCGGGGTGCACGACGTCGTGCTTTCGACGCACGTCGTCTACGACGTTCCCGGGATCGGGGGGTTCGTTGCGGCGATGCAGGACGCCTCCCGCCGCGGCGTCGTCGTGGAGATGACCGCGCGACACCCGTGGAGTCCGCTCTATCGCTACTTCCGGGCGCTGCACGGTCTCGAGAGGCCCGCTCGTCCGACGGTGGAGGACTTTGCCAGCGTCGTCGAGGAGGTGGTCGGCGTGACCCCCGCGCAGCAGCGGTGGAGTTCCCCCACCGGACTGCGCTTCACCGACATGCAGGAACTGCTCACCTTCTACCGGCGGCGGCTGCTCGTGCCGCCGGTGCGCTCGATGGAGGCGGCGGCGTTGCTCGAACCCGACGTCCGCCGCACCGACGACGGATGGCTGGTCCTGGGGCCGGTGGAGCGTGAAGTGGTCACGGTGTGGTGGAGGAAGCGATGAGTGATTGCAGATTGCAGATTCTGCTCTCTGCTCTCTGCTGTCTGCCATCTGCTATCTGCCGTCTGAGAGGATCACATCGCTCGGCGCGATGATCCCGACGCCAGGAGCGCTCCCGCCCAGATCAACACCAGACCCGCGAGCAGCGTAGGAGGGAGAGCGTCGGGGCCGCCGAACCGCGACGCGATACCGCCGGCGGCCGGGGTGAGTCCACCTACGGCGATCAGGACGTTCCCCGCCACCCGCCGCCGGGTGATCCCGCCTCGGCGGCGCATGCGGTTCGCCGACCAGAGTGCCCCGCCGACCAGGTAGGTCACCGCGTAGACGTTGAGCACCGGGGTGAAGGCGCGCACCCAGGCCCATGCGATCGAATCCCCGGCGAGGTCCCCCGAGGGCAGGGGGGCAACCGGGGACAGCATCAGGGCGCACGCCGCTCCCACCCCGAGCACTGCAACCGAGGAGGCGAGCCGGTCGGCCGTCTCCCGGCGGTGGAGCAGGTAGGCGGTGCCCTGGGCGAGGAGGGCGCCGCCGAAGATCGCTCCGGCGACGTACCAGATCCGGAACCACACCGGCGTCCATCCGGAGCGCTCCACGACCGCGGCCGCCAGTGTTCCCAGCCCGTAGGCGACGACGCCGGCAGCCCACCAGATCAGGTGGCGACGGGACCGATCCCGCAGCCAGCGGCGCACGAGATCCGCGGCAAACCCGGCGGCGAGCACGCTGGTGGCGACCGAGACGGCGAACATCATCTTCATGGCCTCCTGAGGGCGATGGCCCGCTGGAGATACTCGAGGCCCACCCGGTCGAACGGTTCCTCCCGGCCGGAGACACGGGAGAGAAGCAGGTCGGCTGAGCGGCGGGCGGAGGCGACGATGTCCGGTGGGTATCCGAATGTGGCGGTGTGTCCGATGAATTCGTCTTCGTCCCGGATGGAGCATTCGCCGGCGCGGGTGCGGACCACATCGAGATCGAGGTCGACCATCGTCACCCGGCGGGGCTCCCACCGTGCCGGAGTGGACACGTCGACGTAGACCTCGTAGTGGAAGAGGGAGTCGGGAGCCGGGGCATTCCACACCGCGGTCCACCATTCGCGGCGGGGGATGAGCAACGCGAAGGCGGGGGAGGTGATGGCAGGCTCCGAGCCTCGTTGCACCGGTGTGCCATCCGGGGCCCCCAGCCACACGCCGTGCTCGTCCTTGCCCAAAGGCTGCATCGCAAAGTGCCAATGCAGCGAGCCGTCCCACTTGGTGTAGCGGACCAGCACGGTGCCCATGATCCGATTGTGGCTGAACACGGGGCGAGGGGCGAGGTGTCAGGTCGGGTCCTTCGAACCCTCCCGCACTTCGCAATTCGCAAAACCGCGGCTACGCGAGTCTTGCGGGCGACGGGCGACGGGCGACGGGCGTCGGGAAGCGGGCGACGGGCGCCGACCTCCGGAGCTACTTGACCACCCATGTCCCCGCGGACGCGATCAATGCCCCCAGATCCCCGGGGCCCTTCTTGGCCTGGGCGTCGTGGATCTGTTGTTGCAGGGTCTCCTCGTACACGGGCCGATCGACGGAGCGGAACACCCCGACCGGGGTGGGTCCGAACGGACCGTGGCTGAGGCGGCTCAGGGCGTACGCCGGACCTGCGCTCGGGGCGGTGGCGTCGTGCACGTGGATCGCATCGATGCCGATGTCGGCGACCTCGACGATACGGGCGGTGCCACCCTCGATGACCACCCCACGCTCCCGGTTCGGTCCGAACACGACCTTCTCGCCGTGCACCAGGTTGATCCGGTTCTGATCGCGTTCCTCGCGCCCGGTGAGCTGGATGAAGGCCTTGTCGTTGAACACGTTGCAGTTCTGGTAGATCTCGATGAGGGCGGAGCCACGGTGCCGGTAGGCCTGGTTGAGGATCTCGGTGGTGTGTGCGCGATCCATGTCGATGGTGCGCGCCACAAATGTCGCCTCGGCGCCGAGGGCGAGGCTCACCGGGTTGAACGGGAAGTCGATCGAGCCCATCGGACTCGATTTGGTGCGCTTTCCCGTCTCCGAGGTCGGTGAGTACTGCCCCTTGGTGAGCCCGTAGATCTGGTTGTTGAACAGCAGGATCTTGATGTTGATGTTGCGGCGCAGGGAGTGGATCAGGTGGTTGCCCCCGATCGACATGGCGTCACCGTCGCCGCTGACCACCCAGACCGACAGCTCAGGTCGCGCCACCGCCAGTCCGGAGGCGATCGCCGGGGCCCGGCCGTGGATGCCGTGCATGCCGTAGGCGTTCATGTAGTAGGGGAACCGGGCGGCGCACCCGATGCCGGAGACGAAGACGATGTCCTTGCGGTCCACTCCCATCTCCGCCATGAAGTTCTGCACGGAGGCGAGGATGGTGTAATCGCCGCAACCCGGGCACCAGCGAACCTCCTGATCGGTCTGGAAGTCCTGGCGGGTGTAGCGCGCCTCGGTCGTCATCCGATCATCTCCATCAGCTTGGCTTCGATCTCGCCCGCCTTGAACGGCTGGCCCTGCACCTTGGCATAACGCACGGCGTCGACCAGATACTCCGCGCGCACCAGGCGCCACAGCTGACCCCGGTTCAATTCGGGGACGAGCACCTTCCGGTACCGGCTGAGCGCGTTGCCGAGGTTTTGGGGGAACGGGTTGAGGTGGCGCAGGTGGATCCGGGCCACCTTCAGGCCGCGTCCGCGCACCCGGCGCACCCCGGCGAGGATCGCCCCGTACGACGACCCCCAACCCAGCACCAGTACCTCGGCACCCTCGTCGGCGTCCACCTCGGCGTCGGGGATGTCGGCGGCGATCCCGGCGATCTTGCTCTCGCGCAGCAGCGTCATCCGCTCATGGTTGTCGGGGCTGTACGAGATGTTCCCGGTGACGTCCTCCTTCTCCAGCCCGCCGATACGGTGCTCCAGGCCGGGCGTGCCGGGCACGGCCCACGGCCGGGCAAGGGTCCTGGAGTCGCGCAGGTAGGGGAGGAACGTGGCGTCGGGGCCGTTGGCCCCAATGGCAAAGGGCACGCTGATGTCGGGCAGGTCGTTGAGATCGGGGAGGCGCCACGGCTCGGCGCTGGTGCCGATGTACCCGTCGGAGAGCAGGATCACCGGTGTCATGTACTTGAGGGCGATCCGGGCCGCCTCCACGGTGGCCTCGAAGGCGTCGGACGGCGAGGACGCCGACACGATCGGCAGTGGCGACTCGCCGTGGCGGCCGTACATCGCCATGAGCAGGTCGGCCTGCTCGGTCTTGGTGGGGAGCCCGGTCGAGGGGCCGCCGCGCTGCACGTCGATGATGAGGAGCGGCAGCTCGGTCATGAGCGCCAGGCTGATCGTTTCGCTCTTGAGGGCGAGGCCGGGACCGCTGGTGGCCGTGACGCCGAGGTGTCCGGCAAAGGCTGCACCCAGGGCGGCGCCGACCGCAGCGATCTCGTCCTCGGCCTGGAAGGTGCGCACCCCGAAGTTCCGGTGCCGGGCCAGCTCGTGGAGGATGTCGGACGCCGGGGTGATCGGGTAGGAGGCGTAAAAGACGGGGAGGCGGGCGGCCTGACCGGCGGCGATGATGCCCCACGCCAGGGCCTGATTGCCGGTCACGTTGGTGTAGGTACCCGGCGGGAGCGGCGCCGGTTGCACGCGATAGGTGTGCCGGAACATCTCGGTGGTTTCCCCGAGGTTGAATCCGGCCCGGAACGCCAGCTCGTTGGCGGCCTTGACCAGGGGTTCGGCAGCGAACTTGTCGGCGATCCACTCCAGCGTGGGTTCGAGTGGACGCTGGAACATCCAGGTCATCAGACCGACGGCGAAGAAGTTCTTGGAGCGGAGGGCGTCGCGCCCCTTGACCCCGGATCCCTCGAGCGCCGTCTTGGTGAGCTCCTCCATCGGCACCTTGAGCACGCGATAGGCATCGAGGGATCCGTCGTCGAGGGGATTCACCTCGTATCCGGCGCGGGTGAGGTTGCGCTCGTCGAAGGCATCTGTGTTGATCACGATGATCCCGGCGGGGGCGAGGTCGGAGAGGTTCGCCTTGAGCGCCGCGGGGTTCATGGCGACCAGTACGTCGGGTTGGTCACCCGGGGTGAGGATGTCGCGGTCGGCGATGTGCACCTGGAACGACGACACCCCGGGCAGGGTTCCGGCCGGGGCGCGGATTTCGGCGGGGAAATTGGGGAACGTGCTCAGGTCGTTGCCGAAGATGGCGGAGGCGTCGGTGAACCGTGCTCCGGCCAGCTGCATACCGTCGCCCGAGTCGCCGGCGAAGCGGATGGCGACGGTGTGGACCTGCTCGGTCTCGTGCTCTGGATTGTCGATCGTGGGCGCTTCGGACACGCTCCATCACTCCTTGAAGGGGAACGAACTAGCCCCGGTCGACCCCCGAGGGGCCGGTGTCGACTTCCCCGTCATCGGGAGGCGCGACGCCAGACATTGTACGACTCCGCCGAGCCCTGATCAGCGGGGCGGCGTGAAGCCGACGAGGCCGGCCGCCTCCAGGGCGAGACCTGCTGCCAGCAACCGGTCTTCGGCAAACCAGGGGCCGATCAGTTGCACCGACACCGGCGGTCCTTCCACCGCCGTGCCGGCGAGGGGGAGGGCGATGGCGGGGACTCCCGCCTGGTTGACCAGCGCGGTGAACCAGGAGAGGGCGGGGCGATGCGGTTCTGGGCCGGCGCCCGCCGCGACGAGGTCCGAGCCGATCTCTTTGCGCAGGGTCGCCGTCGTCGGGGTGACCAGCAGGTCGACCTCGGCGAACACCCGCTCGAATGCCAACCGCAGCGCGTCGCGCCAAGCCAGAGCCGCGGTGATGGCGTCGGTGCCGTGCTCCAGGTCGGCCAGCATTCGGTCCCTGATGGCGGCGCCGTACCGTGACGGGTCGGCGCGAATCCATTCCCGGTGCACCGTGGCCACCTCGGCGTAGGTCGCCCGGGGGAGGGATGCCGGATCGAGAGCCGGCGCCGGTATCAGGACGACCACGGCGCCCGCCCGCCCGAGTGCGCCGAGGAATCCGGCGAACCCCTCGGCGATACGAGGTGCGAGGGGACGGTCCACCCACGGGTGCGGCACCCCCACCCGGAGACGGCCCAGGTCGGCCGGCCCCGTCGGCAGGGTCACGGGGCGCGGGGTGGACCAGGGGTCCTCGGGGTCGTCGCCTGCGATGACCGCGTAGACGGCGGCGGCGTCGGCCACGGTCGTAGTGATCGGCCCGACGGTGTCGAGGGAGGGGGCGAGGGGGAACACCCCGGTGAGCGGCACCCGGCCGTGCGTCACCTTTAGCCCGACACAGCCGCACAACGCCGCGGGCACCCGCACCGATCCGCCGGTGTCGGTCCCAAGGGCGGCGGGGACGATTCCGGCGGCCACTGCCACCGCTGATCCTCCCGATGATCCCCCCGGCGAGGTGGCCGGGTCCCACGGATTGCGGACCGGTCCGAACCAGTCGTTCTCCGAAGAGAACCCGAAGGCGAACTCGTGCAGGCCGGTGCGGCCGACGACGACTGCCCCGGCGGCCTCGAGCCGGGACACCACGGTCGCCGATCGGGAGGCCGTGTTCCGGTAGAACGAGGAACCGGCGGTCGTGGTGCGACCGGCGTGGTCGATGATGTCCTTGAGGGCGATCGGGACCCCGGCGAGTGGCCCGGGATCGGCGCCCGCAGCCACGGCGGCGTCGATGCCCGAGGCGCGGCTCAGGGCGCCGTCGTCGCTCGCGGTGAAGGCGTTGTGGGGATCGGCAGCGATCCGGCGGAGGGCGAGCGCTGCCTCGGCACGGGCTGAGTCGCCGGAGCGCACCCGGGCGACGATCTGGGCGACGGTCACGAAATCGTGATCGTCCGGTCGCTGGGGAAGATCGACACCCACGGGATGCCGGCGGGTACGACTGCCTCGCTCCCGTCGGGGTTCAGCAGCCGGAATTGGTCGGTGATCTCCTCGCGCTCCCACGTGCCGGTCCAGACCCCACCCCGTGAGATCACCCACGCGTTGCCGTGCCCGGTGGTCTCCGTCGCCGGCACGGGTGTGCCGTCGATGAGGGGAGACGCGGTGTACTCGCGTCCGGTGAGGATCACGAGCACATCGGCCGACACCTGCCCGGTCTCACCCGATTCGGTGACGTACACGTGGGGAGTGGTGCCGTACCACCGGGTGTAGCGCCCGTCCTCATATCGCCAGGTGACGACGGACTGTTGGCTCCAGGAGAGCACAACCGTCGTGGCGGGTGTTTCCGGAATGCGCCACTCGCCGACCCGGTAGAGCCACTGTGGGGGATCGTCCGAGTACGCCCGGGCATCCGCGGTCTGTCGGACACGATCGGTGTTCGCGTAGAGATTGTGCGGTGCGGCGCGCTGCGATGTTCGAAAGAGACCGAGGGTGCCCTCGCCGATCAGCTTGACCCCCCGGCTCACGGTGAGACTCTGCACCCACGGCTGGCCTCCGGACATGGCGAGTGGTGCAGGGATCGCGGGAATGATCGTCGAGTCGGTCGGACGAATCGACCGCACCGGTCCGAGATACTCGGAGTCGTTGTCGTGGAACACCGCAATGAACCTGGTGAATCCTGCCTCGACGAGGAGCTCGATGACAGCATCCGCCTCTTGGAGACCGGATTGGGGTCGGGCATCGGGATGGTTGTCGATCTTGACGGCAATGGCCCGGCGATCGAGGTCCGTCTCGAGGTCCGGTCGCAGACCGTTGACCGGTGAGCGGAAGCCTTCCGGGAGGAGTGTGATCAGCGTGGGGTCGGCTGTTGTGGTCGTCGCCAGCGAGGTCGACGTGCTCGTGGTGGCAGCCGTCGTGGTGGTGGATGCGGTTGTGGTCGTAGCCGCAGTGGTGGTCGTGGTCTCCGCCGTCTCCGAGCACGATGCCGCGAGGAGAAGCAGCCCGGAGAAGATGGTCGTTCGTCGCAGCATGATCGGCCGCAGGTTAGCCAGGCCCGGGATCAGCGGTCCCCGCCGGGACGAGGAGCAACGTGTGGCGGGTGGTCCGTCTCACCTCGGTTTCAGTAGTGGCGATGGTGAGCCCGTCGCCGCGGCGCCACAGGCCCAACTGGTCGGCGTAGTGACGAGAGAACGGGTTGCCGGATTGCCCACCGGGCAGGGCGAAACGGGCGTGCTCCCACGCGCCGACCTCGACGGCGAAGCGGAGGGAGGCGATGGCGAAGTCGGGGTTGCCGAGGGGGTCGAGCGGGACCACCGGGGCCGGGTTGATCGTGTTGGCGTCCCCGCCGTGGGGAAACGGACCGAGGTCGTAGACCCGGGCCAGCGGGCGCCGCACGCCGAGGGGATGGCGCAGGCGCAGCGGTCTCACCCCACCCCACGACCACCCCTGCGGATCGGCACCCGCCCGGGCGGAGAGGGTTGCCGCTGCGTTGCGCACAGACGCCCGGATCGCGTCGTCCCATCCCTCGGCGAACCACCCGGATGGCCGGGTGCGGAGCAGCGAGGCGAGGTGGGAGACGCGGCGTACCGCCAGGCCGTTGAAGGGGACCAGGGGGGTGAACCCCGCCCCCAGGGCGAAGCGCGCGGAATGCGGCGCTCGGGTCTCGGCCACCCGGCGGGAGAGGTCGGTCACGAAGAGCTCGAAGACGGCGGCGCCCGCCGAGTCCGCGGCGACGTTGCCGTCCCACGACCGGAGCAGGCCTGCCGCCGGAGATGGGTCGTCCGCCAATGCGCCGATGACGGTCGCCCGCATCTCCCGCCACGGCAGGGACTGTTGGTCGAGTTGCATGCGCAGTGCCGCGGCCACGTCCCAGTCGCGGCGTCCCGCCAGCAGCTCGGAGATCCGGGCCACCCGGTAGCCGTCGAGGAAGTCACTCCCCAGGTACCGGTTCGTGCTGGGAAGGTTGTTGGCGGTGGCCACGAACCCGATCGCGGGGTTCTGGATGTGCGGTAGTTCGGCCGTGGTGATCCGCTCCGGCAGCCAGGCGGTTTTTGGATCCGAGGCGTCCTGCGGGATCGTCCCCCCACCCCTGCCCCGCACCGGCGCCTCGCCGATCAGCTGCCATCCGACGCCGTTTTCATCGGCGTAGCCGACATTGAGCGGCACCGCCGGCCACTCGCGGAAGAGTGTGCGGAGCTCGTCGAACGACCGGACCCGGCCCAGATGGAGGAATGCTCCGAGCGCGGCGGGGCGGAGCCACGTCGCCGACATGGAGAGAGCGCCGAACGGACCGTCGAATGCCGGACCGACGATCGGTCCGCGATCGGTGATCAGCACGTCCAGCGTTTCCGCGGTTCCACCCCTGACCGCGATCGTCTCGGTGTGAATCTCACAGGGGACGTACCCGGATCCCCGCCGCACGGCCGTCCCGCCCGTGGCGACGTCCTCGACGAACAGGTCCGTGTTGTCGATCAGACCGGCGGTGATCCCCCAGGCGGCGTGCTCGTTGTGCCCGGCGCCGATGAGCGGGGTTGCCGGCACCGCGGCGCCGGTGAGGCTCCATTCCGGCGTGGTCACCCGGGCGAGGTACCAGTGCGGGGGAAGGACCGGGGCGAGGTGGGGATCGTTGGCGAGCACCGGTCTGCCGCTGCGGGTACGGGTCCCGGCGATCGCCCAGTTGTTCGAGCCTCCACCGGGGGAAAACAGATGGTGGGCGGCGGCGAGGTCCCCGGCGAGCGCGTCGACCACCCGCACCGCCTCGGCGCCGGGGCGATCGGACGCAGGGTGGTGGCTCAGGTACGGCGGATGGAGGTCGGCGACCGCCCCGGGGCCGTCGAGAGCCAGCATCCGCAGGCGGGCGAGTTCGACGTCCCAGTTGGAGGCGAGGGCAAAGGCCTGCACCGCCAGGAACCCGAGGGAGTCGGCGGCGGTGAACTGCGACGGCCTTGCCCGAAGGAGCATGAACTCGTGGCTGCGGGATCCGCCTCCTGCCGTCATACCGGCATTCACCCCGGCGGCGAACGCCTCGAGGACTTGGCGGTCGACAGGGTCCAGGGCTTCGGCGGCGGCGGCCCCGTAGCGGGCGAAGCCGACCCGCCGCGACAGGCGGTCGATCTTGACCCCGTCGCCGCCGACGAGGGCCGCCAGCGTGCCCCGCACGACGCGTACCCGGGTCTCGATCTGAAAGGCGCGATCCTGCCCCTGGCAGAAGCCGAGGCCGAACCACGCATCCCGATCCGAGGCTGCGGTGATGTTCGGGACGCCAAACCGGTCGCGGCGAATCTCGACGGCGGCGGCGACACCGGCGGGGACCGAGCCGTCCATCCGGGGGAGGCGTCTCCCGGCAAGCCGGAGCAGGGAGCGGACGATCACCCGGCGATGCTAGGAGCGCCGTTTTTCCCCCCGGAGGGGGCGAGGGGGGTGCGGCCACTTCCTCTCCGGGGGAGGAAACTCGAGGCTCGCCCCCGTCACACCGACCGGAGCGGACGGGGGCGGTACACCAATACGAGGCGGGCAAGCACTGCAGCGGGCGGGACCGGGCCGAAGCTCCGGCTGTCGACGCTGTGCCCGGCGTGGTCTCCGACCAGGACGAGACCGTCGTCGCCGCGTCCGGCGACCCGCTTCACCAGCCGGAATCCCGGCCTGAGGGGATCCTCGATCACGACGACGTCCTCCACCGCGACGCGGGCGGGGCACTTCACCCCCAACACCCAGTCTCCGGCGTGGAGCGCCGGCTCCATACTGTCCTCGGCGATCTCATACCGGGTGAGGCGCAGCCGGATGGCCGCCGCTCCCAGAACCAGGATCGATCGCAGTATCGGCCCGCCCGTCGCGTTCTCCGTAGCTCGGGCGGGCGAGTGTAGGGTGACGCCCCGGAGACGAGGAGATGATTGCGATGTTCAGACCCAAGCACGTCGCCCATGCCCACTGCGACCTCATGTGCGGTGTCTACGACCCCGCCCAGGCGCGCATCGAGGCGGAATCTGTCCGGGCGATCATGCAGAAGTACCAGGACTCGACCGACGAGGTCTTCCGCCAGCGCTGCGTGATCATCAAGGAGCAGCGTGCCGAGATGGTGAAGCATCACCTGTGGGTGCTGTGGACCGACTATTTCAAGCCACCCCATCTGGAGAAGTTCCCCCAACTGCACGACCTGTTCTGGCGGGCGACGAAGAAGGCCGGCGACGCCAAGAAGTCGGTCGATCCGGCCGTCGGCGACGAATTGCTGGCGCTCATCGCCGAGATCGCCGAGGTCTTCCAGAAGACCAAGGGGTAGGCTCCGCCGGCCGAACGCCTAGCCGTACGGTGAATCAAAGGGGCAACCCCGGGAGGAGCGGCGCTCTGGAGCCGCTCCTTTCCGCGACGGGGCACTACGGGCGGCGCAGGTCCCGGCGTACCCAGGGCGGTGCCAGGGTGATGGCCACCGCCACCACACCGGCAGCGCCCACCGCGACCGCGTCCGACATCAACCCCGGGGCGAGCCGGTCTCCGATCCACCCACCGAGTGCGAAGGCGGCGAGCCCTCCGGCGACGGCGAGGGGGACCACCCGCAACCCGGTTCGCGCTACCGGCCGGGCCCCGGCGGCCCCGGTGCGCCGGTACCACAGCACGGCGAGCGCTGCGGTGTAGATGGTGATGGCGACCGTCGAAGCCATGGCCAGGCCGTCGATACCCAGGGCGTCGTCGAGCGCCCAGTAGATCGGGATCGCTGCCGCCGTGGCGAGCGTGCCCACGACCACGGGAGTCCACATCTCCTCACGGGCGTAGAAGCCGCGCGCCAGGATCTGCTGGATCCCCCAGATGGGCACGCCGATCGCGAAGAACACGACGGTGCCGGCGACGGCCGCGGTGTCGGCGCCGTCGAAGGAGCCGCGTTCGTACAGCAGGCGCACCACCGGTTCGGAGAGGGCGATCAGCGCTGCTGCGGCGGCGAGGCTCAGCACCAGCACGTATCGCAATGCCCTGCCCACGGCATGGGCGAGTTCGGTGTGTTTCCCCTCAGCGGCGAGGCGGGCGAGGAATGGGTAGGTCGCCACGCCGGCGGCCTGGGCCACCACTCCGACGGGCACCAGCATCGTCTGGCGCCCGAAGGTGAGCCAGGACACACCACCGTCGGCGTGGAGCGAGCCGAACGTGCGCCCCAGTTGCTCGTCGAGGACGACGAGCGACTGTCCGAGCATGAGTGGCACGGCGAGAGCGAAGTAGCGGCGCACCGCCGGGTGGCGCCGGATGCGTTCCCCGGGCAACCGGAGACCTTCCCGCCAAGCTCCCCAGGCCTGCAGGGCGAAGATGCCGAAGAAGGCGCCCGCCAGGGCGCCCCAGGCGAAACCGTCGGCCGATGGATCGGTGCGGCCCACTCCGCCGATGAGACCCCCGGCGATGATCGCCAGGTTGTACACGATGGGTCCGAGGGTGGGGATCACGAACCGCTCGCGGGCGAACTGCCACGCGGTGAGGAGCTGCCCGAGCACGAAGAACACCTGGGCGGGGAGGACGATCCGGGTCAGCCGGGCCGCCTCGGCGACCTGATCGTCGGTGAACCCGGGCTCCACGAGTCGCAGCACCGGTTCGACGAGCGGCATCGCGACGATCACCAGCAGGGTGATGCCGAGGGACAGCGGCCGTGCCACGGCCCAAAACACCCTGCGGGCATCGGCCTCGTCCCCCGCAGCCAGTCTCCGGGTGAGGAGGGGGATCAGGGTGATCGCCATGTAGGCGCCGGCCAGCAGGTAGTTGAGCAGGTCGGGGATCAGGAACGCCACGAAGTACTCGTCGCCGGTGGCTCCGGCGCCGAGCAGCCAGGCGAACACGATCTGGCGGACCAGGCCCAGGACGCGCGACACCAGCACGCCGCCGGCGACGATCGCCGCGGCGATCCCCATGCGGTGATAGAGCCCGCGGCGCGGCTGGGCGGTCATCGCCGAAACGCTAGCCCGGGGCAGACGCGGGGCCGTTCAGGCGCCGGGCGCATCCCTGATGGTTCCGGTCCCGCGGGTCGTCGGCTCAGAGGAGATCGCGGCGCCGCAGCAGCGACCCGGCGGCGAGCACCGCCAAGACCGCGACGACGAGCACCTTCGCAACCGCGCCGCCCGCACCGGGTGCCACCGAACCGAGGACCTCGTCCAACTGGACGAGCGACTCGGGAACGAGGCCCGCGTATGCGCTCAAGCCGATGCGGAAGAGGGACACGTTGGCCAGGGAGGCGGCGGCGAAGGTCACACCGTTCTCCCAGATGAACACGTAGACCAGGCCGAGCAGCACGGCCCTGGACGTGAAGTAGCCGAGCAACAAGAACACCGCGCTGTAGGCGAGCGCCGACACCGCGGCGGCGAAGGCGGCGGGGGCGATGTACGACCAATCTCCGATGCGGATTCCAACCACCGCCGCGGCCAGCGCGGCCGACATCCCCACGATCGCGGTGGTGCCCGCCCAGGCGGCGAAGAGTTTCGCCGCTGCGATCGACGATCTCGGCAGCGGCCGCAGGATGAGGAACGACAGAGTGCCGTCGCGCCGTTCGTCACCGAGGGCGCTCGCCCCCAGGATCAGGGCCACCACAGGGAGCACGATGAGGAACACGATGGCGACCGGAGCCTCGTGGAAGCGTTCGACGACCGCGGTCTCGGTGAGGTCGCGTGAGGCGAGGAACATCACTACCGCCGGGACCAGGGCGAGCAGGCCGAATGCCAAGAGGCGCTTGCCTCCGAGCAGTTGGCGGAGGGTGACCCGGGTGATCGCGAGGAATGCCTTCATCTCCGGTGCACCAGGTAGCGGAACACGCTCTCGAGTGACTCGTCCTCGGGTTCGAACGAGGTGAGGCGGGCGTCCGCCTCCCGGGCGATCCGGGGCACGATCGTCCCCAGCGTCGCCAGATCGGTGGTCTCCACGTGGAGCCGACCCCCGACGACCCGGACCGACCCGACCACGTCCTCGTTCAGCAGCGCAGAGGCGATGCGCCGAGTGCTGCCGACGTCGATTCGCACCCGGTAGGGAATGTCGGCCATCGCCCGGCGGATGGCTGCGACGTCGCCGGCGGCGGCGAGCCGACCGTCGACGACGGCGAGGACCCGGTCCGCCATGCGCTCTACCTCGCGGAGGACGTGCGAGGAGACGATGACGGTCTTGCCCTCCCCCGCCAGGCGGCGGAACACCCCGATCAGATGTGCCCGCTGCACCGGATCGGTTCCGTTCAAGGGCTCGTCCAGGATCAGCACCTCGGGGTCGGTGACCAGTGCCGCCGCCACCTTCGCCCGTTGGCGCATGCCCTTGCTGAACCCGGAAATGGGACGGTCGGCCGCCGACGACAGATCGACGACCTCGATGGCCTCCGCCACGCGGTGTCGGGGCACTCCGGTCAGGTCGGCCGAGAACGCCACGAACTGCCGTGCGGTGAGGATCCCGTACACCGCATCCTCTTCGGGGACGAGGGCCAGCCTCCGGTACACCGACGGGTCGCGGCGCGGTTCGGCACCCAGCACAGTGATCGATCCGTCGGAGGGTCGGAGCAACCCACACACCATCCGCAACAGGGTCGTCTTTCCGGCACCGTTGGGTCCGAGGAGGCCGGTCAGTCCGGGGCCGAACGAACAGGAGAGGTCGGAGACGGCGACCTTTTGGCCGAACCACTTCGACACGTCGGTCACCTCGATCGTCGCCGACGGGGCGAATGCCGGTCCCGCGGTCACGTCGACCTCCGTTGTCGGAACAACACCACGAGCCACGAGGCCACGGCGACGGTCAGGATCACGGCGACCGACAGGATGGGCTCGTAACCGGCGCGCTCGGGAATCCACGAGTGCGTCGAGCTGCTCATGATCCAGTCCTTGACGTACCCGGGGTGGTGCTGGAGGGAGAACAGCCCCATGGAGGGGAAGCCGGCGTCGACGAGGGCCGCCGAGGTGGGACCCGAGATCGTGACGATGCCGAGGAACACGCCGGCGGCCAGGGAGGCGCGCTTGGAGACGCTGGCGACCGCGAAGGCGAGCGGGGCGAAGGCGGCAAAGTACCCGACCGATGCCAGCAGGGTGGTGAGGAGCACTTCCGCCTCGGCGGTGACGTACGACCCGAATCCTTCGGAGGACACCCAGGCCCGGCCCAGGAACAGCACGACGTGCGGAAGCCACAGGAACCCGATGACCACGGTGGCGAGCGCCGCGGCGCGGCCGATCAGGTAGTCGATGGTGGTGAGCGGCCGCGACGCATAGACCTGCAGCGTGCCGTGCACCCGGTCCGGGATCAGCAGTTCCCCCGAGGCGAGTGCGATGAAGACCAATGCCATCGAGCCCGTGAGGTCGAAATATTGGGGGTGGTCGAACAGGGTCGCGGCCTGGTCGAACTCGCCGGCGATCACGCCCAGAGCGACGAAGAACAACGCCGGGACGAGTGCGGTTCCGATCAGCGCGATCGGGAACACCTTTCTCCTCGCCTTGCGGCGGAGACCGAGCACCCGGCGCACGCCATCCTTGTAGAGAGCACGGCGCGCCCCGGAACGGCCGAGACGCTCGCCCTCGTGTGGCCGATAACCGAGATCGAAGACGACACCCTCAGCCATCGCCGCCCCCGGCTCCGAGGAACACGTCTTCGAGGGTGGTGCGCCGGGCACCCAGCCGGCGGATGGCCGCCCCGGCGGCGACGACCGCGTCGCGGGCGATGTCGAAAGCGTCACCGTCGCTGCGGGTGATCACCAGCGACGAGCCTTCGCGCTGCACCACCGCGCCGAGGCCTTCGGCGGCGGCGGCGACGGCATCGAGGTCACCGATCACCTCCAACTCCGCTTCATCGGTGGTGGAAAGGTCGGAGAGCGGCCCGGATCGGAGCACATGGCCGCCGTCGAGCATGATCACCCAATCGCAGGTGCGCTCGATGTCGGTGAGGACGTGCGACGAGATCACCGCATTGATCCCGAAGTCCTCGAGCCGGGTCACCAGGTCGAGCATCTCCTCACGGCCGTCCGGATCGAGACCCGCGGTCGGCTCGTCGAGCAGCACCAACTCCGGATCGTGGACGATCGCCTGGGCGAGCTTGGCCCGCTGCTTCATGCCGGTGGAGAACTCCCCGATGTAACGGAAGCGTTCTTCGTGGAGACCGACCAGGCCCAGGACGTCACTCGCCCGCTGTCGGGCGGCACGGGGCGGCAAGCCGCCCAACTCGGCGGCGTATCCCAGGAAGTCGGCTGCGGTCTGATCGGGGGGCAGACACTCGCCTTCGGGCATCCAGCCGACGCGGCTGCGGATCTCGATCGCACCGTGTTCCAGCGGGTGGCCGAGGACGCTCACCGAGCCCGCGGCCGGGGGAAGCACCCCCAGCAAGATCTTGAGCAGCGTGGTCTTCCCGGCGCCGTTGGCTCCGACCAGCCCGATGCGTCCCGGGGGCACGGTGAGATCGACACCGTCGATGGCCACGATGTCGCCGTAGGCGAACCGCAGCCCGCTGACCGCGAGGATCGGCGTCCCTGATGGCATGGCCACTGTCACGGCGTCAGTGTCCCGGCGCGCCGTTCCGCAATCGTTACGGGGGCGACCGCGCTCACCGTCGTCTTCCGAAGAGCCGGCGGATCCGTCCCGGCGTCTCGGCTCTGTTGCCGGTGGTCGCCGCCGACTCCACCTGGGCGGCACGCTGCTTCAGTTCCTCGCGCTCCGAACGCATCTCTCCGAGTCGCTCCCGCAGAAACCCTGCCTCGGTCTCGGCCTTGGCGGCCCGCTCCCGGGCCTCGGCGAGCAGCAGTCCGGCCTCGTGGAGGTTGCCCAGTTGATCCATCAGCCGATCCCAGGCATCTCGGGGCACCAGCATCGCGGTGCCGTCCCGGGTGGGGCCGGTGGTCCGCCGTCGCGTCGCCTTGGTTTTGCGCGGTTCGGGGCGCGGTGACCGCGACAGGTGATGTGCGACCGATTCCGGGGTCACCATCCACTGCCGTCCAGCCCCGGTGTCGGTCATCACCGCGTCGATCGTCTCCTTGCGCGCCCAGGTGCGCAGCGTCGCGGCGGCGACCCCGAAACGGTGTTCCGCTTCACGCAGGGTGATGCGGCCTGTGGAAGGGGATCGGGGTGTCTCTTTCGGCGACGGCACCTTGGCCTGCGGTCGGCGCCGGACGTGTGCCGGCGGCTGGTCCCAGATGAACGCAGGATCCACGAGAGGACTCCCTTCCCGGTCCGAGGTTAGACCTTCGGCCCGGGCCGGAACTTCGTGGGATAATCGCCGGTGTGGCTCGCCGAGAACTCCCTCCTGAGGATCAGGTGCGCGCGCTCGTCGCCCGGGTCGTCGACGCGGTATCCACCGCGGAGGCTGCCGTACCGGCCCCCGCGGAGGCCCGCGGCGCGGTTCCGGGTGCGATCGCGGTGGGGGCCGATCACGGCGGCTACCGCCTCAAGGAGCGGCTGGTCTTCAGGCTGCGTGAGGCAGGTCGCACCGTCGTCGACTGCGGAACCGACTCCGGCGAAGCGGTGGACTATCCCGATTTTGCGGTCGCGGTGGCCCGCAAGGTCGCCGGCGGAGAGTGTGCGGCCGGGATCATCGTCGACGGCGCCGGGATCGGCTCGGCGATGGCCGCCAACAAGGTTCCCGGAGTGAGGGCAGCTCTCTGCTACGACGTCTCCTCGGCCCGCAACAGCCGGGAGCACAACCACGCCAACGTGCTGACCCTCGGAGCCGGGCTCATCGGCGAGACCCTCGCATGGGAGATCGTCGCGGTGTGGCTCGAGACCCCATGGGGGGAAGGCCGCCACGCCCGTCGGGTGGCCAAGATCGACGCCCTCGACCGTGTGCGCCTCGAGGAGACCGCATGACCGACCGCGACGCATTGGTCGAGGCGATCACCCGGGAGGTGTTCGCCGCGCTCGCCGGTGAGGCGTGGGACGAGTGCCTGGCCTGTCTCGGCGACTGTGTGGTCCACTCGGCGCACAAGGTGCGTTCCGTGCTCGCCGCCGGGGCCACCCGGGTCACGTTCAACGGCGCCGGCGCCGATGTTCCCACCGATCTCGCCGGGTTCATCGATCACACGCTCCTCAAGCCCGACGCCACGGCGAGTGACATCGATCGGATGTGCGCCGAAGCCGTCGAGTACGGTTTTGCCTCGGTGTGTGTCAACCCGACCTGGGCAAAGCGGGTCGCCGATGCGCTGAAGGGGAGCGGGGTGGTGGCGTGTTGTGTCGTCGGGTTCCCGCTCGGGGCGACCACCTCGGAGATCAAGTCGATGGAGGCGCGGCGTGCCATCCGCGACGGCGCCCGCGAGATCGACATGGTGATCAACGTCGGAGCGCTGAAGTCGGGGGACTTCGATCTGGTGCGGCGCGATATCGCCGGGGTCTCCGAGGCGTGCCGTGAGGCGGGGGCGTTGTGCAAGGTGATCCTCGAGACCGCCTTGCTCACCGACGAGGAGAAGGTGATCGCCTCGCAAATGGCGGTGGAGGCCAAGGCCGACTTCGTCAAGACCTCGACCGGGTTCGGGCCGGGCGGGGCGACGGTGTACGACGTGGCGCTGATGCGCGAGGCCGTCGGCCCCAAGATCGGGGTGAAGGCGTCGGGCGGGATCCGCAGCGCCGAAGACGTGAAGCAGATGATCGCGGCCGGGGCCACGCGGATCGGCGCCTCGGCAGGGGTCCAGATCGTGACGGGAGGCACTTCGAGTGGCAAGTATTGATCTTCGGGGCTACTCGTTCCTCGACAGCCTCCAACCGCAGTACGCGGCGTTCCTGGGCACGGTCGCCCAGGGATTCTTGCCGCTCGCCGGCGACGCCTCGCTCTACGTCGAGATCTCCCCCGGTATCGAGATCAACCGGATGACCGACGTGGCGCTGAAGGCGACCAAGGTCAAGCCGGGCATGCAGATCGTCGAGCGTTACTTCGGGCTCCTCGAGGTGCACTCGCCTTCCCAGGCGGAGACGCGGGCCGCCGGGGCGGCGATCCTCGCCGAGATCGGGGCGAAGGAGACGGATCGCATCAAACCGCGGATCGCCTCGAGCCAGATCATCCGGAGAATCGACGATCACCAGGCGCAGCTCATCAACCGGATGCGGCACGGTCAGATGATCATCCCCGGCCAGACGCTGTACCTGCTGGAAATGGAACCCGCGTCGTATGCGGCCCTCGCCGCCAATGAGGCCGAGAAGGCTGCGAACATCAACGTCTTGGAGGTGCGCTCCTTCGGATCGCTGGGCCGGGTCTATCTCGGCGGTGAGGAGCGCGATATCGACGTGGGGTGGCGGGCGGCGGTGGCCGCCCTCGAAGGTCTGGCGGGTCGTGACGTTTCCTGACGGGGCTGACCCCGGCGAGCATCGAACAACAAGGGAGAACGAGAACCCATGGCTGAAGCACTGGGAATGATCGAATGCCGCGGGTTCGCGGCGATGGTGGAGGCGGCCGACGCAATGGTGAAGGCGGCCAAGGTCGAGCTGGTCTCGTACGAGAAGACCGGTGGGGGGTACGTGACTGCGGTGGTGCGCGGTGACGTCGCCGCGGTCAAGGCCGCGATCGACGCCGGTGTCCGCGGTGCGGAAAAGGTCGGCGAAGTCGTCTCGACGCACGTCATCGCCCGTCCCCACGTCAACATCGACATGGTCCTGCCCCTCGGCCGCGCCGACGAGGCCGCGGCAGAGTCGGCCTAGCCGGGAGCGCGGACCGTGCTCCTCGGCCGGGTGGTTGGCACGCTCGTCGCGTCGCGCAAAGAGGCCACGATGGAGGGCCTCAAGTTCCTCGTGGTCCGGCAGATCGACGTCGACGAATCGGACACCTCGGGATACGTCGTGGCCGTCGACGGTGTCGGTGCGGGCGTTGGTGAAGTGGTGATGTACGCCACCGGATCGTCCGCGCGCCA
>DATDRW010000104.1:0-24499 GCA_035291545.1 Acidimicrobiia bacterium
CACACCACCAGCCCGCCAAGCCCCCCGGCCTTGATGTCCTCGCACAGCCTGCGGTACTCCGGGCGCACCCGACCCGACCACGCCGAAACATCGTTGTCCGCGTAGACATCGTGAACCTGCCACCCCAAAGCCGACGCCAGACGCTGACAATCCTCGATCTGGCGCTCCACCCCGAGGCGCGTCCCATCACGATCGGCAGAAATCCGGGCGTAGACCCCAACAAGCATCAAGGCACATTAACGCACCCTGGCATCTGCGACGGCGATCACACCTGGTGCCTGGAGCCTGGCGCCTGGTGCCTACTCAAGGCTCCGGCCCCATCCGCACCAGGGTCTCGATCATCCCGTATGCGGTCTCGGCAATGTGCCGCCCGCCGGGGCGCATCAGGTTGGACATCACCCGCAGGGTCCACTCCATGACGGTGCGGTTGCGCAGACCGGTGCGGGTGAGCGCCTTCATCACCCCGGGCCGGCCGATGGCGCGCACGAACGCCCGGGCCACCCGGTAGTACTGGTCGTAGGTGTCGTAGATCTCGTCGCGGTAACCCCAGAGGAGGGCGGGGTCGTCTGAGGCGATGGCGGCCCCGACGTGGCGGGCGGCGATCCGCCCGGTCTCGTAGGCGTAGGCGATCCCCTCCCCGTTGAACGGGTTGATGGCGCCGGCAGCGTCGCCGACCAGCACCCAGTTGCGCCCCACCAGTGGCCCTACCGAGAACGACATCGGCAGTTTGCCGCCGCGAGCCTCGCCCACCTGGGCTGCGGCGGTGACCTGCCAGTGCGGCGGGGCGGAAACGATCATGGCCTCCATCAACGTGGAGGTGTTGAGGTCCTTCCAGCGGTGGAAGGTGGAGAGCACCCCCACCCCGATGTTCACCGTGCCGTCCCCCATCGGAAACACCCACCCGTACCCGGGCACGGTGGCGCCGGCGGCGTCGTGGAGGTTTAGCTGGCTCTCCATGAACCCGTCGGTCGACATCGGGCTGCGGAAGTAGGCCCGGGCCGCCAACCCGTAGGGGCGACGCTTGTCGCGCACCGCACCCAGGGCGCGGCCAAAACGGGACAACGAGCCATCGGCGACGACCACGAAGCGGGGATGGACCAGTTCCTTCTCGCCCCCGGAGGTCAGCTCGACCGCGGAGATGCACCCTTCTTCGAGCACCGGAACCGCGGAGGTGTGCTGACGGACGACCACCCCCTGCTTCTCGGCGAGCATGGCCACCTGGCCGTCGAGGTCGGCGCGGCGGATCACCCCACCCCAGTTCGGATACACGGGATGCTCGGGCCACTCCATCTCCAGCTTGAGGTCGCCGGCGTAGGCCCGGAGCCCGTCCACCCGGTGAAACTCGGCCAGGCCGAAGTCGAACCCCATCTCGGCCAGCTGATAGATGGAGCGCGGGGTGAGGCCGTCTCCGCAGGTCTTCTCCCGCGGGTACTCCTTCTGCTCCACCAGCACCACCTCGTGCCCGTCGCGGGCCAGCCAGTGGGCCGCGGCCGAGCCGCCCGGCCCACCACCGACGACGAGGACGTCGAGGTTCATGGGCGGGAGGGTAGGGGGCAGCGAACGCGGACGAGCCCGGGAAGATGGATAGCAGATGGCAGAGGGCAGATGGCAGGACATCGCCCATCTGTCATCTGCGATCTGCCATCTCGGTGGCTACGACCCGGTAGGGTCGTAGCCACCGAATGATCGACCTCTTCTCCGACACCCACACCCTCCCCTCCGATGGGATGCGCGCCGCCATGGCCGCCGCCGAGGTCGGCGACGAGCAGTTGGGCGAAGATCCCACCACCCGCCGCCTCGAGGAACGGGTCGCCGCCCTGCTGGGCAAGGAGGCGGCGCTCTTCCTCCCCACGGGGTCGATGTGCAACAAGGTGGCGGTGGCGACATTCACCCGGCCCGGCGACGCCGTGGTGTGCGACCACCGCGCCCACGTGTTGCGCGCCGAAGGCGGCGGCGTTGCGGTGCTCTCCGGGATCGTCCTCGAACCGATCGTCACCGAGCGGGGCCACTTCACCCCGGAGCAATTGAAGGCGGTGCTCAACCGGGGCAACGTGTACCAGCCGCGCACTTCGCTCGTCGCCCTGGAGCAGACCCACAACTTCGCCGCGGGATCCGTGTGGCCACTCGATCGGTACCGGGCGGTGGCCGCCGCCGCCCACGAGCACGGCGCCGCGGTGTTCACCGACGGCGCCCGGGTGTTCAACGCTGCGGCAGCTTCGGGCACCGCCGCCGCGGACTGGGCGGGCCCGGTGGATGCGATTTGGATCGACTTCTCCAAGGGTCTGGGCGGACCCGGCGGGGCCGCCATCGCCGGATCGGCCGACTTCGTGGAGCGGGCCAACCGCTTCAAGTACCTGTTCGGCGGGGCGATGCGGCAGTCGGGCATCCTCGCCGCCGCGGGCCTCTACGGACTCGAACACAACGTCGACCGGCTGCGCGACGACAACGCCAACGCTGCACGTCTGGCATCGGGTCTCGCCGACCTTGGTCTGTCGATCACACCGCCGGAAAGCAACATGGTGTTCTGCGATCCCCCCCAGGGGATGGATAGCGCCGCTTTCAGCGCCGTATTGACCAAACACGGGGTACGGGCATCGACGGTAGGGGCCCGGGTGCGCATGGTCACCCACCTCGGAGTGAGCCGCGACGACGTCGACGCCGCGATCGCCGCGGTGAAAAAGGCCGTCCGGCGCTGACCCGTCGGGTCTACCCCTCGGCTGCGGGGGCGGGTTCCGTGGTGATGCCGAAACAGTCGGTCTGCGCCGCCGCCAGGTCCTCGCCGCCGAAGGACACCCGCTCGAACAGCGCAACTGCGGCGAGTTCCTGATCGTCGAGGATCGACCCGAAGGTGGGCATCACGGCACCGGATCCCCCGACCGGCTTGTTGTTGGCGCCGTAGGTGGGGTCGGGCCATCCGGCGGTCCCGAGACGCACCCACTCGATGTGGGTGGCACAGGATCCCTCGGGGAAGGTGGTGAGCAGCGCCCCGCCGGTGAAGGCGGGGAAGTTGGCGAGGCCCGCGCCGCCCGGACCGTGGCAGCCGATGCAGCCCGCCCTGGAGTAGGTCTCCTCGCCGAGGGCAAAGAAGTCGATCTCGTTTCCCCCGAACGCCGAGCCGTCGCAATTCACCATCTCCCCGCTCACCGGGTCGACCGCCAGCCGTCCGGCGTCACCGCACGAGGGGCCGTTGGGGAGGAAGGCCACGTAGGCGAGGGCGAACAGCGGCATGAACACGAACAATGCCGCCAGCCAGCGGGGGATGGCGCCGACCGGCTCCACCTCGGGTGCGGCGGTGATCGCCACCGGTGCCGGGGCGGGTGTCGGTGCGATCTCCTCACCCGACTCTTCGACCTCGAGACCGGATTCGGCGGCGGCGGGAGAGGGCTCGGCCGGGGTTGCCGCCGGAACGGGAGCCGCCGGGGTGGCAGCGGCTGCGACACCGGCAGGAACCTCGACACCGGCCCATTCGGCGAGCACCGCCTCGACCGTGGTCCCCTGGGCTTTGGCGCGCGCCGCCGCCGAGCGCCTCACCATGGTCTCCGACATTCCGGTGGCTTTGGCGGCTGCGGCGAGGAGCTCGTCCATCGTCATTCCAGTCCCGACACGTACACCGAGAGCGCGGTCAATTCTTCCTCGCTCAGGTAGCGGAACGAAGGCATCACCGACCATTCCTCGTCGGCGCGGGGATCGGCGAGGTGGGTGCGCACCCAGGCGGCGCTCCCGGTGTTCTCCCTGCTCCCCTGATGGGTGAGGTCGGGGCCGATCCGGCGCGAGCCGGCCAAACCCACCGGGTCGTACACGTAGTCCCCGGGCTGGGACACCGGACCCAGGCCGACGTCGGTGATCACCTGCCGCACCTGCTGGGTGTGGCAGTACCAGCACCCCTCACGCACGTACACCTCGCGGCCGAGCTCGGCCGACGGGTTGGCGGCGAAGTTGCGGGTCGACTCGGCGATCACCGTGGCCTCGGCGACGGAGTCGACCGCGGGGAACACGAAGGTGCCGACAACGGCGAAGCAGAAAAGCGCCACCGCACCGCGGAGCAGCGTCCCCAGCGGCTGGGTGGCGTACCCGGGGGCGGCGTCCTCGCCGGCTGCGGCGGAGCCGATGCTCAGCCACAACAGGCGCAGCATGAAGACGGCGGCACCGGCAAGCACCAGGCCGAGTCCGATCATCTGGACCAGGTCGAGCCCGCGCAACGGGGCCAGCGAGTGCTCGAAACCCTCATTGGCGTTCTCATAGGCGCCGGACTGCACCCCGGCCAGCCACGACAAGCCCTGCTGCAGCCCGGCGAACAACCGGGTGACCACGGCAAGGCCGACACCGGCCACCATCGGCCACACCACCAGGCGACCCGACCACCTCCCCCAGGCCTTTCCCCGGACCGCGGGTGCGACGTGGGTGATCCCCGCAAGGGCGAAGAACGTGAAGGCGCCGAGCAGCGTTGCGGTCTCCACACCGCTCTCCCACGGGGTGAACTGGACCACCGCCGATACCGATCGCAGGCTGGCGACAAAGGCCGCCGCGACTGCCAGCACGAGAAAGCCGAGTCCGGCGACGACCATCTGCAACGGGGGCGACGCCTTCACCGCGGACCAGCGGCCCTGGAGTGCCCCGGCGAAGTCGGCAGCGATCGCCAGTGCGGCGACCACCAGTCCGGCGCCGAACACAACCGGCACCGTTTCGATCCAGTCCTTGGTGGGGCCGTGTTGGAGGAGGCGGCCGGCGGTCCACGCCCAGGTGAGGGCGAGCGACCAGAACCCGATTCGACCCAGTCGTTCGTTGAATCCGGCCGCGGTAAGCACCCCACCCACCACGGAGTAGGCGACCCCGAGCCCGGCGCAGGCCGCCCACAACCCGAACAGCGCCGTCCCGGTGAAGGCGGACTGGATCTCGGCGGGGAGCCCGTCGAGCCCGGGGATGGCGCCGGCAACCTCGGCGAGGAACAGCCACACCGATCCCGCCACCAGGTACCACGTCGGCAGCGGGAGACGGTTGCGCTCACCGCGCCGGGCGGTGAGGACCAGGAGACCCGCGGCCCCGGCGTAACCCGCGGCCAGGGCGGCGTCGAAGAGCAGCGGGAACTCGAGCCAACGGCCGCCGGTGTTCTCGCCGAGCAGCACCATGGCCACTCCCCCGCCGGCACCACCCGCCACCAAAGCGAGCACACCGAGGGCGGCGAGGGGAGAGGCGAGTGGCACCCCCACCAGGCGGGGTACGGCGTAGAAGGCAAAGCCGAGAAACGCGACCGTCAGCCAGCCGAACAGCAGCGCATCGGTGCCGGCGGGAAACACCCGGCCGTAGGCGAGCATGCCGTTGCCGTCGAGCAGCTCCGGCCACACCAGCCGGGCGGCGGCGAGGGTGAAGAGCGCGAGGCCGGCGACCAGGAAGAGACCGGCGACGACGAAGGCGAGGCGCACCGCCATCGCTCCGGAGAGCGCCGACGCGCCGGTGCGTTCGATGCTCGTGCCTTCCTCCGGAGCCACTCCCCGATTCCCCTTCGTCTGCGAATCGGTGCGGAAGGTTAGAGGTTCAAGGACGCGGCCGTGCCGCACCGCGCCGCGGCAGCCACACCGGTGGAACAAGGAGCGAGAGGCGAAAGGCGACGGGAAAGCCACGGTACGGCGACGGGCGACGGGCGACGGGCGACCCGATCGCATCCGCGTAGTATGGCGCCCATTCCCGAGAGGAGACCCGGACCGTGACGGAGCAGAAGCGGAGGCGAATCGGCGTCATCGGGGTCGCCGCCGGGCTCGCGCTGCTCGCCGTCGGGGTGATCTTCGCCCACTTCACCAACCTTCCCCTCCTCGACTCGGTGGGACGCGAGATCCACCCGTGGATCCCCCGCTGCACCTTCTTCGAGAACAACCCGCAGAGGTGCTGGGTGCTCCCCACCACCGGGGGGGCCATCGCCGTCCTCGGCTCCCAGATCGCCATGGGAGCAATCGTGTACGGGTGGATCTACGGGCGAAAGCTCACCTGGGCGCTGGCGACCGTCGGCGCCTTCCTGTTCACCCTCGAGATGCTCATCCTGCTCGGCATCGTCCCCAACCAGTGGCTCAACCTGGCCCAGGGCACCCTCGACTGGTCGGAGCGCAAGATCCTGCTCACGATCCCAAGGTGGCTCGTGCTCAACAACACTGTGCGCATCTCGTACGGGATGCTCAAGGACGTGATCGCCGCCGGCTATTCGACCACGGTGCTCGCCGCGGTCGCCATCGGCGCCTACCAGTGGCAGGAGCGCGCCAAGAAGGCCGGGCGCCCCGTGGCGACAACGACCTCGCTCTACGGGCGTCCCGTCGTGAAGGGGGGCACGTAGATGGCCCGCTCCGAGGTCTGGTTCGAAACGCCTCCGTTCCGCGAGGACTACCAGCTCACCCTGGTCGACGGCAGCTACCTCGCCGCCGCGGTCAAGCCGAAGCAGTACCTGCACATCGATCAGGGGGAATGCATCCTCTGCGAAGGCTGCGTCGACATCTGCCCCTGGAAATGCATCCACTACCTCTCGATGGACGCCATCGCCGAGGCGAGCAACGTCGCCGATCCGAGGACGGACACCGCCAACCAAGGCTTCTTCGTCGTCGACGAGGACGAGTGCACCCGCTGCGCCCTGTGCATCGACCGCTGCCCCACCGGGGTGATCTCCCTCGGCAAGTACGACGGCTCGCTCGCCGCCCGGGCGGAGGGGCGTGAGGTGGAGGCGCCGTGGGAGATCGACAGCGGGCAGCGCGACTACAAGAACGGGTACGCCTACGGGATGCGATTCTGATTTGATCGGGTGACGGGCCGGAGCGGAGACTGAGGATTCACGGAGGGAACGTGACGAGCAACGGAAACGGAAACGAGCAGACCAGACTCGGCAAGCGTCTCGCCGGAGTCGGCGGCCGCATCCGCGGCTCGGAGGCCTGGGAGTCGATCTTCCGGCCGGGCTCGCCGTTCCGCAAGGGATACGGCGACAGCCCGCGCAACCGCTCCTACGTGATCATGAACAACGTGCTCTATCACCTCCACCCGGTGAAGGTGAAGCGGCACGGGGTCCGTCTCTCGTACACGCTGTGCCTCGGGGGACTCTCCTTCTTCCTCTTCATCCTGCTGACGATCACGGGCATCTTCCTGATGTTCTATTACACGCCCTCGGCAGAGCAGGCGTACCCCGATATCGCCGCGCTCTCCACCGATGTCGCCTTCGGGCAGATCGTGCGCAACCTGCACCGGTGGGGTGGCCACCTCATGGTGATCACGGTGTTCCTCCACATGACCCGGGTCTTCTATCACGGCGCCTACAAGCCGCCCCGTGAGTTCAACTGGGTGGTCGGCGTCGTCCTGCTGTTCCTCACCCTGCTGCTCTCGTTCACCGGCTACCTCCTCCCCTGGGACCAGCTGGCGCTGTGGGCGGTCACGGTGGGAACGAACATGGGCGGTTACACCCCGGTGTTCGGCGATCAGGTGTCGTTCGTCCTGCTCGGCGGCCTCCAGGTGGGGGCGCCGACCCTGCTCCGCTTCTACGTGCTGCACGTCCTCGCCCTGCCGTTCCTCATCGTCATCTTCATGGCGGTGCACTTCTGGCGGGTGCGCAAGGACGGCGGCATCTCGGGTCCCCTGTAGGAGGACGGTCGATGGCAAACGTCCCCGAACATCTGCTCCGCCGGTCGGCCGAGGCCAAGGCCAAGTCCCTCGGTGTGCCGTTCGAACAGGTGTGGGCCGAGATGACCGGCGGCGCCGCACCGGCGCCCGCCGCCGGTGCCGCCACTGCCACCGCCGCAGCCCCGGCGCCCACGGCGGCCCCGGCGGCCCCGGCGATCCCCGAGGGGGTGCGCACCCAGCGGTTGCTCACGGTCGTCAAGGCGAAGGCGATCCAGCAGGTCAAGCGTGAGCCCACCGACAAGGTCAGCGTGTGGCCGCACCTGCTCGCCATCGAGTTCGTGGCCCTGCTCGTGGTGCTGGGCCTGCTGATCGTGTTCTCGATCTTCCAGGACGCTCCGCTCCTCGAACTGGCCAACCCCAATGCCCAACCCAACCCGTCGAAGGCCCCCTGGTACTTCCTCGGGCTCCAGGAGCTGCTGTCGTACTTCGACCCGCAGGTCGCCGGCGTGCTCATCCCCGGTCTCGGCCTCGCCGGGTTGGCGATCGTCCCCTTCGTCGACCGCAATCGCTCCATCCGGCCGTCGGACCGCAAGTTCGCCATCATGGTGTTCACCTTCTTCGTGGTGGCGGCGGCCATCCTCACCATGATTGGATCGTTCTACCGGGGAACGGGCTTCAACTTCACCTTCCCGTGGCGAGACGGGATCTTCTTCGACCTATGAGCACCGGACAGATCGCCATCCTCGCCTTCGCCGCCGTCGGCCTCATCGGGGCCCTCGCCGTGGCGAGCGTCGCCCTGCGCCGCGGCACCGGATCGGGGACGGTCACCGGTTCGGTGGACCGCAGGGCGATGCGCCGCGACGGCAAGCGCCGCCGCGGCGAGAAGCCGCTGGCCCCGGACCTCCCCGCGGCGGTGCTCGCCGAGGCCCCGACGCCGGTGGATCCGCTCACCCTGCGGCAGGAGGTGGCGCCCGAGGAGTTCGGGGTCACCCGGCGTCAGTTCTTCAACCGGGGCGTCGCCGGCATCTTCGGGCTGTTCCTCGCCCAGATGGGCATCTTCACCCTCGGGTTCATGTGGCCGCGGATCAAGGCCGGCGGGTTCGGCTCCAAGGTCGCCGCCGGCAAGGCCGAGGAGCTCGCCGCCCAGGTGTTCCTCCCCGACGGCCGGGTGAGCCCGCTGTTCATCCCGGCGGCGCAGGCCTACATCATTCCCTTCCAGGGTGAGCTCGCCGGCAGCAGTTTCGAGGGTCTCCCGGTGGTGGCGGGCGGGCTCATGGCGCTGTGGCAGCGCTGCGTCCACCTCGGATGCCGGGTGCCGCAGTGCGACTCCTCACAGGGATTCGAGTGCCCGTGCCACTCGTCGAAGTACAACTTCCACGGCGAGTACGAAGACGGGCCGGCGCCGCGCAACCTCGATCGGTTCGTGGTCACCATCGACGACTCGGGGCAGTTCATCATCGACACCGGCCAGGTGATCCAGACCTCGCGGGCTTCCCAGAAGACCGCCGCGTACCCGCAAGGACCGTCGTGCATTTGATGGGGAGCACCTGATGGGGATCGGCGCCGCAACCCTCGCCCTTGTCGCCCTCGCCGTCATCGGCTGGCTGGCCTTCCTGGTCCGCAACACCCGGGTGCGCCGCCGCCGCGACGTCCCCCCGCCGAACCTCACCCCCTACCTCACCGACGACGACCTGGAGACCCGGCGATTGGACCGGGTGCTCCTCGCCGCGCTGGTGGCGGTGGCGGTGATCGCCATCGTCATGCCGATCTACTACCTCAACGAGACCCGGCGGCAGGAGGCGGCGACCGACAGATTTGACGAAATCGCGGTCGAGCGCGGGCACGAGTGGTTCATCGAGTACCAATGCGGCAATTGCCACGGCGCCGACGGCAGCGGCGGAGGTGCAGCGTACGTCGAGGCCCGCTCCGGGCTGGACACCACCTGGGCGGCGCCTTCGCTCAACGACGTGCTCTACCGCTACACCGAGGACGAGACCCGCTACTGGCTGGTGTACGGACGGCCGGGCTCCCCGATGCCGGCCTGGGGCACCGCCGGGGGCGGACCGCTCAACACCCAGCAGATCGACGAGCTGCTCGCCTACCTGGACAGCATCCAGCTCCCGCAGAGCGAGGTACTGGCCGCGGTCGACGGCAGGGTGGAACGGGACATCGTCCGCCTCGGTGGAGCCGACGAGCAGGTCGCCGCGGTAGTGGCGGCCCAGGAAGCCGAGATCGCCGCCCTGGAGGCGGTGCCGGCGCAGTACGACGCGCTCGGCGACCTGCCGAAGCGGCTCGAGAGCATCCTCACCGACCCCGCGTCGTGCACCGACCGGTCCGCCGAGATCCTCACCAACCCGTGCTCGGGGACTGCGGCCGACACCGACCGCGACGGGCTCTCCGATGTCGCCGAAACCGCGCTCGATGACCTTGTCGCCGAGGTCGTCGCCGGCGCGCCCGCATCCGACGCCCGCAGCACCATCGAGAAGATCTCCTTCGATCCGGCGAAGGCGTTCACCACGTCGGAAGGATCGACGCCGGTGCCCGATCTCGACAACGCTCGCGTGCTCGTCACCGACCTGGGCACCATCGAGCGCGACCTGCGGCTCACCACCCAGAACCTCGACAAACTCCTCCCGGCGGCGCAGGCCGGGCTGGCGGCGGTGATCACCGCCCAGGAGCAACGCCTCTACGCGATCGACATCGTGACGCTGGCCGCAGAGGCCTTCGACGGGAACGTCACCCAGGCGCAGCGCGCCGTCGGCCTGTACAACGCCTACTGCGCCCGCTGCCACACCGCCGGATACTCCGCGGGGATCGCCTTCACCCAGGATGCCGGGTCGGGGGCGATGGGGCCGTCACTGCGTGAGGGACGGGCCGTCGTCCAGTTTCCCGACATCGCGGATCACTACGACTTCGTGGTCAAGGGATCGAGCAACGGCGCCCAGTACGGGGTGAACGGCATCGGCCGGGGCTGGATGCCCGGCTTCGGCGCCATGCTCAGCGGCGATGACATCATGCTGATCGTCCGCTTCGAGAGGACCCTGCGATGATCCGCGGGCTCCATGACGACGAGCGCGGGATGTCGAGACTCGAGTGGCTCGGCATGGCACTCACGGCGCTGGTGCTGCTCTCCCTCATCCCCCAGTTCCGTGCGGCGCTCGACGTGCTTTACGAGCACCTGGTAGGCAAGAACAATGTCGCTCCCGATGGAGTGCCCGCCCCGGGGGTGCTCGTCAGGGGCATCATCGTGGCCGTGGGGGCGATCGGCGTCTTCTGGGGAAGCGTGTTCCTCATCAACTACACCAACCTGGGCCGCCGGCTCGCCTTCCTCACCACCGGGGCCGCCTTTTTCGGATTCCTCTCGATCGTGGGTTTCCTCTACACCGTGTACGCCCCCCGCGGTCTTCGCCCCACGCTGGTCCAGGGGCTCAACGGCTTCCAGTTGCGCATCCTCCCCGGCTCGCTCATGCTCGGATCGCTGCTGCTCTTTGCGATGTTCGTGGCCGGGCTCAGCCGCTACGAGGCGGAGCAGGAGGAGTAGTCGGCGGCTACCCGTACCCGTTACCCGCCCGACGCCCGACGCCCGACACCCGACACCCGTCATCTGCCATCTGCCATCTGCAATCCACCTGCGACCTGCCACCTCGCCCCTTCGCCCCTCGCTCCTGCCCTTCACCCGCTCTTTGCGAGGTAGAACGTCAGCACCTGGAGTTCGGTTGCCAGGTCCACCCGCCGCACCTCGACCCCTTCGGGGGCCCTGATCACGGTGGGGGCAAAGTTGAGGATGGAGCGCAATCCGGCCGCTGCCATCTCATCGGTGACCTCCTGGGCGGCCTGGGCCGGTGTGGTGATGATGCCGATCGAGACCTTCCGGGCCGCCACCGCCGATCCCAGTGCCTCGAGCGATTCGACCGTGAGCCCGTCGACACGAGTGCCTACTTTCACCGGATCGTTGTCGAACAACCCGACCACCCGGAAACGGCGCTCCCCGAACCCTCCGTAGTTGGCGAGGGCGCGGCCCAGGTTCCCGATCCCGACGATGACCACCGCCCAGTCGCGGGTGAGGCCGAGTTCCATGCGGATCTCGTGCTTGAGGTGTTCGATGTCGTACCCGACGCCGCGGGTGCCGTGGGTGCCGAGGTAGGAGAGGTCCTTGCGGATCTTGGCGCCGAGCACCCCGGCCATCTCGGCGAGCTCGTCCGACGAGACCCGCTGCCGACCGGCGGGAAAACTCTCCAGGCACCGGAGGTACACCGGGAGCCGCTGCACGGTGACCCGGGGAACCGGCCTTTTGACCATCGCGGCAATATAGGCAGCGGTCTCAGAGTCAAAATCACCGCAGGGCGCGCCGCACCTGGCTGCGCCCGAATCGCCCGGAGAGCACCTCGACGCCGTCGCGCAGGACGACCGGCACCCGAAGCGGCCGTCGAGCCCGGCCTCGTCCACGTCGATCGGGGTCGACGCGACCACGGCCGCCGGCTCGTCGACGGCAGGCACCATGGGCATCCTCCGGTGGCTTCGTCAGGGGTCACCGAGCCGCCTACGATGACCGCAGCGGCCAGGTTGATTGCGCAAGCCGAGGCCGGGGCGTAGCGCCGGATAAGAGATCGAACGTTGCGGGGGAACTGCGATGTGCCTCAGCGCACCGGGCAGAATCACGGAAACGTACACGAGTGAGACCGGCACCAGGATGGGCCGGGTCAGCTTCGCCGGCATCGACAAGAGCGTGTGCCTGCTGTACGTGCCGGACGCAGCGGTCGGCGACCATGTCATCGTCCACCTCGGCTTTGCCATCAGGCGGCTCGACGAGGAGGAAGCGCGGGAGATCATCGAGTCCCTCCGCGAGATCGAGGCGTACGCCGCGCTCGGATAGGCATACACCCGTCCCCGGGCCCCATCGGGCAGGCGATAGGGCGCGCCGGCGCCGGGGCGTGCCACCTCGCAGCCCGACGCGTGCGACGGGCCATTCGTGGCCGCCGGGTCTGAGCCGTCGGGGAATGTCGGCGAGCCTCCGCCGCCTTTTCGCTATGGGTTGACGTCGATGGCGGTGACGGCCACCTCACCCCTCGCGCATCGACCCACCGTCACGTCGAGTGTTGCCTCTGAGGCGCGGGTGCCGACGGCGGCGATCTCGAAGGCTTGGGACAGAACGGATCGGTCGACATGGCTCGCCGCGTTCATCGTGATGTGAACGGTTGTAACCGCCGCGGCACCGGAATCCCCGGCGACCTTCAGCGCGACATCGACGATCTCGGCCGCCAACGAGAGCTCGTGCATCAGCGTCCACCCTCCGCCAGGACCGTGCCGTCGGGGGCACGCACCCGGACGACCAGCGGCATCGCCCCCGGTAGACTGTGCGTTGCACAGGCGAAACACGGGTCATAGGCGCGAAACGCCATCTCGATCCTGTTGAGGACGCCCTCGGTGACCTCGACTCCCCGCTTGATGATTCCCATGGCGGCCTTTTTGATCGACATGCTTATTGCCCCATGGTTGTTGGTCGTGCCCACGATGAGATTGACCTGCCGCATGATCCCGCGCTCGTCGGTGACGTAATGGTGGGTCAGGGTCCCACGCGGAGCCTCGAGGCTTCCCACGCCCTCGGTCGGAGTCTGCGTCGGGAGCACCCGGATTTCGTCACTGGTGATGTCGTCGTCGGTGGCCAGCTGGAGCGTCCGCTCGGCCGCATACACCATCTCCACCACGCGTGCCCAATGTGTCGCCAGGGTCCGGTGAACGGGGGTCCTGCCGCTCTTGTCGCCGGTGAGCGTCGCGTAGAACCGCTCGTACTCGACCTGAGCCAGCGGCGTAGCCATGCCGTCCGCTGCGTTGAGCCGGGCCAGCGGTGTGGCCCGATACAGGCCGCTTTCGGCTCCGTCCTCGAAACCGTGCCAACCCTTCTGCTTGAGGAATGGGAACTTGAGATAAGTCCACGGCTCGACATGCTCCGCGACGTGATCGAGGTAATCCCGAGGGTGATACTTGACGATCTCCGCTCCGTCGACGTCGACGACCCGGACCAGGCCGTCGTAGAAGTTGACATGGTTGTGCGAGTCGACGGTGCCCATCGAGTGGAATCGATGGGTGTAGGTGTCGGAGAGGATGAGCTCGAGGTAGGCCTGGTTGGCCAGCACAACATCGTTGAGGATCTCGACGGTGAACTTCGCGAACTCGAGGAGACGCTCGCCGTGGACGACAACCCTCGCTCGCTCTTCCTCACTCAGGCCCTTGGTGACCCCGCCGGGAATGGAAGTCACCATGTGGATGGACTTGCCTCCCAGAATCTTGACGATCTCGTGCGCGGCGGCGCGCGCACCGATGACCGTCTTGCCGACATCGATCCCGAGCTTGTGGATCATGCCGAGGATGTTCCTCTCGGCCGGAGGGGCGTCGGGACCCATCACGAAATCGGGGCCACCGAGGATGTAGAAATGGGTGACGTGATCGCCCGTGAAGAACGCGGAGTACATCAGTTCCCGCAGCTTCTTCGCCGCCGGTGGGATGTCGACGTGGTAAACGTCGTCACATGCCTTGGCGGCCGCAAGGTGGTGGGCCTCGCTGCACACACCGCAGATGCGCGAAGTGATGCGCGGCATCTCCTCAACCGGTCGCCCAACACAGAAAGCCTCGAAGCCTCGTAGCTCCGGCACGATGAAGAAGCAGTCGGCCACCTCGCCTTGGTCGTCCAGGAAGATGTCGATCTTGCCGTGGCCCTCGAGCCGGGTGATCGGGTCGATGGTGATTCTCGTCATGAGGTCAGCCTTTCGTCGACGGCCTCACGGTCGCCGCTGGGCCCAGGGCGGGCCGCCCCCGCCAATGTGGCGGTGGCCATCGAGAACCGGTAGAACGTGCCGATCGGATCGACGATGCCGTCGAGGATCCGGTCGATCTGCTCCGGGTCCTTCGAATCGATGACGGACGCCAGCGCCGCGATCATCTTCGTTCCCTGGTCCTTGGAGTTGGGTGGGGGCCCGTAGCAACCCCGACACGGCACCCCCACCGACACGCACAGCGCCCCGCACCCGCTTCGGGTCGCCGGGCCCAAGCACAGGACTCCCTGATCGAGCAGGCATTGCCCCGGGTTCGGGATGATCTCGTGCAATCGCACGAACCGCGAGATCTTCTTCTCCTGCCTCGTGCGAGGGCACTCGTCGCAGCAGGTGCGATCCCCGGCGCCGAGAACGGCGCCCTTCGGAGGCAGCGGCTTGCCGTGCTCGAGGATGTCGATCAGCGCCTCCAGAACCGCCCAGATCTGGTGGGCTTGGGGCGGGCAGCCGGGTACGAAGTAGTCGACGTCGACGACCTGGTCGAGGGTGCAGACCTTTTCCCAGAACGCGGGCAACCTCAGCGTGCCCACCGCAACGTCGGTCCTCTCCTGGGGCCGGACGTCGTCGGGGTTGAGAGTCGACGGCGAGTCCCGGTACACCCAGTCGAACATTGCCGCCTTGGTCGTGGTGTTCGCGAGCGCTGGGATACAGCCCTCGCACGCACAGGAGCCGAACGCAACCAGGATCTTGGCTTTGCGCCGCAGCAGGGTGGCCATGTACTCGTTGTCGGACGTGCGTATTGCACCGTTGAAGAGGCAGAGATCGATCTCGCCGTCCCCCATCGCCTCGACGTCCTTCACCTTGAAGTCGACCGCTACCGGCCAAAACACGACGTCGAACGCGGCATCCACATCAAGGATCTTCTCGTTGATGTCGAGCACGGCTATCTCACACCCTCCGCACGACGCGGCCCAGTAGAGGGCAAGCTTGGACTTGCGCTTGGCTTCGGTGGTCATGCGCCCGCCTTCATCGGCCCCAGACTTCGAATATCACGCGCCATCTCGTTGGCCGTCTCCGCCCAGAGGCCGCCCTCGCTGGCCGAGACCCACACCAACCGCATCCGTCTCGGGTCGATCCCGAACCCATCGAGCAGCCGGCGCATCAGGTGCACACGCCGCAGCGCCTTGTAGTTGCCCTCCTGGTAGTGGCACTCACCGGGATGGCAGCCCGAGATGATCACGCCGTCGGCGCCGAACTCGAACGCCTTGGCCACAAAGGTCGGATCCATCCGCCCACTGCACATGACCCGAACGATGTGGACGCTCGGGTCCCACTGGATGCGTGAGATGCCGGCAAGGTCCGCTCCGGTGTAGCTACACCAGTTGCACAGGAACGCCACGACCTTGGGCTGCCACTCACCTCCGGGTGCAGCAGGTCCGGACCGATCCTCGGCTGTGCTAACCATCCTCGATCACCTCGATCCCACTGGCGCCAGGACACCCTGCAGCTCGGCCAGAATCTGATCATCGGTGAAGCCCGCTCCGGTGATGGCGGAAGCCGGGCACGCTGCGACGCAGGTGCCGCATCCCTGGCAGAGGGCTTCGTTCACTCTGGCGACCTTCGCCTCGGCGTCGAAGCCGATCGCCTGGTAGGGACACAGCCCGATGCAGGTCTTGCAGCCGCCGCACAGCGCCTCGTTGACCACCGCGCGGATGGGATCGATCCTCACCTCGCCTTTGGCGATCAGAGAAAGGATGCGGGCCGCTGCCGCCTGTGCCTGGGCAACCGAATCCGGGATGTCCTTCGGGCCCTGGCTGCATCCCGCCAGGTACACGCCGTCGGTGGTGGTCCCGACCGGATCGAGCTTGGGGTGGCGCTCGAGAAAGAACCCGTCGGGGCTGCGGCTGAGCGAAAACAGCCTGCCGACGGCACCGGCGTCGCTCTGCGCCTCGAGGGCAGTGCACAGAATCACCATGTCCACGGGGATCTCGCGGTACTTGCCGATCAGCGTGTCCTCACACCGCACCAGAAGGTGGGGGTCGGACCCATCTCGGTTCGGCGCCGGCACTACTTCCGCCACTTTGCCGCGGATCACCGTGGTGCCCTCGCGAAGCACCCTGAGGTAGAACTCCTCATGTCCCTTCCCGAACGCCCTCATGTCGATGTAGAACTCGTACACGTCGGCGTCGGTGCGTTCCTTCACCAGGTGGGCAAACTTCAGGGCGGACATGCAGCACACTCTCGAGCAGTACAGGTTGTACTTCTCGTCCCTCGAGCCGACGCAATGCACGATGGCCACTGCCCGCGGCGGCTCTCCACTCTTCAGCACTACCTTCCCGCCGGTGGGGCCGGTCGAACTGAGCATGCGCTCGAACTCGAGGCTGGTCACGACGTTGTCGTAGCGGCCGTAGCCGTACTGGGTCACCTTCGCGGCGTCGAACGACTTGTACCCGGTCGCCACCAGGATCTGCCCGACATGCACTGTGGTGAGCTCGTCCTCCATGTCGAGCCGCACGGCTTGCGGCGGGCAGATCTCCTCACAGGAGCGACACTCGACACAGACGCCGCAGTGGAGGCAGCGCCCGGCTTCCCGCCTCGCCTCCGCCTCGGATAGCCCCAGGTCGACCTCGTCGTAGTCGGCGAGCCGCTCGGGAACGGGGCGTTTGGGCGTTCGCGCCCTGGGGAGGCGCGCGATGTCGGCGTACGGGCGCGACTGGCGGTAGGGTCGCTCCTCGAACCCGCGTCGGGGCTGTTCGGGCGGCAGGTGACTCTTGAAGTCGTCGAGCGCCGCACCGCGCAGGAACTTGTGGATCGCCTCGGCGGCACGCCGCCCCTGGCCCATCGACTCGACGACGGTGGCCGGGCCCAGCACCGCGTCCCCGCCGGCGAAGACGCCGGGGATGGCTGTGGCGAGCGACCGGGGATCGACCTCAAGCGTGTCCCACTCCGTGAACGCCAGTGGGCGCGCCGCTGCGAGGCGCTCGGTGTCGCACCACCGTCGATCGGGACGCTGGCTGATCGACACGATGACCGTGTCGAACTCGCGATCGTGGTCGCTTCCCTCGAGCACCACCGGCCGTGGCCGCCCACCGGCGTCGGGCTCTCCCAGTTCCATCCGCACGCAGCGCAAGCCCCGCAGGCGCCCGTTGCGGGTCAGCACCTCGACCGGGGCGGTCAGGTAGTCGAACCGCACCCCTTCGGCGACGGCGTCTGCGAACTCGTCCTCGTCGGCCGGCATCTCCCTCCTGGTCCGTCTGTACAGGACCGTGACCTCCGCACCCTCGCGTCGGGCCGTACGAGCGGCATCCAATGCGGTGTTACCGCCACCGATAACGGCGACGTGCCGCCCGGTCGGCTGGGAGAGGCCGAGGTTGACGTTGCGGAGATACTCGACCCCGGTGATTACGCCCTCGGCGTCCTCGCCGGAAATCCCCAGGGGTCGACCCTCATGAGCCCCGATCCCGAGGAACACCGCCTTGAATCCGAAACCCGGCACGTCGCTCAACAGGTCCTCGAGTGAGAAGTCCCTGCCGAGTTCCTTGCCGGTCTGCATGTCGACCCCGAGTCGGCGAATGTAGTCGAGGTCGCGTTCGAGAATGGGTCGCGGGCAGCGATAGCCGGGCAGCCCGATGGCAAGCATGCCGCCGAGCCTGTCGTGCTTCTCCAAAACGGTGACCCGATACCCCTCTCGAGCAAGGTCGAATGCACAGGTCAGACCTGCGGGGCCCGACCCGATTACCGCCACCCGTTCCGGGTGGTGGTGCTCGGGTGGATCCGGCTGCGGGTCCGGCTCGTGCTCGCGCTCCCAGTCCATGACGAAGCGCTTCAACGCCCGAATGGCGATCGGCTCGTCGACCTCCGCCCGGCTGCAGGCCTCCTCGCACGCCGCATAACACACCCGCCCGCAGATGAAAGGCAGCGGGTTGCGCCTACGGATGAGCCGGGCAGCCTCGGCAAACCGGCCGGCCGCGATCAGGGACACGTAGCCGGCGGCGTTCTGGTGGATGGGGCACGCCTCCATGCACGGCGGATTGCCTTGCCGATCGATCAGGTACGTGCTCGGAATCGCTTGCGGGAAAGCCTTGTGGATGGCCGTGCGCTCGCTCAGATACTCGTTGAACGGATCTGGCACCGACACCGGGCACACCTTGACACACTCGCCGCATGATGTGCAGTCCCGGCTGACATATCGCGCTCGTTGGCGGATCACCACCTCGAAGTTGCCGATGAAGCCGTCGACCGATTCGACCTCGCTCATCGTCATCAGGTGCAGGCTGGCCCGCCGGTTCGCCGCCACCATCTTGGGAGCCAGAATGCACGCGGCGCAGTCGAGGGTGGGGAAGGTCTTGTCGAAGCGGGCCATCATCCCGCCGATCGTGGACTGACGCTCGACGACGTACACCTCGTTGCCCGATTCCGTGACCTCGAGAGCCGCCTGGAGGCCCGTAATCCCACCACCGACGATCAGAGTCGCGGGTGTGACCTCCGCTCGCATGGGCTGAAGCGGCTCATGGAGCCCGACCCTGGCGACGGCACCATTCACGAGCGACTGCGCCTTGGCAGTGGCGGGCCCGCGTTCGTGGTGAACCCAGGCGCATTGCTCACGGATGTTGGCGATCTGGACCAGGTACGGGTTCAGCCCGGCGTCCTCCGCCGCGGCCCGGAACGTCGGCTCGTGCATCAGGGGGCTGCACGCCGCAACCACGACACGGTTGACGCCCCTCTCCCGGATGTCCTGCTTGATGAGATCCTGGCCGGCATTGGAGCACATGAACGGGTAGTCGCGTGAGACCACGACCTTCGGCCGCTCGGCGGCTGCGTCGCGTACCGCCTCGACGTCGACGGTTGCCGCGATGTTGAACCCGCAGTGACACACATAGACGCCGATGCGTGGATCGGAGATGGCGTCCATGTCAGGTCCTCCCCGGGCCGACCGGCAGCGGTGGCGTCTCCATGGGCATCGGCGCCAGTCCATGTCGAAGCCCAACCTCTCTGGGTGAGCAGCCGAGCGCAAGCCCGATGAGCTGCGTGAAGTAGAGAACCGGAAGCGGGCCCGGCGATCCGTCCTTCCCGCTGCAATCGAGGTTCATCAGATCCAGGTTCGCCTGGCACAGGGGGCACACCGTCACGATGCAGTTGGCGTGGCGTTCCCGCGCCCAGCCGGTGAGCTCCCGGCACAACTCCTGGGCGACCTCGGGGAACGTCGCCACCAACATCCCACCGCAGCACCGCACCTTGGGTGGAAAGTCGACGGGTGCCGCCCCGAGCGCGCAGAACAACCGCTCCATCGCCATCGGGAGTTCCGGGTCGTCATCAACGGCGGCGAACGGCCGGACGATCTGGCAGCCGTAGTAGCACGCAGGCCGGAATCCGGCTATCGAGTGGGTCTGCGCCGCGACGATGCGGTCGATCCCGACGTCGCTCAGCAGCACCTCAAGAGGGTGACGAACCGGAGTGTCGAACCCGATCTGGAGACCGGCCTCCGCCAAGGCCGCACCAACGTGTTCGCGCAGCTCAGGCTGTTCCGCCAGGCTCCGGCGGGTGCGGTTCAGGACGTAATAACAGGCGCTGCACGGGGCGACCACATCGTTCCCCGCCTTCTCAGCGAGGGCGAGGTTCCTGGCCGAGATCGCGTAAGCCACCGTCTCCTTGATCGAGGTGTAGGCCGTCGCGCCGCAACAGTTCCAGTCCTCCAACTCGACCAGTTCGGCTCCGAGCTTGCCGAACACCGCGCGCATCGACATGTCGTAAGCCACGCCGGTGGCATGGAGGCTGCAACCGGGGTAGTAGGTGTATTTCACATCGACGCCTCACCTCCCGATCGCGGCGTAACCCACGGTGTCGGTGACTTTCTCCCTTCCCACCTGCTCCTGGGGAAGGTCGAATGTCTCGGCCTTCGCGATGATCTTGCGGAAATCACCTATTGCCTTGATCCTGGTCGGCCTGATCGGGAGCCGGCCGTGGCGCCACAGCGCAAAGCCGTCGCGGCGCCGTCGGATCAGCCCCAATGGGTGGGTGCGAATGAAGTACCGCAGAATCAGGCCGACCTCGTAGTTGCGCCCATACCTATTCACCATCTCGGCGAACGTCTCAGCGAAGACGTGAACGGGAAACTTGGGTGGGAACATGCCCCGGCCGATGGCCAACCGCTTGAACGCGTAGAGCAGCTCGGTGATGCGAATGTCGGCCGGGCATCGCATCGTGCATTGGTAGCACGAGGCGCACAGCCAGATGGTGCGGCTCTCCAACACGTCCTCAATGGCTCCGGCCCGGAACATGGCGATGACCTGTCGCGGCGTCAGATCCATCGCGAAACTGACGGGACAGGACGCGGTGCAGATCCCGCACTGGATGCATTGCTGGAGCCGGCCCGCGCCCGGAATCCGGTCGATGTCGGCTAGAAACGCCTGCCTGAGGTCCCGCTCGCTCCTGGACAACATGCCGGGCGCCACGGCGCCGGCGAGCGGATCGACCCGCGACCTCATCGCATCACTCCGGCCGCCTCGACCCTGCACTCCGTCAGATCGATGAACCTGAGCAGGTCGTCGATGAGTGGCTCCACAGCCGCAGCCACCCCCGGTGACAGGCCCTCATGAAAGATGCCGACGCGCTCGGCTTCCACGCCCCAGATCGCGACGTGGTCCGGCATGTCCCAGCCCATCTGCCTGCCGAGAGCCATCGCCGTAGGGAAGGCGATGTCGTGAAAGGAGTTGAGCCGGACCGAGCCCTCGATGCCCTTCTCGTCAAGGCGAAGTACGGTCCCCGGCGGGTGTTTCCCGCTGGTCAGGCAATCGACGATCGCGGCGCGGCGCCGTCCACGCAGCGTGTCGACCAGTGCCAACCCCGCCCACGGCAGAGCCACCACATCGACGTCTGGTACGCCCCAGAGCCGCCGTCGGAGGACTTGGGCAACATGGATGCCGATGCCGTCGTCTCCGGCGATCTCATTGCCGAGCCCTATGATCACCAAGGGCGCTGTGGGATGAACGAAATCGTCGTGGCACCTTGTCCCGGGCGCCGCACCGCGGTCACCAGAGTCGAATCTGACTGACATACCCGCCACTCACGACCGTACCGAGGCGGCAGCCGACGAACGAGAGCCATTCGACTCTTGACACACCGATGAAGGGAGCCTGCGTCGACAGGTCCGTCGTGTGGTGGCGCGGAAGGGGAGGAGCAAGGGGTGCCCCACCGCGCCTCACTCGGAGAGTGGCGTGGCGGCCCGGGCGATGAACCGCAACCGATCCAGACTATCTCAGGGCGCGCCGCACCTCGCTGCGCCCGAATCGCCCGGAGAGCACCTCGACGCCGTCGCGCAGGACGACCGGCACCCGATCCCCGAAGCGGCCGTCGAGCCCGGCCTCGTCGACGTCGATCGCCTCCACGGTGTGCCCCCACCGGCGGGCGGCCTCGGTGACGATCGGATACACCTCCGAGCACAACACACAGGTCTTCCGGGTGAGGAAAAGGAGGTCGCTCACTGCGGTAGCGTCTCCCACGTGCGCCCGGGAACCACCATCGCCATCCTCCTGCTCATCGGGCTGCTGCTCATCGCCGGCGTCCTCTTCGTGATCCGCCTCACGTCGGTGACCTGAACCCGACGGAGAGGCCCTCGCTGAGGTGGAGCGCCTCGTCCGCCCTCCCGCGGGGGACGGCGATCGCCATCAGCCCGTGGGAGTCGCAGTGGACGATCGGGGCCGACCCGGTGCCGTATCCGGTCGTCCACTCCACCGCGTGCTCGGAGGCGCCGGCCCGAAGCACGACCGGTGACCCGGGACGCATCCCGGCAAGTTCCAGATCCTCGGGCGAAACATTGGTCTGGGCGTTGCCGTAATTGTCGATCCACCACACCTCGCCCGACACCCACCCCTCGCCGTGGGAGACCAGGGGGAGGAGCAGCGGGGTCACCGAACCCGGATCCACCTCGGGGCCGAGATCGGCGAGGTCCGCCTCTCCGGAGGCGAGCACCGCTGCCGCCGGGGCGAACACGTCCCGGCCGTCGAAGGTCGACCCCGCCCCCGGCAGCCGGTAGGCGGCGGACTCGAGGGACACGAAGCGATCGGCGCCGCCGACCATCGCCACCGCAGGGGCGAGGAGACCGTTGTCCGGGCCGACGAAAGAACCGCGGGACGTCGCCGCGGCGATGGCACGCCGGCCGGTGCCGACTCCCGGGTCGACCACGGCGAGCACCACCCCATCCGGAAGGTATTGCACCGCACGCAGCAAGGCGAGGGCGCCGGCGCGGACGTTGCCCCGGGGGACATCGTGGGTGATATCGATCACCCGTGTGCCCGGAGCGATCCGCTCGATCACGCCGTGCACGACGCCGACGAACTCGTCCGCATGGCCGAAGTCGCTGAGGAACGAGACGGGGAGGCGGGGCATCGCCGCCGAGGATACCGGTCGCGGCTCCACCCCACCGCGCCGGTACGATGAACCGTCCCAAGCCGAGGAGTGGCGTGCCCGACAACCACCACGGAGCGCTGCTCGAGGACCTCGCCCGGCGCCGCGGGGTCGTGATGCTGGTGGGTGGACCCGACACCGGCAAGTCGACGCTGGCCCGCGACCTGCTCGCCGCCGCAATCGCCGCCGGAAAGACCGCGGCATACGTGGACGCCGACATCGATCAGACCACCGTCGGTCCGCCGACCTGCACCGCGCTCAAGTTCGTGCGCGACCAGAGCGATCTGGCATCACTCGCCGATGCCGACCTGGTCCACTTCGTCGGTGCCATCGCACCCGACGGTGTAGTCCTCCAGCAGGTCGTGGCCACCGCGACGCTGGTCGGCGCGGCACGGGACCGTGTCGACCTCGTGGTCATCGACACCACCGGCGCCATCTCCGGGGTGGGCGGCCAGACGCTCAAGTACCACAAGATGGAGTCATGCCGCCCCGACGTGGTGATCGGCCTGCAGCGGGGAGCGGAGCTCGAGCCGCTGGTCGGGATGCTCCGCCGCTTCTTCTCCACCGAGGTCGAGACCGCACCGGCCGATCCCGGGGTGCGGCCGGCCAACCCCGAGACCCGGCGCGCCCACCGGGCCAAGGCCTTTGCCACCGCGTTCGCCGAGCCGCTGCAACGGTGGCGGGTGCGCAGCACCGTGTTTGCCCCCACCCTCCCCGAAGGGCTCGACCTCGCCCGCCTCCACGGCGTGCTCGTCGGGCTCCAGGACGGAACCGGCGGCTGCCTCGGGCTCGGGGTCCTCGAGCACGAGGAAGGGGTGCTGCGGGTCGTCACCAATCAGGGCGACGGGATGCGGGGACTGCGCCTCGGGTCGGTGCGGCTGGACCTGGACACGTTCGACGTCCACCGCCTCCGTCTCGGCGAGGTGATGTTCGGGGTGTAAAGAGAGCCGGCGGCTGGCAGCTTGCAGCCTGCAGCTTGCAGACAGCAGATGGCGCGTAACGGGCGTCGGGCGTCGGGCGTCGGGCGTCGGGCAACGGGCAACGGGCAACGGAACACCTACGGACTTGGGAGTTCTCCCGCCATCTCCCGCAGCCGGTACTTCTGTACCTTCCCGGTGACCGTCATCGGGAACTCGGTGGCGAAGGCGACCCGGGCCGGGATCTTGTAGTGGGCGATGCGTCCCCGGCAGAACTCGCGGACCTCCTCGCCGGTGAGATCCGACCCCGGCCGGGCGATCACCCACGCCATCACCTGCTCCCCGTATTTGGCGTCGGGCACCCCCACCACCTGCACGTCGATGAGATCGGGGTGAGTGAGCAGGTACTCCTCGATCTCGCGGGGATAGACGTTCTCCCCGCCCCGGATGATCATGTCCTTGATTCGCCCCACGATGCCGACGTACCCGTCACCGTCCATCGTGCCCCGGTCCCCGGTGTGCATCCAGCCCTCGGAGTCGATGCTCTCCGCGGTCCTCTCCGGATCGTTCCAGTACCCGATCATCACCGAGTAACCCCGGGTGCACACCTCCCCGGCCGTCCCCCGGGGAAGTATGGCCCCCGACTCGGGATCCACGATCTTCACCTCCACGTGGGGGTGGGCCTTTCCCACGGTGGACACCCGCCGCTCCAAATCGTCGTCGTGCCGGGTCTGGGTGGACACCGGTGACGTCTCGGTCATCCCGTAACAGATGGTGACCTCGGTCATGTTCATGTCGGAGATCACCCGCTTCATCACTTCGACCGGG